>CAYOGE010000006.1:0-119269 GCA_964403525.1 uncultured Phycisphaeraceae bacterium | reverse complement strand
GGCCATCCCCGCCGCCAAGGACACCCCCCCCGCTCCCGCCGCACCCCTGGTCATCTCCAAGGAGGCCGCCGAGCTCATCGACAAGGCCAAGGCCGCCGCCAAGGCCGCCAAGGATGCCACCGCCACCGTTGAGTCGGTGCTCTCCAACGCCTTCGCGCCCGACACCACCGTCAAGGGCAGCGTCGTGGCGATCTTCAGCGATGCCGCCATGCCGCTGGGCAACTGGCGCATCGAGCTGCCCCCCTCCCCCCCCTCCACCTCTTCCCCCAACGCCACCACTCCCGCCCCCGCCGCGCCCGCCGCGGGCCGCACCTTCGCCTTCGATGGCACCACCGTCCGCACCATCGACCCCGCCAAGAAGGAAATGACCGAGACCGCGATCCCCGACGGCGCGGCCTTCCCCGATGGTGAAGAAGGGATGCTCCTGCCCATGTGGTACATGGACCAGCGCTTCGACCGCATGGGCCGCATGAACCCCACCGTGGTTGAGCAGGTCATCGAGGGTGAGCCCGGCAGCGCCACCATCGGCGGCGTGAAGGTCACCACCGTCCGCCAGGTGCGGCACATCAAGCTCCCCATGATGGACGACGGCGCAGAGGGCGCCGGCGGCGAGCGCACGCTCATAGAGACCTCCCGCCTCTCGCTGGGCGCTGACAACTACCCCCGCCGCACCGAGATCACCATGGAGATGACCGGCGCTGACGGCGGCCGCAGGCAGAAGATCACGCAGACCTACACCGACCTCAAGGTCAACAGCTCACCCTCCGCCGAGACCTTCGCGCTCAAGGCCCCCGAGGGGTACAAGACGCGCACCGTCACCCCGGAGGATGGCGCACCGCAGATGACGGTCAAGGCCGGCGACCCGGCCCTCGATTTCACCCTCAACGACGAGTCGGGCAAGGCCTACAAGCTCGCCGACTTCAAGGGCCGCATCGTGCTGCTCGACTTCTGGGCCACCTGGTGCGGGCCGTGCAAGCAGGCGATGCCGAGCATCCAGAAGATCTCCGTGGCCTTCAAGGACAAGCCCGTCACCGTGATCGGCGTCAACACGTGGGAGTCGTCGCCCGCCGCCGGCCCGGCCTACATCAAGAAGATGGGGTACACCTACCTCAACCTCCTCGCCGGCGACGAGCTGGCCAAGGCGTACGGCATCTCGGGCATCCCGACGCTGATCCTCATCGACCAGGAGGGCAAGGTCCTCCACACCGCCGTCGGCTTCGGCCCCGGTGAAGAAGAAGAGCTCATCAAGCTGATCAACGAGAAGCTCACCCCTTCCGCGCCCACCCCGGCTGCACCCGCCGCCAAGTAAGCAGACCCGGCGCCTCAGACGAGACTCACCCAACGCCCCGCGCCCGTCAGCGCGGGGCGTTGTCAATCCCGCGCCGACGACCACTCAACAGAGGCCCGACCGGAAGGAAGGGCGCCCAAACCTCAACGGACACGCAACGCCAGCCCATGCCCACATCCCGCCCGGGCAGGCCGAGGACCGTGCGAACGGGAGCTGCGCGGACGCCGAGCCGGAAGACCGATCGCCAGGTCGCCGCGGCGATCCGATCATCACTGCGGTTCAACACGGATCAGAAAGGGGCTGAGCGGACAATCGGACAAGGGGACATCGGACAAGGGGAAGGGGACCGTGCGAACGGGAGCGAAGCGAACGCCGAGCCGGAAGAACGATCGCCAGGTCGCCGCGGCGACCTGATCATCATTGCGGATAGACACGGATAAGAAAGGGGAGGGGGAAAGGAGAGCGAGAGAGTGGTGGAAAGGAGAGGAGGCCGCCAGCGAGAAACCGCACCGCCCACCCGGCAGCGCGCGGCCGCCCGCAGCGAGCCCCCTCACCAATGGCCTGCCATGGTCTTGAACGCTTCACGCCCCATGGCCCACCGAAGTCCTAAGGCGGCCTTCGATACCACGCGTCCACCGCTTCTCCCTCAGCGTCGCCGCGTGGCCAGCCCACCCTCGCGCCACGCGGCGATGGTCGCCTCCAACTCGTACCCCAGCCCGCACTCGGGGCAGGTGCCGCTCGCATGCTCCTCCGGCAGCGGGTAGTGACAGCGCAGGCAGAGGCGGCAGCCGTGCTCGATCAGCGGCGTCCAGAGCCTGACGGCCCGCACCAGCACATAGCCAGCGACGGCGATGCTGAACACGAACACTGCCGCCAGCACCGCCCACACGACCCACAGAGGCAACGAGTTGCCCGTGATCCACCCGTGCACCAGCTGCAACAGCGGGATCATCGACATCAGCACCAGCACCGACGTCACCAGCCACACCTGCGACCGTTCCATCCGCACCCGGCGCCGAGGAGACGGCACCGCCTCGGCGGCCCGCTCATCGCTGCCCGACTTGGCGGAAGGCGGTGTGCTCATGCGGCGTGAGGGTATGGAGTTCGTCAAAACACTCCGCCCTGAACCCGCGCCGCAGAAGGCGGCCCCCACCCCCCGCTCAAACGCTGTTTTTGGGGAGAGAACGGGATTTGTCCCGCAGAAAACGGCGTTTTCTGAGAAAAAACGTCGTTTGTCGATGGACAAACGTCTTCCATCGATGGAAAAACGCCGTTCGTCGATGGATGAATGACATTCGTCGATGGAAAAATGCCGTTCGTCGATGGACGAACGCCGTTTTCTGAGGGCGAAATTGCGTTTTTGAACGGGAATTGGAAGGGTAACTGGCGTTCTTCGCCACGCAGCGGGGTTCTTATCGGCACAGCCCGCTCTTGTCGGGGAGGGGGGGAGGGGGGGGCAAGACTCGCAAACGTGCGGGGAGAGCGAGAAGACTGCGCCTTGACCCGTGCTTATCCGTGTCCATCCGAGGCTGCCTGAGTGCCTTGTGCTGCCCTTCCTGCCGGTCGGGCCTCTGTCGCTACCCGAGGGGGAGGGCAACCGAATCACCTTGCACATGGGCCGGGGGTGTGGTAGTCTGTTCCCGTCTGGCGCGAGAGGAGAGAGAGACCCCCCCACCCCTTGCTGCCGTGACCTGTCGCCGGCCCGCTTCCGCGGGCCGGTGCGTTGCGCCCGCTCCCGAGCGGTCGCTGCGCGCGGGCTTCCCGCCGCCAGTGCCGCTCGGGGCTGTGCATCGCACAGCGTTGTGGGAGATGCGAGAGATGAACTTTCGTTTGTTCCGTGTTGCGGCGGTGGCCGCGGTCTGTGCGTGCGCGGGCGCAGCGCAGGCCTCGTTCACCATCACCGTCAACTTCACCGGCGGGCTCACGCCCAGCCAGCAGGCGGTCTTCACCACCGCGGCCACCACCTGGCAGGGGCTGATCACCGGTTACCGGCCGGGCATCTCCATCACCGGCATCACGATGAACGCCTCCGGCTCCGCGATCGACGGGGTCGGCGGCGTGCTCGGCTCGGCCGGGCCGACCGGGTCGGTCAACCAGGGCGGCTTCAGGCTGTCGACCACCGGCAACATGAACTTTGACACCGCGGACCTTGCCAACATGGAGACCAACGGCACGCTGCTGCCGGTCATCCTCCACGAGATGGCCCACGTGATGGGCTTCGGCACGTGGTGGGTCGCCAACGGCGTCTACACCACCGGCACCGGCGCCTTCACCGGCGCGGCAGCGCTGGCGGCCTACCAGGTCGAGTTCAACCAGCCCGGCGCAACCTCCGTGCCGGTCGAGCTCGGCGGCGGGTCGGGCACGGCCAACGCCCACTGGAACGAGGTCAACGGTGGCGGCAGCAACACCGGTATCGTCAGCGGCAGCGGCGACATGCGCTACGAACTGATGACCGGCTGGCTCAACACCCCCTACTTCATCAGCCAGACCACCCTCGGCTCGTTCTACGACATCGGCTTCACGGTCGTCCCCACCCCCGGCGCGGCCACGCTGCTGGGCCTTGGCGCGATCGCGGTCCGTCGCCGCCGGCGCTGAGCCGATCGACGTTCGGGCAACCTGCGCACACACAAGGCCCCTCCATGCGGAGGGGCCTTTTTCGTGGCCCTGCTCGCTGTCTTCTCTCGCGACTCGCGACTGGCGACTCGCGACTACTCCCCCCCCACCGCCAGCTCCACCGCGTCGACGGCGGTTGACCACGAGAGGGAGGCGCCGCTGCGCCCGTGGCCGTAGCAGTGGACCACCGCGCGGCCGTGGCCGAAGGGCTCGCGCTCGACCCGCGTGCGCTCGAACTCTCCCTCTGCCCCGCGCGTGGGGCGCACGCCCGCCACGGTGCGCAGCTCGCTCCCCTCTGCGCCCAGCTCCTCCCAGCGCGGGTGGCCGTCGGCGCGCAGCAGGGCGCGGCAGCGCTGGATGATGGCGTCGATCGCGGTGCGCTCGGTCCCCTGGTCGCTGCGGCCGGCGTCGAAGGTGCCGCCGAGCACCAGGCGGTCGTCGATGACGAAGATGTAGGCGACCTGCCCGGACGGGCCGGCGGCGTCGTCGTGGAGGCTGTAGGTGAGGCCGATGTCGTTGCGGGTGTGCACCACCTGGCCGTGCATCGGCTTCACCAGCGCATCGGAGGCGAGGCGCGCTGCGCCGACGCCCGCGCAGTTGATGATCACCCGGTGCCCGGAGCGGAAGGCCTGGTCGAACGAGGCGATCCGCCGCTCGATGAACGCGACGCCGGCGCGCTCGGCCATGGCCCGCAGCCAGGGCAGGTAGGTGAGCATGTCGATGTGCGCGCGGATGCTGGAGGTGGCCTCGACAAACGGCGCGGGGATCGGCCGGATGGGGCGCGTGCCCAGCAGGTCGTCGAGCCAGCGGGGGCGCTGCGGGCGCTTGTAGAAGTACTCGCGCAGCTCGCGCATCACCACGCCGCTGCGCGGCTCGTGGTCGGCAAGCTCGGCCAGCGTCTGGTGGGCGTACTCGGTCCAGCGCTGGAAGCGTGCGAGGTCGCCGCCGGGGTAGGGTGTGAAGACCGCGGGCGCTGCCCGCGAGGCGGGCGGCGCTGCGGCGGTGTCGGTGTAGACGGTGATCTCCGCGCCGCGCAGGGCGAGTTCGATCGTGGCGGTCAGCGCTGCCACGCCCGAGCCGATCACCGCGTACTCAGTCCCTTGTGCCGCTGCCATATGGCCGCATGCTATCGAGCCCGCACCGCGGCAGCGCAGCGGAGGATTCGGGCAAACCGCAGCGCCGATCGCTGGCACCGGGCCCGTTTGCACGTAGAGTAGAGAAGGGCCCACCCTCCACCCCCCCACCCCCCACCTCCTCACCCTCTCGCCCAACGATCGAGCCACTTTCAACCATGACCACACCCACCCGCGCAGCCGCCACGCTCCTGGCACTCACCCTCGCCGCCGCCGCGCACGGCCAGGTGCTGAAGCTGGGCGCGATGGGCGACAGCCTGACCGACGAGTACAGCGAGGAGTCGTACAGCTACGCGATGAACTGGACCATGCAGGTGGTGCAGTTCCGCGGGGTGAACATGGGGCCGACCGCCGCCGCCGCATCGCAGCCGGGTGGCACCTGGGGTGAGCCGCGCCGCACGGGGTACAGGTTCAACTGGGCGCGCTACGACGCCGACAGCACCACCGCCCTCTCGCAGGGGCAGCACACCGGCCTCGCGCAGCAGGCGGCCAGCGAGGGCGTCAACTGCGCGGTGGTGGCGATCGGGGCCAACGACTTCGCCCCAACCAGCAGCGCCTACTTCAACATCTACTGGGGATTCTGGAGCACCCCGCAGATCAACAGCTACGTCAGCGCCCGCATCGCGAACGTCAACACCGCCGTGACGGCCCTGGACAACGCCGGGCTCAAGCTGATCGTCTGCAACTATGTTGACTTCGGTGTCGCCCCGGTGACACGCCAGCTCTACGGCACCGCCAGCCGCCGCACCCGCGTGAGCAACGCGATCGCGCAGGTCAACGCCGGGATCGCGGGCATCGCCCGCCAGCACCGCGCTGCGCTGGTCGACCTCAACGGCCTGGGCACCACGCTGCTGGGCACCGCGGCCAGCCCGACGCAGTTCCTGCCCATCGGCAGCGTCAACATCCAGCTCTTCAACCGCGACACCAGCGGGCACACCAACCCCCTCGCCGGGTTCGTCGATGATGGCGGTCACCCGCACACCACGGTGCAGGGCGCCTTCGCGAACCTGATGATGACGGCGGTGAACATCCAGACCCGCGCGGGGCTGGTCCCCTTCAGCGATGCGGAGATCCTCGCCCACGCCGGCATCGCCTACCCCCCCGGCGGCAGCGACACGCTCGACGCGGTGGTCGGGCCGGGCGGATACACCAGGTTCATCCGAAACTTCCGCTGCCCGGCCGACATCGGCTCCCAGGGCGGCAACGCGGGGCCCGATGGGCTCTACGACAACAACGACTTCGTCGCGTTCATCGACGCCTTCTTCGGGCACAACCCCGCCGCCGACTTCGGCGGCCAGGGTGGCGTTGCCGGCGCTGACGGGCTGTTCGACAACAACGACTTCGTCGTCTTCATCGATGCGTTCTTTCAGGGGTGCGCGTAGGCGCCTGAGCATCAGCCGGGTGCGCGGGCCCAGCCGGCGCCCGTCACCGGTTGCGCGCGCCGGAGCTCTTCGAGCAGGCGCGCGGGATCGGGCGCTGACCGGACCAGCGCGCGAAACCGCGGCTGGATGAAGCCCGCCGCAACGGTCGAGTCGAGGAACGCGAGCAGGCCGTCGTAGAAGCCGTCCGTGTTCAGCAGCCCGATCGGCTTGCCGTGGATGCCAAGCTGCGCCCAGGTGATGGTCTCAAAGAGCTCGTCGAGCGTGCCGAACCCCCCCGGCGCGGCGATGAACGCGCCGCTCAGCTCCACCATCAGGGCCTTGCGCTGGTGCATGGTCTCGACGATCCGCATGTCGCTCACGCCGCGGTGGGCACGCTCGGCCTCGACCATCGCCCGAGGGATCACGCCGATCACCCTGCCCCCCTCGGCGAGCGCTGCGTCGGCCACGGCCCCCATCATCCCCACGCTGCCGCCGCCGTAAACAAGCGTCATGCCGTTGCGGGCGATCGTGCGGCCAAGATCCGTGAGGGCCTCACGCCAGCGCGGCGATGACCCCTCCGATGATGCGCAGTACACAGCCACAGAAGTGATGCTCATGAACTGGCCCGCGTCCTTTCCGGATCCGTGTTACCCGTGTCGATCCGACGCCCTCTTCATCATCGCGTCAGTCATCCCCGGCTCCCCCGCGGTTCTTCTTCCGCGCGCCCGTGCGTTTCTTTTCGCCGATGCGGCGCTCGACGCTGCCGCGCGTCGGGCGGGTGGCCCGCCGGGTCTTGGGGCGGACCTTGGCCCGCACGATCAGCTCGCGCAGCTTCGCCAGGCAGGCGGCCCGGTTGCCGCTCTGGCTCCGCTCCGACTCGCTGTCGATCAGCAGCTCGTCACCGCCGGTGAGGTAGCGGGCGGCCGCCTCTCGCAGGCGCTGCGCCGCCTCGGCGTGGAGCGGGATCACCCCCACCGCGACCCGCAACTGGCAGCGCGTGCTCACCTTGTTGACATTCTGTCCACCGGGCCCCCCGCTGCGCGAATAAATGAACTCCACCGCCGCGACGGGGACACGCACGCCCGGGGCGAGTTCGACGCCCGCGCTACCGCTCTCGCCCGACCCGCCTGCGAAGTTGCCCGGGATGTGGTGCGGAGTACTCGGTGCGGCCATGAAACTGCTCCACGGCGAGGGTACGCTCGGCCCATGCCCTCCTTCCGTTGCAATGTTGCGACAGCCAACGCCCTCCTCGCGGCACTCGCGTGCGCCCCAAGCGCTGTGCTCGGACAGACCGCCGCAACAGCGGGCCCGGCGGCAACACCCGCGCCGGCGCAAACGCCGGCGCCGAAGCTCATCCCTCCAAGCGCCTGGTCGGTGCGCCTTGAGCCTCAGGTGTGGTACGTCGCCCCCGAGGGTGACCTCACCATGCCCGGCAGCGCCTCGGGCACACCGCCGGTTGCGCTCTCAGCGCTCGACGCTGAAGACCCCAAGGCCTCCCCCGCGGGGCAGGTCACCATCCGCATCCCGCAGAACGAGGAGAACCGCTGGGGCACCGACGACTTCTGGAAGAGCGGGTGGTTCTTCTGCGTCGGCGGGGCCTCGTTCTCCGGCGACTCAACCGGCGCAGCGCCCGCGGGCGGGTTCACGATCGGCTCGGTCGCAGTCGCCGGCGGCGCGGCCGTCTCGACCAGTTTCGAGTGGTCAACGTTCCACGCGATGGTCGGCAAGTGGATCGTCGGGAGTGACTTTGGCACCGAGGGGGACGTGCACGTTGACATCTACGGCGTCGCCGGCCTGCGCATCCACACGCAGGATGTCACGGTTTCCAGCGGAGGCGGCAGCACCACCGCCAGCGAGACGTTCGGCGCAGCGCTCCTGGGCTTCCGGCTCGATGTGCAACTCCCCTGCGGCTGCGCCGCCGATGTCAACGTCAACGCCAATTACTGGCCGGGCGACCCATCGTGCACGGGCTTTGAGGTTTCACCCACGTTCTCCTGGCGTCCTACCGACAACCTCGGCGTGCAGATCGGCTACCGCCTGCTCACCGCGAAATGCGAGTCGGGCAACGAGGGGGATGCGGGGTACTACAAGTTCGACGGCTCACTGGCGGGCCTGTACGCGGGCGTAGAAATCCGCTTTTGATGCCCGCAGCGCATCCACGACCCAGCCACCCCACTCCCCTAGGGGTCGTCGACCGCCGATTTGTGCAATCCCGGGAACCAAGCCCCGTTCAACTGGTGCGATTGGGCCTCGTTCACCCCCTAGGGTGATAAGTTCTCTATTGACAAGCGCTTAAGTCTCGGGCATACTGCCGTAGACAGGGTTCTCTTCTTGAACCCCGCTGGTGTGACCGTGCGTGAAATCCCCTCCCGGGTTCTCCGGTAAGGGCTTTGCAAATCAGGTGTTCGGCCAAGCGGCGACCCGGCGGGGTTGCCGGTATGTCTGTCAGGAGGACGCGATGTCCACGCTGACCAAGAAGGACTTTGTCGACTCTGTCGCCCACGCGACCGGCTATGACCGCGAGCACGTGCGCCACACGCTGCAGGTCTTTCTGGAACACGTGACCGAGCGCCTCGCCAACGGTGAACGGATTGAGTTCCGCGACTTCGGCGTGTTCGAGGTGCGCCAGCGTGCCGCCCGCACAGCCCAGAATCCCAAGACGCTTCAGCGCGTCAGCGTGCCGCCACGCCGCACTGTGAAGTTCAAGCCGGGCAGGTTGATGAAGGACCTGCCCATCGAAGGTGGCCCGCTGCCAGGGCCCGGGAGCGGCGAGACGCCCAACGGCACCGCGGGCAGCGACAAGGCGACGCACACACGACGGTCAGCGTAGCGCGCGGCCCACAAACCGCGACAGTGATTGCCATCGAGCGCATCGGTACACTACCTCATGCGCCTGAACACCCTCACGTCTTCTGTCCTGTTGTTTGCGTCTCTCTCGCTGGTCGCCTGCCACTCGACTTCGCCCGCGGCGAAAGACGAGGGGAAGGCCGCCGCGACGAAAGCCGCCGCCCCCTACCCGGCCGCGGCCAAGAAGCCCACGACCGAGACGTTCCACGGTGTCAAGGTCACCGAGAACTACCGCTGGCTGGAGGACTGGAACGACCCGGCTGTCAAGGCCTGGAGCGAGGCGCAGAACGCCTACGCGCGGGACGTGCTGGACAACCTGCCCTCGGTCGATGCAATCCGCTCGCGCCTGACCACGCTGCTGGCCGGCGCCTCGGTTGGATACGACCACTTCCACGCGGTCGGCGGTGACAAGCTCTTCGCCCTCAAGCACGATCCGGCGAAGCAGCAGCCGATGCTGGTTGTGATGCCCTCGGTGCGCGAGTCAGACAGGGCGACGGTCATCGTTGATCCAAACGTCATCGACGCCAAGGGCCTGACGACCATCGACTGGTTCGTCCCCTCGCACGACGGCTCGATGGTCGCCGTCAGCATGAGCGAGGGCGGCAGCGAGAGCGGCACCGTGCACGTGTTCAAGTCGAGCGGCGAGAAACTCGGCGACACGATCCCGCGGGCGCAGGGCGGCACCGCCGGCGGCTCGCTCGCGTGGAGGGCGGACAACCGCGGCTTCTACTACACCCGCTACCCCCACGAGGGCGAGCGCGCGGCCGACGACCTTGACTTCTACGTGCAGGTCTACTCGCACGTGCTTGGCACGCCGAGCGAGAAGGACACCTACGAGGTCGGCAAGGAGTTCCCCAAGATCGCCGAGATCGTGCTCGAAGAGATCGAGGGGGGCGGGTACACCCTCGCGAGCGTGCAGGACGGAGACGGCGGCATCTTCATGCACTGGCTCAAGAACGAGAAGAGCGGCGAGTGGAAGCAGCTCACAAAGTGGGAAGACGGCATCGTGCAGGCGACCTTCGGCGACAACGGCTTCATCTACATGGTCAGCCGCAAAGACGCACCCAGGGGCAAGGTCGTCCGTCAATCGGTCAAGGACCTCTCGTCGTTCCAGCCGGCCGAGATCGTTCCCCAGCACCCGCGCAACAGCATCCAGACCAGCTTCTTCGAGGGACAGGGGCTCACCGTGGCGCACGGCAACCTCTACGTGCAGTACCAGGCGGGCGGGCCGAGCGAGCTGTGGGTGTTCAGCGCTGACGGCAAGAAGGCCGAGGCGGTTTCGCTCCCGCCGGTCTCGAACATCGGCCAGGTCGCTCCGACGGCCGATGGCGTGCTGCTTGAGGTCGAAACGTTCCTCACGCCGCCGGCGTGGTGGAAGCTCCCCAGCGGCAGCAAGATGGCAACACCCGCCGGCCTCGCGCAGACCAGCCCCATTGACACCAGCGATTTCAAGGTCGCACGGGTGATGGCAACGAGCAAGGACGGCACGCAGGTTCCGCTGAGCATCATCTACAAGAAGGGGATCAACCGCGACAGCAACAACCCCACCATCGTCTGGGGCTACGGCGGCTACGGCGTTAACGAGACGCCCGGATTCTCGCCGCGGCGCATGCTGTGGGTCGAGCAGGGGGGCGTGTTCGTGGTGGCGAACATCCGCGGCGGCGGTGAGTACGGCGAGGAGTGGCACCGCGCGGGCAACCTGCTCAACAAGCAGAACGTCTTCGACGACTACTACGCGGCGGCCAAGTACATGGTCGACAACCGCTGGACGCGGCGCGACAAACTCGCCCTGATGGGCGGCAGCAACGGCGGCCTGCTGATGGGGGCCACGATGGCGCAGCACCCCGACCTGGCCAAGGCGGTGATGAGCGCGGTGGGCATCTACGACATGCTGCACGTTGAAGACTCGGCCAACGGAGCGTTCAACGTCACCGAGTTTGGCACGGTGAAGGACGAGGCGCAGTTCAAGGCCCTCTACGCCTACTCCCCGCTGCACAACATCAAGGACGGCACGAAGTACCCCAACGTGCTCTTCACCACGGGCGCCAACGACCCGCGCGTGGACCCGATGCAGAGCCGCAAGATGAGCGCCCGGCTGCAGGCGGCCTCGCCGTCTTCGCAGACGCTGCTGCGCACAAGCGCCAACAGCGGGCACGGCATCGGCAGCAGCCTCAGCCAGCGCGTGGAGGAATACACCGACGTGTACGCCTGGCTGTTTGATCAGCTCGGCGTGAAGTACAAGCCGGTGAAGTGAGGTTCGGTGGAGTGACCGGCCGGTGAGGCACCGGGCCGGCACCGCGCTCAGGCTGCCAGATCGTCCTCGGCGCTGTCCCATCCATCCCCGGGCGCCCCCCACTTGTCGCGGGGGAGGTGGCGGTGGTGGATACGGATGACACGCGCGAGCTGCCTGCCGAACTCGTCGCGGACCATCGACAGGGCCTGAGCGCTGTCGGACGCGAACGGGCGGGCCTCTTCGCGGAAGAGCACGAAGACGGCGAGGCACTCATTCTCCTGGCGGCAGGCGAACGCGAGCACGCGCTGGCCCTGGAGCCACTCGGCCCCTTCGCCCAGCGCCTTCTCGAGCATCGACGGAACGGAGAGGTCAACCACCCCGACGGCGTGCTCGAGCTTCGGTGCGGCGGTGTTGGCCAGGTGGTCGAGCATCACCTCGGCGGTCTCTTTCGGGCAGGAGAGGTTGACGTAGGCGCCCAGCGCGTACTCGCCGGTGCTGCCGGGGAGGAAGACGGCGGCGTTGGTCGGACCGACGCGTGCGAGCACGAACTCGAGCGCGTGGCGGAGGAGCGTCTCAACGTCGAGCTCGCCCTGGATCAGGCGGGCAAACTCGCCGGCGGCCTTGGCGTCGGTGCTCATGGGTTGACCCTTTGTCCCCGCGTCGGTTTTGGCACGCGTGGCGGTTGATTCGGTGTCGTGCGCGTCGATCTTGAGGGCGGCACGGAGCCGCTTGCAGAGCTCGCGTGGCTTGACGTCGGCCGGGATGATGTCCGCCGCCCCGGTCCGCATGACCTCGACGGCCTGCTCGAAGGTGACCTGCGGGCACACCAGCAGCGTGGCGATGTGGCGCTGCCCCAGCTCGCGCATCAGCTTCATCGCGGCGGGCGTGCAGACGGGCGTGTCGATCACGACCGCGTCGAAGGCCTTGTCGCACCCTTCGCCGGTGCCGCCGTCGTACTTCAGCACGAGCATGAGCGCTTCAGCGCTCGAGTCGGCTGCCTCGCAGGTGAGGTCGTTCTGCTTGATGGCCCTGTCGATCCAGCTGCGACGCCGGGCGTCGTGGGCGACAATCAAGATGCGCGAGGGGTCGCGCTCGTCGCTTCGTTCGTAGTGGTGTTTGTCGCTGTGGGCCATGACGGGGATTCCATTCCCGAGGGACAAGAGACTGAAGGGCGTATTGCCCAGCCCCAAGTTCGGCCCGTTCGACGCGCGTGTTTAGGCGGCGCGCCCGACCAGCGGGTTCGCCGGCGCTGCCGGGCGCGTTGACCCGGCCTGCCCACCCGTCTCGGCGGCGACGTCACCGGTCACGGCGAAGGTGGCGGTTGTGCCAAAGTCGGGCTTGCTCTCAAACTCCAGGCGGCCACCACTGGCCTCAATCAGCCTCTTTGCAAGGGCCAATCCAAGCCCCGGGCGGCGGCCCGCGGGCAGGCTGGAGAAGAACGGATCGCACGCGTGCTTGCGGGTGTAGTCGCTCATGCCGCGGCCGTCGTCGATCACCCAGACGCGCAAGAGTTGCCGATCCTCGGGGAGAACGGCCTCGGGGTTGCCCGGCCTGATCTTCAGCGTCACACCGGTCTTGGGCTGAGACTGCATCGCGTTGACCAGCAGTTCGACCGTCGCCCGAGCGAGTTGCGGGCCGTCGAACACCGCTTCCGCGTCGGGAGCATCGATCCGCACCTGGAGTGTCGCGGGGAGGCCTGTGCCGGCTCGCTTGCGTGCATCGTCGACGATCGCTTTGGCCCACGGCTTGAGACGCACGCCCGCGATGCGCGGACGCGGCGGGCTGGCCACGACGTGCAGTTGCGTCACCAGGTCGGTGAGCGCATCGGAGGCCTTCACGATGGCGGCGGCGTCTTCGCGGTGCTTGGGGTCTTTCAGCTTCTCGGCGAGGAACTGGGCTCGCCCGCTGATGATGGTGAGCGGGTTGTTCATCTCGTGGGCGGCTCCACTGGTGAACTCGCCCAGGCGCGCCATCGACTCCGCGTCGGCCAGGCGGGCCTGTGTCTCGCTCAGTGCGCGTGCGGTCTGGGCCAGGTTCTCGGCGATCCGCCTGGAACCCTCAGACTGCGCGGCCGCACCGACCGCCCACGCCCAGATCGTGGTGATCGTGGCGAGCGCCTGCGGGCTGACGGTGGTCGACTCGACCGGCTCGTGCACAACCACGGCTGCGGGGCCAAGCGCCGAGGCGAGCGTGACGGTGCTGAGGCGCGAGACAGAGACGCCCGGGCCGAGCCGGCGCGCCAGCCACTGGGCCATCTCGAACGCGTTACCGAGGGAGTTCCCCCCGAGCTGCCGGAGGTCGAGAGGCTCTCCCGCCGGCGATACCGGCGCGGGAATCGCGAGGCTCTCAACCACGTTTCCAGAATCGTCGCAGCGCAGGTAGCGCCACGGCTCAGGCGAGCCGACGCGCGTCTGGCAGATGATGGCGAGCGGGCCCTTGCCGGTCAGGTGGTTCCAGCCGCTCGCGATCCGCGCAAGCGTGTCGCTGAGGGTTCCGCCCGGGCGCTCGGCCCCTGCAAACTCGGTGATCAGCGCGAGCGCCCGCGCAGCGCCGTTGGCCGCGCGGGACTGGATGCGCACCTGCTCGTGCAGGCGGAACAGGCGCGTGTTCGCGGCCGTGATCGACTCAACAACCATCGACGCGGGCGTTTCCTCGCCGACGCCGAGCACCTGGCAACGGTCGGCCACCGCGTCGTGCAGTTTCATCTCGACCGAAGCAAGGTCTTCCGGCGTGAATCCGAGTTCCGCGGACCAGGCGTCGATGAGCGCTCCGGGGCTGGACCCGCCCGTGCCTCCGCCGCCGGCACCGCTGCCGCTCCAGCCGATCATCATCCGGTGGGCGAGCCCGTTGGCGATCGCTACCAGGCCCACCAGCGCCCGGTGGGGCATCTCCGGCATCGCGCCGGGCGGCTGGCCGTGAAGCCACATCGCGTCCTGAAGCTGGTGCGGCAGACTCCATCGCTCGGCGAGCCGCTTGCCCGCCTGATGGTGATCGACGCCCATCGCGGCGTGCTCGGCCGTGTGCAGCGGCCGCCCGGAGGCCTGAGCCTGCCGGATGACCCGGTCATAAGTCTTCGGGAGCACCCAGTCCAGCGCGAGCTTGCCCAGGTCGTGCACCAGCCCGGCGATGAAGGCTTCTTCGGCAGCGACACCCGTCAGGTGCCGCTGCCTCGCCAGGAGGTCGGCGGCGCAGCCGACGGCGATCGAGTGCTTCCAGAAGCCCACGCGGTCGAAAGCGTCGAGCCCTTGCTCGCGGCGTTCGTCACCGCCGGGCGCCTGCTGCAAAAGCTCGTAGATCTGCACGCTCAGCACCGCGGACTGGACGGCCTCAAGACCGAGCATGACGGCCGCACGCTTGACCGTGGTGACAGCGCGCGCGGCGCCCACGCCGGCCTTGCGCACCAGCGAGAGGACCTTTGCCGAGAGTGCGGGGTCGAGCTCGATGAGCCGGACGATCTGGTCAAAGTCAGAGTCGTGGGCCCCGGTGACCTTCAGCAGGCGCACAGCGACCGGCGAGAGCGTTGGGAGCTCGTCGAGCGACTGGAGGATCAGGTCGACCTGTCGGTGGCTCGCGGGAGCGGTTGGTGAAGGGGGCACGCGGGAACCTCGCTGGCGTTCGGTCTTCTGATACGGAGTGTCGGACGGCTCAGGCGCCGGTGAGGGCGTTCATGCGCTCGATGAGCTGGTGGACGTTGAAGGGCTTCTTGACAAACTCGTCAGCGCCCGCGCCGCGGAGTTTGTCGATGTCCGCCTGGTTCACGACGCCGGAGACGATGATGATCTTGGTGCCGACCAGGTCCGGGTTGCTCCGGATGCGCTCGCAGACTAGGTTGCCGTTGATGTCGGGGAGCATGAAGTCGAGCACGATCAGGTGCGGCTTGAACGCCTCGGTCTGCAGCCCGGCGTCGTAGCCGTTGCTTGCAACCCGCACGTCGAAACGGTTGTCCTTGCCCAGGACATCCTGGAACAACTCGAGGATCCCAGGGTCGTCGTCGACGATGAGCACCCGCTTGCCGCCCGCCTCCAGGTTTTCGCTTGGGATGTCGTTGTCGCGCATGAAGCGGATGAGGTCGGCACGGGGGATGCGCCGGAATTTGCTGCCGGGAACGCGGAAACCGCCGAGCCGGCCCGCGTCGAAACAGCGGATGATCGTCTGCTGGCTCACCTTGCAGACCTCCGCGGCCTCGCCGGTTGTAAAGACCTTCTTGCCCGCCCACTTGCCCGACGCGGTGTTGGTTTCCACGGGTGACTCCTGCGGCAAGGGAAGGCCCAGTCTGCCCGTATCGCCTACTCGGCACGAGCCTCCTGCCTTCCCGCTGCACCCGCGGTATCGTCGACGGCCTTGCCCAACTTCACGTCCGAAGATGCGGCTGACGGCCCGGGCGGCGTTCTCGGTCGGCGCGGCCGACACGGCCCGACCAATAACGAAAACGCCCGGCGGACCGGGCGTGGCGAATAACAAAGCAGGCCGCGGCTCAGTGGTGCTTGTGGCTTCCAGAAGCGAGGGCATCGATCGCCTTACCGATCGATTCGGGGGTCGCGCACATGACCATCTCCTCGTCAACCAGCGCGGCGGGCGCACCCTCGCACAGCCCGAGGCACTCGAGTTCAACGAGGGTGAACCGTCCGTCGTCGGTCGTTTCGCCTACACCGATGCCGAGCTTCTCACGCACGGCGTTGGTGATCGCGCTGTGGTCGCACACTTCGCAGGCGATCGACCGGCAGACCGCGATGACGTGTTCGCCGCGGGGAGGGGTGCTTGACGTGGCCCGCGGCTGCAGCCAGAACTCTTCGTAGAAACTGGCGGTGTCCCAGACGTCGGCCGGCTTGAGCCCCAGAAACGCCGCGGCCTCTTCAAGGGCCTGATAAGGGATCCAGCCGTAGGCGTGCTGCAACTCGTGGAGCACCGGCAGCAGAGCCCCCTGCTTGACCTCGTAACGCGGGACGATGTCGCGGGACAGCCGCTCTTTCATCGCCGCTGTGAGGTAGGGCTCCGAACGACGGGGGATCTGGGTTGCGCCGCTGTTCTTGGTGATCCAGGCCATAGGGTTCCTTGTAGGCTGCTCGAAGGGCCGGCGGCCGAACGCTCCGAGCGACGAATCCTAGAACTTCGGCTTCTTCGAAGGCTCGTGCGTCCCGGGTGGGTCCGGCTGCTCCGGCTTCGATGCCCCCGGCGACGCATTGCCGCCGCCTGCGTCTGCCCCCGGCTTCGCGGGCGTCGCGCTGGGGCTATCGGCGGGCGCAGCGGGCGTGGGCATGGCAAACAGGCCCGGGCTGAAGGGCGAGCCGGTGTCCGTTGGATGGGCGGCCAAGGGGCCGTTCGCGGCCGTTCGCTGCACGCTCCCTGCCTTAGAGCTGGTTGCCTCTTCAACCAGCAAGACACCCGGTGGAACCTTGATGCGCGTCTCACCCCACTTGATGATGTGGATCGGCGCTCCGTCGGGTGCGCTCAGCAATACCCAGTCGCCCGAATTGGCGAAGGCGACGCGGTCCGAGGGCTGACGCATGGAAAACACCCAGGCGCCGCCAAAGTTGTCGTTGCCCTTTGCCGCGGCCGCGGAGGAGTCGCCAACCGGCCCCTTTATCGTGCTCGCGTGCCCGTTGAACACAACCACCACCTGACCCGGCTGGAGCGTCAGCGGCGGGAAGGTCCATCGGATGGCGTTCGACTTGGGCTTGCCGTTGCTTGCTTTTTCACCAGCCGACATGTCGGAGAGGGTGTAGCCGCCGATGTTGATCGGCTTGCTGTGCGGGTTGACGAGCTCAACGAACTCATCCCCGGCGACCTGACGGGTGCCGTCCTTGTTCGCGTCACCCTTCTCACCTACAGGCACGTTGTAGAGCACCTCGGTGATGAGCGGGTGTGGAAACGGTACAAGCGTCTTCGGCGCGTCTGTCGGTGGCGCCATCGCCGGCTTTGCGGGCGTGCCTCCCGGCGTCACCCCTTTCGGCGATGGTTGCGGCCCGGGTTGGTGCGCGCACACGCTGAGCACAGAGATTGCCGCGTAGACGGTGAGCATGGGCAGAGAATACACGATGGCGGCCGACTTGTGCTCAGTTTTGGGCCGACCGGAGCGTGATGGGGCTGTTGGCGGTGGTGCCGTCTTGCCCGACGATCGCCACGGTCGTTCCGGGGGTCACGTCGAGCATCGCCGGCCGTCCGCCGTTGCCTTGAGAATCAGCCCTCAGAACCACCGAGCGGCGTGCATCGACGGCCACCGGGCCGATACCGCCCCTGTCGCCGGGGCCCAGACGCACCGGCTGCCCGACCTGGGCCAAGCCACCCTCCGGGCCGCGGGCCAGCAACTCGGCAAAGACCGGCTGGCTGGACTGGTTCCGCAGATCGATGGCGTAGGTCGACGTGCATCCGCCAAGGGCGAGGAGGGGGAGCGCAAGCACCGCGAGGAGCGTGTTGTTCATGGCTGATCATTCGCCGTCGGGGGCGGGCGGATTCGCCCGCCCGCACTACCGATCAAGCTCGGCCGCTACCACGTTGATCGAACCGAGCACGCTGACGACGTCACTGACCATGTGCCCCTCGACCATCTTCGCCATCGCGGCGTAGTTGATGAAGCACGGTGGGCGGTGGCGGCAGCGCCAGGCGCGCGGCGAGCCGTCGGCCACGATGTAGTAGCCGAGCTCGCCGTTGGGGCTCTCCATCGCGAAGTAGCCTTCGCCGACTGGGGCCTTCCAACCGCGGTTGGACATGATCAGTTCAAAGTGCTGGATCAGCCCCTCGATGGAGCCGTAGACCTCGGCCTTGGGTGGCTTGACGAGCTTGCCGTCGGCGAATGTATCGACCGGCCCGCCGGGGATCGAATCGATGAGCTGCTCGATGATCTTGACCGACTGTTTCATCTCTTCAACGCGGACGCGGAAGCGTGCGTAGGCGTCGCCCTCGTGCATGATCGGCACCTGGAACTTGACGCCCGGGGTTCCCTGCCCGTCCCAGTTATCCGCGTAGCAGAGCGTCGGCGCATCCTTCCGCAGGTCGCGGACGACACCGCTGGCACGGGCGCACGGGCCGCTGAGGGACCAGTTGATCGCCTCGTCGCGCGTCATCACGCCGATGCCCTGGGTGCGGTCCATGAAGATGCGGTTGCGGTTGAGCATGCCCTCGACGTCGTCGATGGCCTTGTTCAGGTCTGTGGAGATCCACTTCTTGACCATGCGCTGAAAGACGGCGGTGTCGGCCAGGTCCTGCATCAGGCCGCCGACGCGGGTCCAGTCGGGGTGGAAGCGCTGGCCGCTGATGTAGTCGATGATGTCGTAGATGCCCTCGCGCGGGTTGAAGCCGTAGAGGAACGGGGTGATGGCGCCAAGGTCAAGCGCGGCGGCGCCGACGCAGAGGAGGTGGTTCTGGATGCGCCCCATCTCGAACATAATCGTGCGGAGCACCTTGCAGCGGGGCGTAACGTCAACATCGAAGAGCTTCTCGACCGCGCCGTGCCAGGCGATGTCGTTGGTGATAGGCGAGAGGTAGTCGGTGCGCGAGACGATGGTGACGTACTGGTTGTAGTCGAGGTGCTCGCCGAGCTTCTCGAAGCCAGAGTGCAGGTAGCCGATGTGGGGCGTGCATCGTGCGACGCGCTCGCCGTCGAGCTCGAGCACCAGCCGCAGCGTGGTGTGGGTCGCGGGGTGCTGGGGGCCGAAGTTGAGCACCCAGCGTTCACCGGTGTCGACGTGCTTCTTCAGGTAGTCGGTCGACTCGATGTCAACGTCGATTCCGTCGTAGGGCTTGAGGGTGAAGGCCATGCGGGCTCCGAGTGGGCGGCCGGGGGCATTCCCGGGTCGGCCGATGGTAGGAACTGGGCCCGCCGAACGGCAGAACCGCCGCCATTCTCGGACCGGGGCGCGGGACCGAACCCGCGGGCGCATCGGTTCGATACAGGTGAGGAAAGGCGCCGCGCCATGAGCTCACTCCGCATTGATACCGTCATGACGACCGAACTGGTGACCGTCGGGCCCGACGACACGCTGGGAGAGGTGCGCGAGGTCTTCGATACCCACCGATTCCACCACCTGCTGGTGGTCGAGCACTTCAAGGTTGTCGGGGTTATTTCTGACCGCGACCTGCTCAAGCACCTCTCGCCCTTTGTGGGGAAGCTGTCCGAACGGGCCCAGGACGCCTTCACGCTGCAGCGCAAGGTGCACCAGGTGATGTCGCGCAACGTCGTCACCATCCGCGCCGATACCGACATCGCCCAGGCGACGCGGCTGATGCTCGACCACGGCGTTTCGTGCCTGCCGGTGCTCGACGAACGCCAGCACCCGATCGGCGTGGTGACGTGGCGCGACCTGCTCAAGGCGGTTGCGCACTGCGGTCTGGACCCTCTGTGCCGGCTGCCCAACAGCGCGGCCTGACCGGCGCTCACTCAAACTTGCCGCGGAACTTGATCTCGAAGTCGTAGATGTCGCGCACCTGAGCGGCGGACTTCTTCTCGAGGTCGCTGAACCGCTTGACCATCGCCGCGGGCTCGTCGGTCGCCAGCGAGCCGAGCAGCATGAACTTGTGGTGCAGCAACGCCCGCAGGTCGGCCTTGGTGTTGCGCGCGTGCCCCGTGGGGAACATGCAGAGCCCGCTGTCGAACGACCGGCCCGTGTCGTCTTCGATCACGACGCTGGTGGGGATCCCCTCGGGGTACTTCGCGTCGTAGTCTGCGCCGCCGTGGGCGAACTCGATCCGGTCCATCAGCTGCCGCGTGAACGAGTTGAAGATCGCCCGCTCGCTGTAATCCTCCGGCACGAGCATGAGCGCGGCCCAGTCGCTGGTGCCCTGCTCGATCGCCTTGCGCAGCAGCGTGGAGAGGATGTAGACCATCGAGTGGTCGGCGCTCTGACGCGTGCGCGGGTCGCGCTTGGCAGGGTCGCCGATGATGTGGTACGCGGGCTCGTACGCGACCACCTTGATCCTGCGGATGCGTGCGCCGCCCTCGGCCAGCAGGTCGGGGTTGGCCTTGAGCAGGTCCAGCAGCGACTGCAGGGCGCCCGCCGACTGGTGCTCGTAGAGCCCGAGCTTGAAGTGCATGCCCATGACCGCGAAGTCGTCGCCGGCGCGGCTCAGCACAAGGTCGAACGGGCTCTCGCCCTTCTTGGCGGGCTTCTGGGAGAGGCAGAAGACCGCCTCCGCGTTGCGGAAGATGTCCTTAGGCCCGATGAAGCCGCGCATCGCCCTCTGCATCGACATGACCGCCACCTCGGTGCTGATGGCGGCGCTGGACCCCTTGCTGTCGCTGAGCTGCTTGCCGTAGCGGATCGCGCGGTACGGCACGTAGTGAGCCACCACCATGCCGATCGCGTGCTCGATCTCCTGCGCTGTCGCGCCCATCATCGCCCCGTACGTCGCGGCCGAGCCGATCGCGCCGTGCAGCACGTGGTCGATCTTGTACGTCTTGAGGCTGAAGACCTCGGCGAGGCGCCCGCGGATCTCGTCGAGCAGGATCATGCCCTTGAGGGCGAACGCGCCGTCCTTGCCCGCCTGCTGGGCGGCGGCGATGGCGACGGGGTAGAAGTCGTTGTGCCCGAACTCGCCGGCGACGTGCCCGTACTTGGGGTTGTACCCGAAGTTCGTGCCGTTGCTGTCCCACTCGCGGACCGCGGCGGAGTTGGCCAGGATCGCCTTTTCAACAAACACGCTGGCGCGGCTGCCAAGCACGGGCACGCCGCCTTCCTTCTTCGTTCCGTAGCCGCCCGGCGCGCACGCGTAACGGAGCGCTTCTTCACGCAGGACGGTCGGTGCGTTTGTCCGCAGCGCAAGGGCGGAGACGCCGCACATCATGGCGTCTACGTTGAAGAGGTTCGTGCGGTCCATCACCGCGGCGCCCGGGTTGCCGGACTTCATGAATTCAACGGCGAACTCCGCGATGCCCAAGGCCTGGTTGGTGTCGCGGGCGAGGAGGACCTGGGTCTGCGGGTTGATCTCAAGCGGCATGGGCAACTCCGAGTGCGTTGGGCCGCCAGAGTAGGACTTGACGAAGGCGGCCTTCGCGTTGTTCCATCGCTCAGGGTGTGAACGCATCCGTCGGCCTGCGCCCGAGTGTCCACCCAACGCACGATCCGCACCATCGCGGAGGTCAAAACCCTCGATTGTTTTCGGCGTAGACCCGCAGATGCCCCAGAAGCGTACGGAAGGGTTACAGGACCCTTACTCCGCGCACGCCACGGGGTAGAATGACCCCCGCGCGAGCCAAGACTCCCGCGGGATTCCTCAATTCGGAGGCTCCCATGTCCGCATCCACCACGCCCGTCATTCTCGCCGCGAAGCGCACGCCGATCGGGCGTTTCTTCGGCGGTCTTTCGAAGGTTCCATCCCCGCTGCTGGGTGCTTATGCCATCCAGGGGATCATGGCTGAGAACGCTGCGATCGGTGCCGCCGCGAAGTCGGGCGGCGTTGACGAAGTCATCATGGGGTGCGTGCTGCAGGCTGGGCTGGGCCAGGCACCGGCGCGTCAGGCCGCGCTCAAGGCGGGGCTGCCCGACACCACCTCCGCGGTCACGGTGAACAAGGTCTGCGGCTCGGGCCTTCAGGCTGTGATGCAGGCCGCTCAGTCAATCAAGGCGGGTGACAACCAGCTCGTGATCGCGGGCGGCTTTGAGAACATGACCCGCGCCCCCTACTTCGCCCATATCCGCGACGGCGCGGGCGCACCGAAGTTCGGTTCCGTGCAGTTCGAAGACCACATGCAGGCCGACGGCCTCATCTGCCCCTTCGAGAAATGGGGCATGGGCAACGCCGCCGAGCACACCGCACGCACCGGCAGCGTGTCCCGCGCTGACCAGGACGCCTGGGCCGTGCGTTCCAACCAGCTCGCTGCCAAAGCGACGGCGGAAGGTTGGTTCAAGAGCGAGATCGTGCCAGTCACCGCGGAGCAGACGCTCGACAAGAAGTCACCCGGCGTTGTGAACGACGAGGGTTTCCGGGCCGACACGACGCTCGAGACGCTCGGTAAGCTCCGACCGGCCTTCGAGAAGGACGGCACGATCACCGCCGGCAACGCCAGCCAGATCTCCGACGGAGGCGCGGCGGTCTGCGTCGCTTCACTCGCCAAGGCCGAACAGCTCGGCGTAAAACCCATCGCGAAGATCCTGGCTTATCACACCTCGGGTGTGGCGCCCAAGGAGATCTTCACCGCCCCGACGCTGGCCGTGCCCGGAGCGCTTGCCAAGGCCGGGCTGAAGGTCTCCGACATCGACCTCTTCGAGTTGAACGAGGCCTTTTGCGCCCAGGTGCTGCAGAACATCCGCGCCGCCGGCATCCCGCAGGACCGGGTCAACATCGCTGGCGGCGCGACCGCCCTTGGCCACCCGATCGGCGCCTCGGGCGCACGCTGCCTGACCACCCTGATTCACCAGCTCCGCCGAACCGGCGGCAAGCGCGGCGTTGTGGCCCTCTGCCTCGGTGGCGGCAACGCGGTGGCGATGGTTATTGAGGTCTGACGCCCTGGGGACCATCCGCGCGCGGGTCACGCTAGACTGGTGGCCGCAATGTCCATTTTCCCTCTTCCCCAGTTCGAGGCCGATCTCGCCGAAGACGCCGCCGCCTACGCAGCGCTGAAGGTCCCCAGGTCCATCGTCGTTCGCTTTGGCGCGATGAAGATGGTCGGCGAGTTCCCCTACGACGGCGACGCGAAGCCCGGCTGCGGGAGCAAGCTCGTCGCCCGTACACACCGGGGTACCGAGCTGTGCGAGATGCTCACGACCACCTGCCCCAACAGCGGGTGCGGCAAGAGCGTGTCGCGCGACGCCCTCCTCTCGTACATCGACAACTCGGGCGGCAAGGACTACCCGTTCCACGCCGACGGACGCATCCTGCGGATCGCGACACTCGAGGACATGAACCGGCAGGCCGCGCTCGAGGCACAGGCTGAGCAGTGGCTGCGCACGGCGCGGGCCGCGGCGGTCAAGGTCGGCCTCACCGACATCAAGGTTGTCAGCGCAGAACCGATCCTGGGAAACGAACGCATCACCTTCCACTTCCTCTCCGAGGAACGCGTCGACTTCCGGCCGCTGGTGATGGAGCTCGCCGGCCAGTTCCACACGCGGATCGAGATGCACCAGGTCGGCGCGCGCGACGAAGCCCGGGTGATCGCCGACTACGAGCGTTGCGGCCAGCACTGCTGCTGCAAGCAGTTCCTCAAGGTGCTCAAGCCCGTCAGCATGAAGGCGGCCAAGACGCAGAAGGCGACGCTCGACCCGCTGAAGATCAGCGGCCGCTGCGGCCGGCTCATGTGCTGCCTGCGGTACGAAGAGAACACCTACGACGAGCTCAAGAAGAACCTGCCTCGCAAGAAGACGCCGATCATGACGCCCGACGGCCCGGGCATCGTGATCGACACACAGATCCTGACACAGCTCGTGCTCGTGCGGCTGGACGCGACCAACGAAGACGCCGCCTACGCCGTTGAAGTACTCAAGAAACTGGACCCCAGCGCGCCACCCCCGGCGTCCGGCGGAGATGACGAAGACGATACCCCCGGCCCCGGCGTGTCTTCCTCATCACCCGGCCCTCAGCAGCCACGCAACCCAGGTGGCCAGCGCCCCCCGCACCCGCAAGGTGGCGGCCAGAACCGTGGCGGGGGTGGTCAGGTGCGCGACCAACGCAGCCAGGGAAGTCCGCAACAGGGCCAAGGACAACGGCGCGATAATCGGCCGCAACAAGGCGGCCAGGGCCAGGGACAGCGAAGGGACAATCGACCGCCGCAGGGCGGCCCGGGCGGGCAAGGCCAGCGGCGCGACAACCGGCCTCCGCAGCAGCAAGGTCAGGGTCAGCGCCCTGATCAGACGCAGGGCCGGCAGCCACCTCGCCCGCCATTGACCGAAGAGGAACGCGCCCGCAAGCGGACGGAGAAGCTGATCCCCCGAAGCGATTTCCGTGAACGCGGCGACAACGGTGAAGGCACCGGTGGTGCCGCTCAACCAGACGTGCCGCCACAGCCCGGCGCCCCGGGCTGATCGGCGCGATCGTTACGGCAACGATGGGCTGTACGTATAGCTCGTGCCGCTCGGGTCTGCAACGGTGAGTGACTGGAAGATCATGTCGATCTCTTCGATCGTTGCGAACGAGCCGTCGGACCGCTGAATGTTGTAGTGACGGTCACCGACGATGCGGGCGTTGGTGAGCGAGTACGTCACGTTACCGCCTGCCGAAGGAACCACCGCGCTCGCGGTGGTGATCGTCTGGGCGGACATCTGCAGCCTGAACGCCTTGGCCGACGAGTCCCCAAGCTCGCGCACAAATGTGCAGTTGTCAATGGTGGCCGCGCCGGAGGCCTGGCCACCCGACGTCGGCGTCCGCGCTGCCATTCGCATGCCCAGCAGCGAGCCGCTGAAGGAGAGGCCGTTTGCGGCCGTAACCGAGAACGTTCCCATCGTGCGGTTGCTCCCCGGCACCGCCGGTCCACGCCCGCCCACCGCACCGATCGAGCCGCTGATGTTCGTAACGGCGTCGTAGATCTCCTGCGTTGTTTTTCCGCCCGCTGAGACAGGCCCTGTCGGCGGGTTCAGGGGTCCGGCGACAAGAAAGGCACCTGCCGCAACGACCGCACACCCGCCGACAACAAAGTGGTACTTGCAGTTGCTCAAGTGATGCTCCTTTGACTGAGAAGGTACCACAACATTCGAGCCCGAGCGAGGAATCTCGTTCGCCAACTGCGCTCGGGGGCAACAAACAACGAACCCCGGGGCGGCCCGGGGTTCGCTCGGTTCAGACTGCCTCACATCCATCGCTGCGTGGAGACCGGCTTCAAGCCGGCTGGGCCGTGCCCTGGGCACCGGGAGTAGCGAGCGACATGCTGGCGCTGCGACGCGTCCGTTGTTCTTCTTCTTCGGACGTCCCCAGCGAATAGGCCTCGCCGAAGCGGAAGAGCCGGAACGAGTTGCCGATGACCATCACGTCACCGAGGAAGTGGAAGACAAGCGCCTGCCACACCTCCAGTCGGCCGCTGGTCGCCAGAGCCAGGCCGACGAGTGCCACGACGACGCTGATGGCGATGTTCTGCGCGATGATCGCGCGGTTGCGCCTGGCCAGCTCGACCAGGAACGGGATGCGCGAGAGGTCGTCGTTCATCAGCGCAACTCCGGCCGAGTTGGTCGCGATGTCGCTGCCCGAAAGGCCCATCGCAATGCCGACGTCCGCCGCGGCGAGGCTCGGTCCGTCGTTGATGCCGTCGCCCACCATCAGCACGCGCCGGCCGTCCTTGGTGAGCTGGCGCACCTCGGCGTGCTTCTCTTCGGGCAGGCACTCGGCCTCGACCATGTCAACACCCACGGCGCGGCCGACGCGTTCGGCAACGCTCAGGCGGTCGCCGGTAAAGATGGCCAGTCGCTTGACGCCCAGCTCACGCAGGCGGTCGATCACCGCCTTGGTCGCGGGGCGGACCTTGTCCTCAAGGCCCACGGCGCCGAGGTAACGCCCGTCGCGCATCACGTGCACGCCCGTCATGCCGTCGATGCGGGTCAGCACCGCGTCGCTCGCCTCGCGGACGTCTGGGTTGAGCTCGGTGAGCCAGGAGAGACGGCCGACGTGGAGCGTACCGCCCGGGGTCACTGCGCGGATGCCGCGACCGTGGATCTCTTCAACCTCACTGGGCGCCACGAGCGGAACGCGCGCCGCCGCGGCCGTCGCGATGATGCTGCGGGCGAGGGGGTGGTTGCTGCTCTGCTCGGCCGTCGCGGCCGCCGCCAGCAGCTCGGCCGCCTCGATGCCGGGCGCCGGTGCCAGGCGGCTGACGGCGAACTTGCCGGTGGTGATCGTGCCGGTCTTGTCGAAGACCACTGTGTCAACATCGGCCGCGGCCTCGAGGTGCTTGGCCTCTTTGATCATCACGCCCAGGCGGGCGGCGGCGGCGAAGGCGGCGACCATCGCCGTGGGGCTGCTCAGCAGGAGCGCCCCGGGGCAGGCCACGATGAGCACGTTGATGGCACGGTTCACATCCTGCGTCAGGAACGCCGCAAGGAACGCCAGTGAGATCGCCACCGGCACGTAGAACGACGCGACCTGTTCGATCAGGAGCTGGCGCGGCGTCTTGGTGCGCTCTGCGCTGGCGATGAGCTGGCTGACCTTGCCGATCGTCGTGTCGCTGCCGAGCTGCGTCACCCGCACGTCCAGCACGCTCGAGAGGTTCGTCGTGCCGGCGTAGACCGGGTCGTTCACGGCGACCTCGTGGGGCGCCGCCTCACCGGTCAGCGAAGCCTGGTCCATGGTGCTGCGACCGCTGATGACCGTGCCGTCGACCGAGAGGTTTTCGCCCGGGCGCACACGGACGGTGTCGCCGATGACCACCTCGCCCAGCGGCAGCTCGATCTCCTGGCCGTCACGCACCACGCGGGCGACGTTCGGCGTCAGCTTGACAAGTTCCTCGATGACGCGCTTGGCGGAGATGCTGGTGCGGTTGAGGAACTGGTCGGCAACCAGCAGGATCAGCGCCAGCCAGCCGGCGGCCTCGTACTGCCCGACGGCAACCGAGGCGATGATCGCAAGACTGGCAAGGCTGCCGGTGCTCGCCCGCCCCTTCATCAGTTCCTTCCACGCCAGCCAGACCATCCGCCCGCCCAGCGCAACGGCCGCGATCAGCGCGAGGAACTGCACCGTGTTCTCGTGGACGACACTGGAGAAGACCGTCCTCGCAAGGAACGCCGCGACCAGCAGCACGCCGCCGAGCAGGTAGAGCACCAGCACGCGTTCGGACTGGATCTCGTCTGCGTGCCCGCAGCAGCCGCCGGAGTGGTCATGGTCAGAATGAGCGTGGTGGGTGTCGGTTGCCATGTGCGTGATTCGAAAACGAAGGTGCGGGAAAAGGATCGGGCGGGCGAGACGCTCTGCCCAGGAACCGGGCCGCAGAACGCGGAGCGGCTCAAAGTCGGGGGCCGTTCGCAGGCCGGGCGGCTATCGTAGCAACTGAGCCACCCGGCTCCCGAACCCTTACGCCGCCCGCCCGTTGTCGGTTCTCCTGCAAGACGGGCAAACCAGCCTTCAGACCACGCCTCGGCCGCCATCGCGCAAGAACATGACCACGAACGGACTCCATCCTGACCGGCTGAACATCACGATCCTGGGGATCGGGCAGATGGGGCTGGTCTGCGCTGGCATCCTCAGCGACCTTGACCGCGGGAGAGCCTGGCCGGCGAACTCCGGGGGCAAGGCGCCGCGTGTGACGCTCTGGGGCCACGATTCAGAGCAGGTCGAGGCGCTCGCGCAGACCCGCCGCAGTTCCCGGCTCCCGGGCTTCACACTCGCTGAATCCGTGCGTGTGGCGCTGAAAGACCGCGACGCGCTGGCCGATGCAGACTTGATCATCTCCGCCGTTCCGGTGCAGTTCTCAAGAGGTGCCTGGGAGCGTCTGCGTCCGCAGGTGCCGCGGAGGTCGAGCGTTCTGAGCGTTGCGAAGGGGATCGAGAACGGGTCGCTGCTGCGCCCGCTGGAGATCATCGCCGAGGTGCTCTCTGACGACCCCGACGCCGCCCCGCGCCGCACGGCCGCCCTGAGCGGCCCCACGATCGCCGCGGAACTCGCCCGCTGCCTGCCGGCCACGATGATCGCAGCCGGGGAGGACGAGGCCTTCCGCACCCTCGTGCAGGAGCTGTTCACGACGCGCTGGATGCGTATCTACACGACCGCCGATGTCACGGGCGTCGAACTCGCCGGCGCAATGAAAAACGTCATCGCGATCGCGGCCGGAATCCTCGACGGGCTGCAGGCAGGGTGCAACGCCAAGAGCGCGCTGCTGGCCCGCGGCCTGGCAGAGATTGCCCGGCTCGGAGTGGCGATGGGCGCAACCTCTGAGACGTTCTTCGGCGTTGCCGGGGCGGGCGACCTTGCCACCAGCTGCTTCAGCCTTGAGGGACGCAACCGCCTCTGCGGCGAAGCCCTCGGGCGCGGCGTGCGTTTGGACGACTACCTGGCCAAGTCGCAGCACGTGGTTGAAGGCGTCGCGACGACCCGCAGCGTCGTTGACCTTGCACGCAGGCACCGCGTCGAAATGCCGATCACGCAGGCGGTTTCCTCCGTGCTCTTTGACGGCCTGGACCCGATCGACGCGATCGGCCAGCTCATGACCCGCGAGCCGAAGCCGGAGCGGGTCGGCTGATTGGCCGGCGCGCCGCGCAGCGGCCCGCAGCAAGAGCTGCTAACAACCCCCGTACCGGATTCCCCAGGTTGCCGATTTCGGCCCGCCGCGGTTGCAATAGCACCTGCGCAGGACTTCGACCGCGCCCCCGGTCGCTCGCTGCGAATCCGTTCTAGCCGTGGGCCTCGCGGAGAACGCATTGACTGCATGACGGAGCGCAGCAGCCAAGTTTGGAGCGCTCAGACCCGCACACACGGAGCATTCTGATGACCCGCCCGCATGGATTGTCACCCTTCATCGGCACCGCACTCTCGGCGCTGTTCTGCTCGGTCGCCGGGGCGACGCTCTCGCCCTGCCACACCTTCAGCGTGCCCGGCACCTACGACACGATCTACAACGGCACGAGCAACGTGAACGTCAACGTCACCAACGCGAGCGTGAACGACTGCCTCGGCACCGCCCGTGCAGTCGAGATCACCTGCAACCTGCAGTCGCTCTTCGCCGCGACGTACGCCAGCGAAGCGACCTGCGACATCACGCTGCCGGGTGGCCAGGTCGTCACCACGCGCCTGTCGCGTCTGGCAGCGACGTATTCGAGCATCAACAACTCCATCGCTCGCGTAGCGTTGCCGCCCGGCACGACGGTCGCCAACATGA
This sequence comes from uncultured Phycisphaeraceae bacterium, assembly GCA_964403525.1. GTDB lineage: Bacteria > Planctomycetota > Phycisphaerae > Phycisphaerales > UBA1924 > JAJTGZ01. The sequence goes on along the minus strand of CAYOGE010000006.1, from coordinate 90,075 downwards.
CGGGGCTGTGGAACTTCAAGTTCCGCGACAGCTTCAACGACTCCGGCGGCCTGGCCGAGTCGCGCGTCAGCAACATCAACGTGAAGGTCTACTCGACCGCGGTGCCGAGCGTGCAGAGCACGATCGCCATCACCGACGGTGTAACGACCGTTCGCACCAACCCGGCGACAGACACCGGCGCGTTCGGTCAGACCTTCATCAAGATCGACACCCCGGCCGTCAACGGCGCCGTCGGCGAGTACATGCGCATCGACGCCACCGCTTCGCAGGGCATCCCCAGCCCCAACCGTGGCAACCAGGCCGGTTACGCCGGGCCGTGGACCGTTGCGGTCTACAACGCCAACGGCGAGGTGCTCTACTCCGGCACCACCGCGCTGAGTGTCAACTTCGGAGCCTCAGGGCCTGACAAGAAGGACGGCACCGCGGGCACGATGAGCGCCGGCCCCAATACCACCGGGCCGCTCTACGTCTGCTTCATGCCGTGGGACGTTACGACCGAGACGTTCTACGACGACACGAGCTTCCCGGCCTACTCGCAGTACCTGCCGCGCGCGTACCCCCCGTTCGGGATGCGCGGCGAGGCCAACTTCGCCTCTTACTACGACTACAGCGTTCGGGTGCAGCGCGGCACAAAGGCGACAAGCCCCGCCTGGCCCGACCTTTCAACCGTCTACACCAACCGGCCCATCGGCACCACCATGACTCCTGCCGCGGTTGACGAGTATCGGTTCGTGCGTTTCCGTCTGCCGGGTCCGATCAACCGCGCCGCGGGAGACTGGCTCGACATCGATACCTCCTATAGCAACGTCCTCGCCAACTACTCGGGCAATTCGCGCAATGACACGGAGATCGCCCTGTACGACGCGGCCGGCAACATGATCGCCACCGATGACGACGACGGAGCCGACTTTGCCTCCTCGCTCTCCTTTGGAGCACAGGCACCCGTCCGTCCGCACCTGAACGTGGCCAACCCCGGGCTGGACTTCAACGGACGCGACGGCGCCAGCCTCGCCGCGGGCTACTACTACCTGGCGATGACGACCTACAACACCGCGTTCGCCAACAACTTCACGGTTACTCGGAGCACGACGCCCGGGAGCGTGACCGGCAACATCTACGTGACAATTGCGGCGAACGTGACGCCGGTCACGCAATGCGGTCCGGCCGATATCGGCGGTCAAGGCGGGGTAGACGGCGCCGACGGCGTGCTCAACAACAACGACTTTGTCGTCTTCATCAACCACTTCTTCGCCAGCGATCCAAGCGCCGACATCGGCGTGCAGGGGGGCATCCCCGGCAGCGACGGCGCGTGGAACAACAACGACTTCATCGTGTTCATCAACCAGTTCTTCGCCGGCTGCCCGTAAGCAGGCCCAGCGCCACGCCGCGATCAATGACCGGCCGGCCCCGAAGGGGCCGGCCGGTCCTGTTTTCGCCTCTTGGCGGCAGTTTCCCGCCCTGCGCGTGGCCGTGTTACGCTTGAGCATGAAGACGCCGCTCACCGCCGCGATGCTCCTGGCCGCCTGCTCGACCGCCCTGGCCTGGGACGCCGCGGGCCACCGCACCGTCGCCTGGCTCGCCCTCGATGCGCTACCGGCCGATGCACCGCCTTTTCTAAGAGAGCAGGCAACGCGCGACGCGGTGACCTGGAACGCCGCAGAGCCCGACCGCTGGCGGGGCGAGAAGAACCCGTTCCTGATGAACGGAACCTACATGGACCACTACATGGATGTAGAGGACCTTGAGGAGTACGGCATGACGCTGAAGACGCTCCCGATGCTTCGCTACCGGTTCGTGCGCGACATCACACTCGCCCGCGCCAAGTGGCCCAACGGCAAGGACGGCACCTCGAGGCCGTACGTCGAGAAGAAGGACGCCACCGGGCAGCAGGAGTTCCCCGGGTTCGTCGTCTACGCGATCTGCGAGCAGCAGGCCCGCCTGACGAACCAGTTCAAGACCTGGCGCATGCTCAAGAAGCTCAACGACCCTGCCCGCGAGGCGCAGATCAAGATGGCCGAGGCGAACATCCTCAGCACCATGGGCGTGCTCGCACACTTCGCCGGCGATACCTCGCAGCCGCTGCACACCACCAAGCACCACCACGGCTGGGCCTCCGACACGCCAAACCCCGAGGGGTTCACGACCGACAACCGCTTCCACGCGCTCATCGACGGAGGGCTCATCAAGGAGTTCGGCATCGACTACAGCGCGTGCAAGGCCGCCCAGTCAGCGAAGCCGGGCGACCCGGCGCCCGAGCACGCGATGGACGCGAAGGACGCCGCCTCGTCCTGGGGGTACACGATCGCCTACCTCGGCCGAAGCCACGAGCGCGTCGTGCCGCTCTACCAGCTTGAAAAGAGCGGCAAGCTCCACGGGCCCGAGGGCAAGGCGTTCATCATCACGTGCCTGAACGAGGGCGGCGCAGCGCTCGGCGCGTACTACGCGAGCGCCTGGGCGGCGAGCGAGCCCTCGGCCAAAGAGATCGACGACTTCGTCCGCTACGACGGGTTTACAAGCAAGTCCGGCGGAGCGCCCGCCTCCGAAGAGCCGAAGCCCTGAGTGACCGCGGGAGCCGGCAAGCATGACCACCTGGCGCATCAAGCCCGGCTCGACGGTCGACCTATCACCCGGCGCAGCGCCGCAGATCCTGGGCATCCTCAACATCACCCCCGACTCGTTCTCTGACGGCGGCCGGTGGACCGCCGTCGGTGCGGCCGTTGCGCAGGCCCAGCGCATGCTGGCCGAGGGCGCTCTGGGGATCGATATCGGTGGCGAGAGCACACGCCCCGGCGCAAAGCGCATCGGCCCCGATGAGCAATCCCGACGGGTGGTGCCGGTGATCGAGGCCCTCCGCCGCGCAGTCGGCCCCGGCCCGACGATCACCATCGACACCACCCGCGCCGAAGTCGCCCGCGCTGCGCTTGACGCCGGTGCCGACGCGATCAACGACGTCTCGGGTGGCGAGGAAGACCCCGCAATGCTGTCGCTGGCCGCCGACCGCGCCTGCGGGCTAATCCTTATGCACCGCGGCACGTCGCCCGAGCTCGACTGCTACTCCACTTCTTATGGAATGCCGGGCGAACGAACACCCCCCCACGCGGCCGTCGAGGACATCGTGCTGCTGGTGCGGAGCCGGCTCGAACAGATGGCCGCCCGGGCCGTCGCCGCTGGGGTCGCCTGGGAGTCGATCGTCATCGACCCCGGTCTGGGGTTCGGCAAGACGGTCGAACAGAACCTGGAACTGATCCGTAGAACAAGTGAACTTGTGGCCGTTGGTCGCCCGGTGATGAGCGGCCTCAGCCGCAAGAGTTTCGCAGCCCGCGCCGCCGGACTTCCCGACGACACGCCCCCCGCGCAGCGAATTGACGCGACCGTTGCGCTCTCCCTGGGGCACCGGGAGGCCGGCGCCAGGCTGTTCCGTGTTCACGATGTGAGCGAGCACGCCGCCGCGTTCGCCGTGCACCCAATCACCGGCGGGCAAGGGAGGACCCTCAATTGACCGTCAGAGCCACCCGTTACCCCCTGTGGCTCCGGGACGTCGCCGCACTCTTGCTCGTCTGCGGCGTAGCATGGGGCGTCTACGCGCTCCGCACGGCGGGCGCACCAACCGATCAGGAGCACCACATGGCCAGCGCCAACGTCAAGGAGTTCACCGACGCCAACTTCCAGCAGGAGGTCCTCTCCAGCGACCAGCCTGTGCTGGTGGACTTCTGGGCCGAGTGGTGTGCTCCGTGCCGAGCCCTGGGGCCGACGATCGAAAAGGTTGCCGATAAGTTCGCAGGCAAGGCGAAGGTCGGAAAGATGAACACCGACCACGCCCAGCAGACCGCGGTGAAGTACGGCATCAACGCCATCCCCACCGTCATCCTCTTCAGCAAGGGGCAGGTGGTCCAGAAGTTCGTGGGTGTGCAGCAGGAAGCCGCCTACTCCGGTGCCATCGAGGCCGCGAGCAAGTAAGCCCGCCGGGCGTTCCAGGCAGCAAAAGCAGGTCACCGGGCCCGAGCGAGGCCGCCCCGCGATGCTCCCAAACGGAGCGCGTGCCGGCGGTTGATCGCCCGTATCCTTCTCGACTATGGCCTCATCCAGCAACGGCACTCACTCCGCACCCCCCATCAAGCCACTGGGCGACAAGACCCCGATCCGCGCCGGCGTTGTCGGCGTCGGGCGCATGGGGCGCCACCACGCGCGGGTGTACGCGCAACTGCCCGAAACGCAGCTCGTCGGCGTGGTCGACGCCAACCCCGAGCGTGCCGAGGCCCTCGCCGAGCAGCACGGGTGCAAGGCCTTTTACAACGTGCAGGGCTTGATCGAAGCCGGGGTCGACGTCGTCAGCATCGCCACCCCGACGACCCACCACCTGCCGACGGCCGAGCCGCTGCTGGCCGCGGGCATCGCGTGCCTGGTCGAGAAACCGCTGGCGGGCGACGTGCCCGAGGCCGAGCGGATCAAGGCGTGCGCTGAGAAGCACGGCAGCGTACTCATGGTCGGGCACATCGAGCGGTTCAACCCGATCATGCGGGCCCTCAAGCGCGAGACCAAGAGCGGCGACGAGATCGTCCCCCGCTTCATCGAGGTGTCGCGCGTCAGCCCCATGACCTTCCGCTCGGTGGATGTGTCGGTGGTCATGGACATGATGATCCACGACCTTGACGTCGTGCTCATGCTCATGGGCGGGCGCGAGCCCGACGAGGTGCAGGCATCTGGCGTGCCGGTGATCACCGAGCACGAGGACATCTGCAACGCTCGCCTCACGTGGAAGAACCCAAACTGCGTCGCCAACATCACCTGCTCGCGCCTGGCGCTCAAGACCGAGCGCGTCACGCGCATCACCGGCGAGAACGCCTACGTCAAGATCGACTACGGCGCTAAGACCGGCACGGTCATCCGCAAGGTCGCCAATGAGAACCAGATGGTCGAGCTGCGCAACCTGCTCCGTCAGGGGGCCGACCTCTCCAACCTCAAGTGGCACGAGCTGGTCGCGATCGAAGAGCTCAAGGTCGACGAGGGTGAGCCGATCGTCGAAGAGATCCGCGCGTTCCTCGCGGCCGTCCGCGAGGGCCGCCGGCCGGAGATCGACGCGTCGGCGGGCCTGGCGAACGTGCGGACGGCCGAGCGGATCATCGAAGCGTGCAAGAAGCAGCGCACGGGCGCGGGGGAGTTTGCCGGCTCGAAGTTCTGAAAGGAGCGGGGCGTGGGGATCTTTCCGAGGTTGCCGCTGCGGCTGTACGCGGAGCCGCGCCTTTGGGGCGCGATCGTGCTGGATATTCCGAAAAACCCGCAGCGCTGGCGCGGCGTCGCGTTCGGGATGGGGGACATCCTCCGCTCGATGAGCAAGGGAACGAGCGCGCTGGTGCACAACAGCGACGGAAGCAAGAGCACCGTCGACGGCAGGCACATCTATCTATGCTGGAGCGCCACGCGCCACCAGGCCGTCTTCCGGCGTGCCAAGCGGCGCTGGCTTCGACGGAACCTCAGGAACGGAACGCTCGATGTCGCGTGGGGTTCGCTCTCCACCGTTCGCGAGGACCGCGTCACTCAATATGTGATGGGTGCCTTTGGGTGTGTTCTCCTGGTCGTGCTGTGGATGGCGTTTGGTGTGCCGTTCGTCCAGCAGAATCCGGCCCAGCGCGTGTGGATCGACTGGGCGCTGCTGGTGTTTTTCTTCATCTTCTACTTATCGCTTCCGGCGATTCTCGGCTGGCAGTTGGTCAAGCGATGCCGACGCTCGTGCCGGGCGTTCCGCATTACGTCAACGGCCATCGTTCCTTCCGACGGACCCTCTGCGGGCATCGCGTTGCCATACGCCGGTGTGCGCGCCTTCGACGAATACGCGATGGGGCTCATCCGCCTCCGCTCCGACGAGGCCACACTGATCATCGATAGCCCGCCCCTGCCGATCGCTGAACTGCTCGGCCGCGAAGAGGAGCAGCGCCAAACCGACCTTCGCCTCTACCGGCGGTTGTTCTGTCTGGCCGGCGCGGGGGTCGTCGCCGCGGTCGCGGCGCTGGTGTCGATCCAGCCCATTACGGGAATGCCGATCTGGAAACCGCTCGTAACGCTCGCGGCCGCCATCCCCCTCTTCGCGTTCGGCATCTTTGGTGAGAGATGGCTCAAGGGACTGTTCGCCCGCATCGAACGCCGCTCGCGCCAACGCAGAAACCGGCAGGCAGGCGCCGCCGGTCGTCGCTGATGTTCGGTCTTTATCGGGCTTGGTGATCCCGCCGGGTCGGCGTAGACTTCCCTCCCACTTGTCGCAGTTTGCGGCCGCGGAACGAGGTGACCCTCACCCACCTCACAACCCCTCACGGGGCGCGGTAAGACCCGATGCTCGGGCCTCTGCCTGTGGACCAGCGTGAGTTGTCGGCGTGAACATCATGGAATCGTCCAACCCCTCGTCCCCGTCCCCTGAGTCCTCCTCCGCCCCCGCACCCGAGCAGGCCCAGACCGAAGGCCAGGCCACACCCGCAGCAAGCGAAGGCGCAGCGGCAGCACCCGAGACCAAGGGTCCCAACCTCAAGGGGCTCCCCAAGGTCGCCCGGGCCGAGGTGATCACCGAAGACGGCCGCCCCGTGCGCCCAGGTCCCGGTGGCCCCGGTGGCCGAGGCGGAGACCGCCCGGGTGGACGCGGCGGCTTCGGCAAGAAGCCCGCCGGCCCCGAGTCGGGCCGCGCCGACGTGCCCGACACCATGAGCGTGCTGCGCAACGTGAACGACGAGGCCAAGGGGAGCGCCCTTGGTGACCCCTCGCTCGACGCCGAGATCGAGGCGATGATGTCCGAGGCCGGCGACGCCGTCGGCACCACCGCCACACCGCCGCGCAAGCGCCCGCAGCAGGTCGGCCGACCGGCCCCAGCAACGCTCCGCGGCCCGCGCAAGGTTGAGAGCGGCCGCGAGCTCCGCAAGGGCAAGGTCGTCTCCGTCGGCCCCACCGACATCTTCATCGAGTTCGGGCCCAAGGAGCTCGGCGTCGTCCCGCGCGCAAACTACGAGAAGGAAGGCGAAGAGTCCGCCGTTCCCAAGGCGGGCGACGAGCTCGAGGTGGTCGTCGACCGCTTCGAGAAGGACGAGAGCCTCTTCATCTGCTCGCGTCCTGGCGTGGTCGTCAAGGCCGCGTGGGAGCTGCTCGAGCCGGGCCAGACGGTCGAGGCCCGCGTGACGGGCGTGAACAAGGGCGGCCTTGAGCTTGAGGTCGCGGGCCACCGCGCCTTCATGCCGGCCGGCCAGGTCTCGCTCGACCGCGTGGCGGACCTCTCGGTCTTCATCGGCGAGAAGTTCGCGTGCGAGATCGTGCAGATCGACCACCGCGGCGCGGGAAACATCGTCCTCAGCCGGCGCAACATGCTCAAGGAGGAGCGGGCGGCCAAGGCGGCGAAGCTCAAGGAGACGCTCGTCGAGGGCGCGGTCCTCGACGGCATCGTCCGCAAGATCATGCCCTTCGGCGCGTTCGTCGATATCGGCGGCATGGACGGGCTCGTCCACATCACCGACATGACCTACGACCGCGTCTCTCCCTCAGAGAAGAACGTGCAGAAGTTCGTCAAGGAGGGCGAGAGCGTCAAGGTGCAGGTGCTGCGCATCGACCACGAGTCGGAGAAGATCGCGCTGGGCATGAAGCAGCTCGCCGCCGACCCGTTCACTTCCGCCACCGCGGAAGTGACCGAGGGCGCCGAGGTCAGCGGCCCGGTCGTGCGCATCGCCGAGTTCGGCGCGTTCATCCAGATCGGCCAGGGCGTCGACGGCCTCGTGCACATCAGCGAGATAAGCCGCAAGCGCATCGGCAAGGTTGAAGACGAGCTGAAGGTCGGGCAGGTCGTCAGCGCCAAGGTGCTCAAGATCGACCCCGCCACCCGCAAGATCAGCCTCAGCATCAAGGCCCTGCTCCCTGAGGTCGCCCCGGCCCCGGGCAGCCGCGACGCGATGATGGCCGATAAGCGCAACGACCGCAACAAGCGCGACCAGGAGCGCCTCGCCGAGATCCAGAAGGAGACCCCCGAGCTCCGCCGCAAGCGCGAGCAGTTCCGCAACAAGCAGCTCTCCGGCGGCTTCGGCGACAAGATGAGCTTCCTCGGCGGCGGCCTGGGCGACCTCAAGCTCGGCAAGTGACGTGAGCTTTAAGATGTGAGACGTGAGTAAGACAAGCCCCGGCCACCTGGCCGGGGCTTTTTCGTTGGCAAAGCAGGAACTCAAAGGACTCGAAGAGCGCGAAGGTCGCAAAGAAATGGAGATGAATGCCACATTTCCGACGAGCCCCGACCGTGAGGGAGCGGGTGTGCGGCGCGCGTTATCCGACGTGGAGGCAGACCAAGCCTCGATTCCACGCCGCCAGACCCGCCGCGACAACTCTCCCGGCGGAATGGCGCTCTACAAGTCCGCTCTTGGGCTTCCCTCCGCTGGGATAGAGGAGCGCCCCGCCGGTGGAGAAGAGCCCAATCCCGGCGGAGAGCTTCTCTCCACCGGCGGAGAGGAGCGCCAGTCCGGCGGAGAGCTTCTCTCCACCGGCGGAGAAGAGCGCCAGTCCGGCGGAGAGGAGCCCAAGGCCGCAATGGGGCTATCACTTTCGAAAAGTGCTTCCCTCCGCGCCGGGTACAAACGAACACCCAACGCGGTCTGGCACGCCCGATAGTCGGGACGCGTAGCAACGGGGCGTTGTCATGCGGTGGCGGGGCGCGGACTTGCGGCGGCGTGCGGCGCTGGGAGGCTGCCAGGTGACGCGGAACAGAGGTCGCGTGGCAGCGGGGCAGCGTCACGCGGTGGCTGGGTGGGGTCTGGTGGCGGGAGATCGGGGCCGCGCGGCGAAGAGACGGTGACAGATGGTGGCACGGCAGGGTCGGGGAGTGGAGGCTGGGACCTGAGGGAGTCGGGAAATCGAGGCGATGGCCTGCTCGGGGCGAGCCGTGGTTTCCTAAACGTCGCTCCCCGAACCGCCAAGCGCCTTGTCCAATACTCGTACCTGCCAAGCAGCGCAATCCCCCACCTCTAGTGGGTCGGCGAGTCCATCGCTCGGATATGGCACGGGGCTCTTTCGGCTCGCATGAAATGCGCATGAAAGATTCAGACCTTGAACAGCACCAGCCGCACCAGTACGGCGCCGAGCAGCAGGCCCAGGGTGCCGAGCCACCAATCGCGCGCCTTGGGCGACCGTGTGACGCTGGCGACGATCGAGATGATGACCGCGAAGATGAACAAGAAGCCGGCGACCGACACGAGCACGCCGACACCACCGACAATGAAGCCGATGCCTAGAGCGCCCGCTGGATTCGCTTCGCGACCGCTAGCCGGTAAAGGTCCGTCAGCCATATGTCCCTCGACTCGTGCGCGGGGTTCAGCTTGACGAGCCGGGCGCGCAGTCCCCGGCGTTCGTCTTCCTCGCCTGTGAACTTCAACTGAGCGAGCGAGACACCGCCGCCGTGCTCCTCAGTGAACGAGGCGAGCACGATGCGGCCGTCGATCGTCTTGGGCGGCACGCCTTGCGGCACCCACCAGAGTACCAGCAGGTCTTGCTCGCGCAGCTCAGGCAGCATGGAGTCGCCAACAACCTCGACAGCGATCAGATCGTCCGAATCTTCGCCCGGGAGTCGGGTCGCGTACGAGTGACCGCCACGAGTGGCGCCGACGTGAGCTTCGTAATCCCACGCCGCGCCAACCGGTGCCCTGTTGATGATCGGAATGCCAAGAAGCTCGGTGAGACGCGGTGGCTGCGGAGGATCGCGAACCAATCTCTCAACACTTTCAATCGATACGCCTAGAACTTCAGAGATCTTCCTCAAGACTGGCTGCTTCGCGCCGATCTTGCCGTTCTCTAGCGCAGAAACCCACTGGGCAGTACGACCCATGGCCTCGGCCAGCTCTACCTGTGTCAGACACGCTTGCTGGCGCAGCCGCCGAATTACGTCTCCTAGCGGTGCCATGTGGCTTGATCATCTCGCGAGGCTTGAGAAAATGCAAATCGCCAGATTTGCTGATGCCTTCGGTCACCAACGTGAGCAACACAGTGGCGACTGCCTGAGGACTTTTACTTCCAGATCAACTCGGCGTCCGTTGACCGGGCCAGGAGCATTGCTTGGTCAACCGCCGCCGCGGGAACCGCCGTCACTTCGAAGCCTGCGCGGCCTCGGGCTTCCCGTTCATGCGCTTGAGTGTCTGCAGCAGGAAGTCCATATCAGTGAAGGGGTCGCCGCCGGTGCGCTTCCAGTGCACGCGGCCCTTGGCGTCGATGAGGATCGTCGAGTGCAGCTCCATCTCCTCGAAGTCGTCGTAGGAGGTGAAGCGGCGGGCGTTGGCGTGGTCGGCGTCGGAGAGCAGGTGCGCCGAGAGCTTCCCCAGCTTCTCCGACGCCTTGTTCTGCTCAAACGGTGTGCTGCTCACCGCGAGCACGACGGTGTTCTCACCCTCCCAGTCGGCAGCGCGGGCGTTCATGGCGACCAGCTGCTCCACGCAGTGCGGGCACCCCTCGTTGAGGTAGAAGACGAGGATGATGTTCTTGCCGCGGAAGTCCTCGAGCGTGACGGGCTTGCCGCCCGTGTCCGCGCACTCCAGGCGCGGCGCGGCGAACGGCTCCCAGTTGAGCGGGCCGAGGTCGGCCTGCGCATCGACCGTGTAGACCCGCTCTGGGGCGGGCGTCTGCGCGGCGGCCGCGGCGTTGAGCCCCAGCGCATCCACCTCTGATTTCCAGCGCAGGCCCGCATCGGCGTTTGCCCAGACCGCGGCGAAGCGGCCAGCGCACGCGCCCGCCTTCGCACGGTCACCGGTCCTGGCGTAGGCCTGGGCGAGCCCGGCGAGTGAGAAGCCGTCGTTACACTCCTGCTTGAGGGCCCGCTCGTAGGCCTCGATCGCCAGCCGCGACTCGCCGGCGCGGAGGTAGACGTCCCCGAGCAAACGGTTGGCGGGCCAGGGTGCAATGGGCGGGTCGTTGATGTACTGCCCGGCGTCGCGCTGCTTCGCCTCGATCGCCGCCGCCTCGGTGAGGAAGCGGGTCGCGTCGAGCAGGTTCCCCTCGGCGGCGCACAGCAGCCCTTCCGCGGCGCTCAGCTCAACGGTGAACGTGAACGGCGCCACCGCGCCCGCCGCCGCGCTGGGGGATGCGCTGCCACCCTTCTCCGGCGCCGCCATCGCGTGGGCCAGTTCCTTCAGTTCGGCGAGGCGGGCGCGGGCATCGACGGTCTTTCCCTGCCCGGTGTAGGCGAGGGTCTCGACGAACGCGCGCCCCAGCTTGCTGAACTCGTCGGTGCCCCACTGCACCGTGCCGGGCTTGAGGATGTCGTCCCACCGCTCGAACTTGACCAGCGCCCGGACCTGCGCGGTGAGCCCCTCGGTGTACGTGCCGTACTGCGGCTCTGCGCTGCGGGCCGGCTCGCGCGGCGCCGCGAGCAGGTCGTGCGCTCCCTGGAGCGACGCTTCGGCCATCCCCAGCTGCTCCTGGATGTAGCAGAGGTAGTTGCGGTTGTGGGCGTAGTTCCACGTCTCAAAGGGGAGCGCCAGTCGCTCGTTCATGTAGCGCAGCTCGACGCGCGTCGCCGCGTCCATCGACCGGGCCGCCTCGTGCCACATGCCGATCTTCGAGTAGTTGTGCCCGGGCATGTGGTTGGCGTGCCCGATGCCCGGAGCGATCCGGCCGTAGGCCCGGCAACTGGCGATCGCCTGCTCGGCGAAGACGCCGTCCCAGTTGTGGATCCGCGTGTGGTGCGCGCCGGGGTGGTCGGGGTCCTTGAGCAGGATGTCGCGGACGATCATCTCCGTCCCCAGCGCGTTGCCCGACTCGATGGAGAACAGCGCCAGCAGCGTCTCCGCCTCAAGGTCGTCCGGGCAGCTCAGCACGAGCCCCTGCAGCTTCTTGTTGAGCGTCTTGATGCGCTCGGGCGCATCGGCCTGCATCGCCGCATCCCACGCCTCGATGTACATCCGCTCGCGCGGTGTAACGGTCCCCTTGCGGCGCACGGCCTCCTTCAGAAAGTCTTTGTACCGCTTGACCTCGGGGAAGTCGCTCAGCCCGGTGGACCAGTTCAAGCCGGTGCGGGCCAGGCCCCAGTAGGCCATCGCGCACTCGGGGTCGAGCTTCAGGCACCACCGAAACGACCGCTCGGCCTCCTCGTACCAGAACGATTGCAGCAGCGCGTTGCCCTGATCAAACCACTCCTGCACCTCCGGCACCTTCGTGGTGATCGGGAAGTGCGCTTTGCCGATCCCGTCCATGTGCCACGGCTTCTGCCGGAGCCCCGTGTCGAAGGCGCTGCCGTGCCGGGAATGCCCCATCGAATCGTCTGCGGCGGCGATCCGGGCAGCGAACAGCGCGGCGAAAAAGACAAGCACGATGCGAGCGGCGTTCATGATTGCTCGGATGTTAACGGGAACGCAGAAGAACTACCACGCCGCTCCCGGCGCTGGCGCCCGCGCAGCGTGAGAAGCCGCCGAGACCTGCATCAGCGCTGCCCGAGTAGACCCCCGTCCTCCCACCCTGTCCCCCAGCCCCCCACCCCCTGCCGCCCTTCAACTTCCCACCCACCTTGAACATCGGCCAAAGCCCCTTCGGCGGGGAGGCACGCGATGGCCGCAATCGATCAGCCGGCGCTCTGTGGATCAGCGGTCCGGCGCAGGAGGTCCTCACCTTGCGGCTTGGACTGGCGGGCCTGCGCCTCAAGCTCGCCCGCATCACTCGCCAGCCCTCCCTCGGCCTTGGTCACGACGGCCTCGGTGCCGGGGGCCGGGGCGCGAGCGGGGGGTGAGCCGCTCGACGCGATCGACGACTGGGCGCCCGGCCCGTGCGCAGCCTCCGCATCGGCGGCGGGCGCGCGACGGAGTATAACGGGCACCCCCTTCGGAAAGACCACCTCGCGGGCCTCGTCAGGCATCGAGATCCCCTGCTGCTGGAACGACCGTTTGATCAGCCTGATCACCGACGAGCGCACCTTCAGCCAGCTGTGGTCGCGCCCATTGAGCCAGAAGTAGATGCGCAGGTTGACCGTCGCCGCGCCGAGGTTCTCAACGAGCACCCACGGCTCGGGGTCGCCGAGCACGGCGGGGTGCTCGGAAAGGACCTTGAGGGCGATCTCCTGGGCCCGGTCGATCGGGTCGTCGTAGCCGATGCCCACGCTGAACTCCTCGCGCCTGTTGGGCGTGGCGGTGAAGTTGCGGATGGTGTTCTTGTAGACCATCGAGTTGGGGATCTGCACGAGGTTGCCGTCGAGCGTCGCCAGCACGGTGGTGCGCACGTTCAGCTGCCGCACGTACCCCGTGACGCCGGTGATCTCAACCAGGTCGCCGCTCTCGAAGGGGCGCTGGATGCTCAGGAAGATGCTCGCGAGGTAGTTCTCCGCGATGTCGCGGAAGGCAATGCCCAGCGCCAGGCCGATGAGCCCTGTGCCGCCCACAAACGTGAGCGCGAGCTGCGTCAACCCGGAGATCCGCAGCACGACGTAAACCCCGGTGAGGAAGATCAGCAGCCCCGCACCGCGCGCGAGCAGGCTGCGCAGGAGCCGGGCCGCCACCCGCTCGCGCAGAAACTCACGCGCGGTCCGCGAGGCGATCCACCCCAGCGCGGCGGCGATGAGGAGCACGATCACCGCGAAAGCGACCATCGGCAGCGCCCCCAGCACCTCGCGCCAGAGCCCGCGCAGGCCGCCCAGCGCCCCGCCGAACTCCCAGATCGAAGGCTGCGCCACCCCCATCCGATTGACAACCGCGACAACCCCCTGCGTGCTCCGCGCCAGGTCCCCGGCCCACGCGCGGTTGTCGGCGCTGGCGGCAATCCCATCAAGGAACACCACCCCCTCGCGGACCTGCACCTCGGCTCGCGTGAACCACCCGGTCGCTTCGAGGATGCTCCCCAGCCGGGCGCGGATCTGCTCGTCGCTCGCGGCGGGCTCGACGGTGACCGCGACGGTGTTGCGCTGAAGGTCACCCCCGGCGTTGGCCCTTTCGGGCCTGTGGATCGGCTCGCGTGGAACGGGCGAGACTGGCTCTGCGATCGGTTGGGCCGAGCAAACGGGGCTCAGCGCAATCGCCAGCACGAAGGCCAGAAGTGCGGCAACGATGCGCGCACACAGAACCCCGCGCCCTGGAACGATCGCACGATCGCTGTGCTGGTGTGATGGAACGCACATTGGTTGACTCACCGGTGGAATCGGGCCGGTCCGCGTGGGCGCATCGTACCGCATGCGCCGGGCGGGCACTCACCAGCACGGCCGGCACGCCACCGCCGCAACAGCGCCGGTGCCCGGGGCGTGGCGCAACCACCATCACCGCGGCCAAAGCCAGGCAAAGATCGCGCCGGTGATCACACCGTAAAGGATGCCATCGACAACGTTTGCCGCGATCGTGCGCTTGTAGGAACTCCACCAGAGCGCATTGGGGATGTGCGAGAAGCCGTACGCCAGGATGCCCGCTGTGGCGGCGAACGTGAAGACCCTTGCGAACGCCGCGGGCCCGGGGATCGCCGTGCGCGTGAGGAAGGCGATGAGCGTGCTGACGACGAGGTATACAGCGAAGGTGCCGGCGAGCTTGCCGCCCATCGTCAGCGGCGTCGGCCAGAGGCTCAGGTGCCCCACGGGCCCCTCCTGCCACGCCTTCTGCACCTTCTCCGACTGCATCTTCGCGCGCCCGCGGCCGTCGGGGAATGTGTAGTTGCCCGGCTTGATGCCGCTCCTGCGGAGTTCATCCATGAAGCGGTCTTCGTCGGGCAGGTTGATGAAGTCGTGCCTGTGGTGGGGCAGGACCGTCCAGACGATCATCGCGACGAACCAGACAGCGACGGTTGAGAGAAGGATCGGGAGCCAGAGCGGGAGCAGAACGTCCATAGGAATCCTCTCCTGATAAGGAAGTCACGCCGGGTCCGCAGCCCGCGGTTCACGTTTCGCGTGCTACTTCTTCGGGCTCGGCACGTGCTGATCAATCAGGATCGGGTTCCCATCCGGGTCGGTCAGCATCAGGTACGCGGGGCCGGTGGTTGATTCATCGGCCGCGGGGTTGGGGGTAAGGCCGCGGGCCTTCATGGCCTTCTGCAACTCACGCACATCTTCGAAGTCGTTCAGGGTGTTCTTGTTGCTGTCCCAGCCAGGGTTGAACGTCAGCGTGTTCTTGGGGAACATGCCTTGGAAGAGGCCGATACGCGCATCGGCGTTCTGGAGCACAACCCAGTTCTTGGACTGGTCGCCAGCGACCATCACAAACCCGAGCTTCTCATAGAACGCGCGGGAGGCGGCGATGTCCTTGACCGAAAGGCTGACCGAGAAGTTGCCAAGGCGCATGTGCGGGTCTCCAGTGACGGGTGTGTGGGCGGGGGGGGCGGGGGGGGCGGGGGCGGATGTGGCCGTGGCCGTGTGCGTGGAAGCGCAGCCGCCGAGGAGACAGACGAGTCCTGCTGCGATGAGTCGCTTCACGGTTCGCTCCAATCACAATCGGGGGAGGAGGGGGGAGGGGGAGGGGGGCGCACGGCCGGACAATCCGGGACTGCCCGCCAAATGGTACCGAGTGCCGGCAGCGGGTGCAGCGGCCGCGGTAGCTGAACGGTGCTGCCTCGCGGGCCGCGCGGCCCTGCCTGCCAAACGCACACACGCACCACTTTCGATTACACTCCACCCGATGAGCGGCTACGAGGTCAACGCCACCACCCGGACGTGCCCCGCCTGTCAGGGGCTCATCCCTTCTGACGCGGTGATCTGCACGCGCTGCGGGCTCAACCTCAAGACCGGTTCTCGCACCCGCGAGGCCGACCGGGACCCGGCCGATGCCGATCGCAAGGCGAGGCTCCTCAAGCAGGCCCGCGCGGCCGGCGATGTCGAAACCCTCGAGCGCCTCGGAGCACGGCCCAAAGGGGGCGGCACCCTGTGCGCTGCGTGCGGCTACGACGTAACCGGGCTGGGCGGGCGCCCCTGCCCAGAGTGCGGGCACGAGCGCAGCGTCTCCTCCGACCGCCAGAAGCGCCGCGAGAAACAGATCGAGCACTACTGGCGCTCGACGTGGCTCATCGGCGGCATCGGGCTCGCCGTCGGAGCCGCGGTCACCCTCGGCGTTGGCACGGGGCCGCTGGGCTGGAGCATGACCAAGTGCCTGGCGCACCTGGCGATGTGCGAAGCGGCGCTCTTCGCCGGCTACTTCTTCGTCTGCCTCTTTGTCGGATACGAAGAAGACGTGCGCGGCCTGGCCGTGCGTCTGGTGGGTGTCGCATCGATCTGGGCCGGGCTCTGGCTCGCCGTGATGCTGATCCCCCTGCCGACGCTCTACGCCCTCGTGCTGATCGCCTTCATCTCAATGGCCGCGCTGGCGGTTCCGCTCCAGTCCCTCACTGGCCGCGACTGGGACGACAGCTTCTGGATCGCCGCCGCCGCATGGGTGCTCAAGTTCATCGGCTGGGCCGCGCTGACGATGATGGTCGTGCTGTAGCCGCCGCTAGCGGTAGAGCCCCTCGCGCTCGATGAACGCAGCGACCGGCGCGTCGAGCATCCGTTTCACCGCGCCGGCATCGCCGGCTGCGAGGGCCGCCCGCACGCGCGAGCTGGAGGCTTCGAGCTTGCCCGTCGGCAGCATCCGGCGCGTCCAGTCGCCAAGGCCGATGGGCATCTGCGGTGCAGGGGCGTCTGATTCCGCATCGCGCGCCATCACCAGCGGATCGGCCAGCGAAACGACCGCCTCCGGCTCGCGCCAGCGCCCAAGCGCTGCCGCCTGGTCGGCGCCGATCAGCAGCCGCAGCCCCACCTCCTCCCCGCCGTGGTCGTCAAGCCACGAGCGCAGCCGCCGCAGCGTGTCAACGGTGAACGACGGTGCGCCGCCCGTAGCCCGGTCGATCTCATCGGTCCACACCGCGCACCGCGGCAGGTGCGACGTCGCGAGGCTGAGCATTTCCAGGCGCTGCGCATCGGTCGCCGTGGGCGCAGCAGCCTTGTGCGGTGATCGCGCCGCAGGGACGTACAACACCCACACGCCCCTCTCTTCATCGAGCAGCCGCTCCATGTGCCGCGCAGCCAGCAGCGGCAGGCTCACGTGCCCCTTGTGGGGCGGGTCGAACGACCCACCAAAGAGCAAGAGCGTGCGCACCGAAGGATCGACGCGATCGCCGTGCATCGGCAGCGGTGGCGGCGTGATGGAATCTTCCTGCGGCACGCAGCCAAGCGTAGTGGCCGGTGCACGCTGGCAACAAAGCGGCCCGGCGATCAGGCCGGGCCGTGAGGCTGTCGTGTTGAGTTAGACGGCCGGATCAGTTCTGCTGGCTGGCAGGGTCGACCATCATCAGGGGGCCCGGCACGCCGGGCTGCAGCTGCAGCGACTGGACCGACACCTCCGGCAGGCGCTCGTAGAGCGTCTCGGCATCAACCTCGGTCGCGAGGATGCGCCCGTCACGGTCGGCGACGGTGTAGACTGGGCCGGACCTGCCCGCGTAGACCCAGATGAAGTACGGGCTGCCGGTGAGCGTGCCCAACAGCGGGCGCGCCGAGGTGACCTCGGGGAGTTCAACTCGCTTGCGGTTGATATTGGTTGCGGCGAGCTTGTCGGCCTCGCTTGCGAGCATGAGGCGCGTCTGCCGCTCGTTGTAGTTCTCGCGCGCTGCGGCCATGCTCTTGTCGGGGTGGATCACCGCGCCGACACCAAAGAAGAGGGCAACGGCGAGCGAGCCGTAGACCAGACGCTTGACGGGGCCGGGGAGCTTCTCAAAGGGGCGTGATGCGCTGCTCATGGCAGAGAACATCGACCCGATCCGAGCCCGGTTTGAGGCCCGAGACCGAGAATAAAAAGCCTGTTTTGAGCAACAAGGCAGAGAATCGGGGCTGGGAGGCCGCGACCACGGAAACAGTCTGCATAGACAAGGGCTGCACGCGCAGGTGGCAAACGTCCGCTTCGCGTCTAGACTTGCCCCGCGCCCTGCAACGGCGCAAGGGCCCCATCGTCCAGCCTGGCCCAGGACGCGACCCTTTCAAGGTCGAGACATGGGTTCGAATCCCATTGGGGTCATTCCTCACAGCCACCGCCCGGCACATCGCCGGGCGGTTTTTTTGTGGTCCGGGGTTGCCGATGGACCGATTGTGGTTTATCATTCAACCTATACTGTGAATGATAAAGCCGCCCAGCTCGATCGCAGCATGAACGCCCTGGCCCATCCGGTGCGGCGGGCGATCTTGAAGCGGGTGATGCGGAATGAGGTGGGGATCACAGAGCTGGCCGCGCCGTTTGAACTGTCACTCAACGCGGTCTCGAAGCACATCCGGGTGCTGGAAACGGCAGGGCTTGTGAGCCGGCGGCGGGTGTGGCGTGAGCACCTTGTGTCGTACAACCCCAAGCCGCTCGACGAGGTCGCGGCGTGGGTTGAGCAGCAGCGCAGCGAGTGGAACCAGCGGTTCGATGCGCTTGATGCGATGCTCAAGGCCGAGATGGACACTGAGCGCGAGCAGTCACAACAGAACGGCGGTCAATCGTCGACATCCCCCACTTCCCGCCTCCCCTCTGCAAACCCGACGGAGCCGAAGCCGTGACAAGCCAGCAGACCACTTCTTCGCACCCTTCCGACACCGAGGTGATGCTGACGCGCGTGTTCGATGCGCCGCGGGCGAAGGTGTGGAAAGCGTGGACGGACCCGGAGCAGGTCGCACGCTGGTGGGGACCGAATGGGTTTACAACGACCACGGAGAAGCACGACTTCCGCGTTGGCGGCGGCTGGAAGTACGTGATGCACGGGCCCGACGGCGCGAACTACCCCAATTCCAGCGTTTACCTGGAGATCGTTGACGGGGAGCGGCTGGTCTATCGGCACGGCGGCGGGCGTGAGGACGGGCCGGGGGCGTCGTTCGTCTCGACGGTTGTGTTCGAGGATGAAGGGGGGCCGGGCCGGACACGCATCACGATGCGGATGAAGTTCGCGGAGGCGGAAGTCAAGGCGCTGGTGATGCGCGAGTATGGTGCAGAGGAGGGTGGCAGGCAGCACCTGACGCGGCTTTCGGAGTTCCTTGGCGCAGCGGGCTCGGCCCAGAGCAAACCGTTCACGATCGCGCGCACGTTCGATGCGCCGCTCGACCGAGTGTGGCGCGCGTGGACCAACCCGGCGCGGCTGGCGCAGTGGTTCGGACCCAGGGGCGCGGCTTCTACGCTCAAGACGTTCGACCTCAGGCCGGGCGGGATCTGGCACGCCAAGATCGAAGGGCCGAACATGCCGGCGATGTGGGGCAAGTACACCTTCCGCGAGGTCACGCCCAAGTCCCGCCTGGTCTTCGTCGTCGCCTTTTCTAACGAGGCCGGCGACATCGCCAGGCACCCGATGAGCCCCGACTGGCCCAAGGAGATTCTCTCCGAGGTGGAGTTCATCGAGGTGGGAGGAAAAACAACCGTCTCCGTCCGCTGGACGCCGATCACCCCGACCGAGGTCGAGCGACGCACGTTCGAGGACGGCGCTCAGTCGATGACGATGGGGTGGACCGGTACGTTCGACCAGCTCGAAGCGTTCCTCCGCACCGTCAAATCATGATCAAGGAGAAGCCATGACCCGTTCGTCTCAGCCCGCACCCAGCGGTAACCCGAAGTGGATGACCATCGTCGGGTGGATCGCCTCGGTGTTGCCGTGCCTGCTGCTGGCGATGAGCGCCTACATGAAATTGAGCAAGAACCCGCAAGCCGTGGAGGGGTTCGCCGAGTTCAAGACGCCCAACTCGCTGATGATCGTCGGCGTGCTCGAGGTGACGTTTACGCTGATCTACCTGTTCCCGCGCACCGCCGTGCTCGGCGCGACGCTGCTGACGGCCTACCTGGGTGGAGCGACGGAGACACACCTGCGGCTGGGGATGCCGCTGTACATTCCGATCCTTGTCGGCGTGGCGGTGTGGCTGGGGCTGTTCTTCAGGGATGCGCGGGTGCGGGTCCTGACGCCTTGGATGAAGTAGGCGCGAACGGAACGTGCCCTGTGCGGAAGCAGAGGGACGGCCAACGGGGAATCCTGCTGTTCTTGAACTGCCTGCGGAGCGGATGCGTCAGCAAGTTTGGTCCTCGGGCAGCCGCCCGGGGCTCGTTCCGAAAACTACTTCGCGTTGTCTTCGCCGCTGGGAAAGGCCGCCCGTGCCAGGCCGGACCGCAGCCGGACGACGCCGTCCTCGATGCTCGCAAGGCCCAGCGCCGAGAGCGCGTTGAGCGCTGCCCCCTGTTCAGCGATCTTCTTGCTCGCGCCCCACGACGGCTCGTAGCGGGTGCCGTTGATCTCTACGCACACATGAAACTGCTTTGAATGGTCGGGCCCGCGCGAACCGAGCACGACGTACTCCGGCGTGGTCGTCAGACGCTGCTGCGCGAACTGCTGCAGGATGCTCTTGAAGTTTTCCTGGTGCCCGCTCTGGGCCGCGCGGTCGATCCGCGGCTGCAGGAGCGGGAGCAGGAACGCACGCACCGGCTCGATCCCGCCGTCGATGTAGATCGCCGCGATGATGGCTTCAACCGCCGCCGCCGCAAGACTGCTCGGGAGCGCCGCCTGCGTCTTCATCCCCTTGCCGATCGAAAGATGCTCTTCGATGTTCATCTCCTTGCCGATCTCGGCGCAGGAGATGCGGCTGACGACCGCGCTCTTGATCTTGGTCATCTCACCCTCGAGCAGGTGGGGGTACTGCTCGTAGATCCGCTGGCACACAACCAGGCCAAGCACCGCGTCGCCGAGGAACTCAAGACGCTCGTTGCTCTTGACGCGCGCGTCGGTCACGCTGGCGTGCCTGAACGCAAGATCGATCAGCGACACGTCGCGGAACTGGTAACCGATCTTCTGCTCTATGGGGTGGCGCACCAACACGCTGGCTCAACCTCTGACGCCGGAGATGGGGCGTCGTTTGTCCGCGGGAGGAGGGGTCGAGCGCCTGCGGCTCCTGCATCCCGGCCAACAAGGTCGGGTGAAGAACCGGAGGCGAACGGCCTGTCCCGCGCGCACACCGATCATCGGCTCGATCGGCACGCTGATTATCCCATACGCCGCAATCCGGGGAGCGGTTCCCTAGGGGTTGCCGTCCTTTTTCCTAACATTGCACGCCGATTAGCCAGTGGCATGGACCCGGCCATCCGGCACGGCTAGCATCACGACCCAGCCGAGAGCACCTCGAGGCTGGCATTTCAGAAGGATCACGCCCATGGGCATGGCTTACAACAAGCGGATCAGCAAGACCAAGCGCAAGCGCAAGATCGGGTTCCGCGCCCGCATGAGCACCAAGGCCGGCCGCAAGATGATCAACCGCAAGCGCGCCCTCGGCCGCTCGCTGAACGTCGCCGACGAGACGTACTGATCCTTCTCAACAAACCGTGTAACGACAGCGCCCGCCAATCGGCGGGCGTTTTTGTTGGCACGCGTACAGCTGCAAGCCCAAAGAACACCGATCAGGCGCCCGCACGCTCCGCCAGAATCTCCGAGAGTTCGTCCGCCTGGTGATCGGCGTGATAGCTCGAACGCACCAGCGGCCCGCTCTCAACCACGCGGAACCCCATGCCAAGCCCGACAGACTTGTACGACGCAAACTGCTCGGGCGTTACGAAGCGGTCGATCGGCAGGTGGTTGCGCGTCGGTTGCAGGTACTGACCGATCGTCAGGATGTCGCACCGACCGCGCTGGGTCGTGGTCTTTTCCAGCAGATCGGCCATGAACCCACCCACTTCTTCGTCGCGCTCGCCGATGCCGACCATGATGCCCGTCTTGGCGACAAGCCCCTGCTCCTTCACGCGGCGGAGCAGCTCGAGCGAGCGGTCGAACTTCGCGCTTGGGCGCACCGCCGGGTACATGCGCCGGATCGTTTCAAGGTTGTGATTGATGATGTGCGGGCGCGCATCGATCACCATCTGCAGGGCGGCCCAGTTGCCCTCAAAGTCGGGGATGAGCACCTCGATGCTCAGGCCGGGGCAGGCGTCGCGCGTGCGCTGGATCGTCTCCGCCCAGATTGCGGCGCCGCCGTCTGGCAGTTCATCGCGGTTGACGCTTGTGATCACGATGTGCTTGAGCCCAGAGCCCAGCTGCATCGTGCGGAGGCTCTCCGCCACCCGCCGCGGCTCGTCGGTGTCGAGCACCGGCGGCCGGCCGGTCTTGACGTTGCAGAAACCGCAGGCCCGCGTGCACGTATCGCCCAGGATCATGATCGTCGCCACGCCGCGCGACCAGCACTCCCCCATGTTCGGGCAACCGGCCTCCTGGCAAACCGTCACCAACCGTGCGGAGGCAAGGTTTGCCTTCAGACGCTCGTACTCGGGTCCACCGGGCACCTTGGCTTTCAGCCAGGGCGGCTTCCGCCGCGGCTGCATGTGCTCGACACCCCCTGCGTTGTTCAGCACCATTGCGGAGAGGCTGAACTTGGGGGGGTCAATGGCCCGGAGCGGATCTCCCCCTGCCGGACGCGGGTGCCTGGCAAGCGTTCGGCGAATGCCCAAATCCGCCGCCTCACCCAGTGACGGAAGCGCAGGCGCGGCGAACGGAGCGGCGGCGCGGGTCGCCTCGGCAGGAGATGATTGTTGTTCAGCCATCGGGTTTGAACTGTACGGCCGTTCGCGGCGTAAGGGGCTGCCGAGGGCCACTGCGTTTGGCAGACACGGCCAATTCGCGCAGTTTCTGCGCGTATCCGCAGGAGAGAAGAGCGTCCGAGATCCAGACGACAACGGCCGAGCAGAATCACCAGCAAGTTGGGAATTGTTGGGGCTGTGTTCGCAAAAGAATGTGTGCTAACCTCTCTACCCGCCCATCCTGCGGGCCGATGGAGGAGAGTTCAGGCCCTGTTCGCCGATGGATAGGGTTGACAAGCTGGCGAATCTACGCGGTCTATGACAGATTCAAGGAGTGGGCTGTGAGCCATCCGTCCCCGAAGAAGTGCGTCCTGATGACCCCCCCGTACCGGCGTGCCGGCCTCATCCTTTTGCTCGCGGGGCTTTCCGTCGGCATCGGTGGGTGTGAGACGGACTCATTCATCGACCCGAGCAAGGTTGGCCGGTTCGAGCAGGTTCCCACCATTGTGCCCGTTCTGGACCGACTGAACGTCGTGGAAGGCGGCGACGCCGCCAACCCCAACCCGTACAGCGCGGTGACGGCAGAGGACTTGCAGGCCGAAGTTTCGTCCTACCGCATGGGACCGGGCGACGGCATCGATGTGAAGATCCAGGACCTGATTGAACTGCAGCGTGAAGAGAAGTTTGAGCGGATCATCGACGACCGCGGGTTCGTCGAGTTGCCCAAGCTCGGCCCCGTCTTCATCTCCGGGCAGACCGGCGACGAGGCGAGTCAGACCATCTCACGCGCCCTCAAGAACAAGCGCATCCTCACCGAACCGATCGTCGACGTTAACCCGATCCAGCGCCGCAGGCAGACGTACAACATCATGGGCGGCGTGCTCAACCCCGGCAGCTACAACATCCCGCGCCCCGACTACCGCCTGCTCGAAGCGATGAGCAACGGCGGGCGGTTCAGCGAGAACGTGCAGTGGGTTTACGTCATCCGCACCGTGGCCCTGACCAGCCCGATCTCCGGCGGCTCCCCGGTGCCAGCGCCGCAGCGCCCGGCGGATGCACCCGCCAACACTGCGCCCGCGGCCCCGGCCCACAAAGAAAGCGTCATCGACCTGATCGACTCGCTCGGCAAACCGGAGGAGAAACCGCCGGCAACGGGCAACCCCGGCGCGTTCGGTCAGCCCGCCGACGAAGCCGCGACCAAGCAGACGCCGGTGATCGACATCGACACGGCGGGAAGGCAGCCCGCCGCCTCGCCCACCGCCCAGCAGCCCACCAGCGAGTGGCAGTTCGTTGACGGGCAGTGGGTCAAGGGGGCTCCGGGCAAGTCCACCCCCACCGACCCCAGCGTCGGCGTGCTGAGCCAGCGGGTGATCCAGATCCCGATGCAGGCGCTGCTCAACGGTGCGCCGCAGTACAACGTCATCATCCGTCCGGGCGACACGATCCGCGTGCAGTCGCTTGCCGAGGGCATCGTTTATGTGCACGGCAACGTGAACCGGCCGGGCGTCTACAACCTGCCCCAGACCGGCAAGATGACGATCATCCGTGCGATCGCGTCGGCGAGCGACCTGAACGACATCGGCATCCCCGAGCGTGTGGACATCACGCGGTACATCGGGCCCGAGCGCCAGGCCACCGTGCGTGTGAACTACCGCGCGATCGTCGAGGGGACGCAGCCGGACATCGTCCTGCGTGACGGCGACGTGATCAACGTCGGCACCAACTTCTGGGCGTTCCCGCTCTCGGTCATCCGCAACGGCTTCCGCGCCAACTACGGCTTCAGCTTCACGCTCGACCGCAACTTCGGCTTCGACGTGTTCGGGCCGCAGAAGACCAACCAGACGGTCTTCTGATTGCGCTTGCTTGCGAACAAACGGGCCGGTCCTGCGCTCAGGACCGGCCCTCGGTTTTTCGATCGGTCGTCAGACCGAATACCGGCATGGAGGCCGGGTTTCACTTGTGTGGATCGGTCGGAGCGACCGAACGGGCCGGGCCCGGCGGGCGTATTTGCGACCGGAGCGTGAGACAATGACCTCCCTTGCAGGAACCAATTCGAGCGCCGGTTTCGCCGGCGCAGCGGGCAAGCACCCGGGCGGTGCGCCCACCCTGCTGACGACGCAGCGTGCGTTCTCGGTCATCCTGCTGACGGCGGCCGTCGTCTGGGCCTTCTGGCACTTCTTCTACACCCAGCACCTCTTCAGCAGCAACGGTCAAGACTGGTCTCACGCCTACCTGGTGCCGGTGATCAGCGGGTTCCTGATCTGGCAGAACCGGCGCGAGATCGTGGCAACCAAGGCCCAGATCTTCTGGCCGGGCCTGATCCCGCTTGTGATGAGCGTGCCGTGCTACCTGCTCTTCCAGCTCGGCTCGCTCGCGACGCACATGGGGCAGGGGTGGGCCATGATCCTGGCGGTGTTCGGGCTCACCCTGCTGCTCACCGGCCCGCGGATGATGACGCTGCTGTTCCTGCCGATCTGCTACCTCGCCTTCGGCGTGACCGTTGCCGAGATGGTAATGATCAAGCTGACGTTCGTGCTCCAGGGCATCGCCGCGCAGGGCGGCTGGATCGCGCTCAACCTGCTCGGCGTGCACACAGACCTGAGCGGCAACACACTGACGGTGTGGGACAAGGCCGGGCACGCCAACCCGCTGAACATCGCCGAGGCGTGCAGCGGCATGCGGATGGTGATCGCCTTCGCGGCCCTGGGCGTTGCCGTGGCCCTCGCCTCGCTCAAGCACTGGTGGCAGCGGATCGCGCTGATCCAGCTCGGCCTGCCCGTGGCGGTCGGCATGAACATCGTGCGCGTCGCGGTGCTGGGGATCGCAACGCTCTACGACCCTGAACTGGCCAAGGGCGAAGCGCACATGTTCATCGGGTTCGCGCTGCTGGTGGTCGCGTTCTTTGTGTTCATGGGCATCGCCGGCCTGCTCAAGCGGACCGTCCACGAGGCGCCCGCCAAGAAGAGCGTGTCCCCCGCCGCCTACCGCGCCGGGCCGCTGAACCTGCGCGCCGTCATGCGCCCGGCGTTTGTGACCGCCCTGGCCCTGTTGCTGACGGTGGCGATGGGCCTGACGTCAACACTCAAGGCGATGGGCATCTTCCTGCAGAAGCAGAAGATCGAAGCCCCGGGCAACCGCCGCGTCGCGGCCGTGCCGACCGAAACCGACCACTGGATCACCGTCGGCGAATCGAACGCGAGCCTGAGCGCCGAGTTTGTCGAAGAGCTCGGCACCAGCAACTACCTGATGCGGACGTACGAGCAGAAGCAGACCGAGCCCGGCAAAGCGAAGGCCGCCATCAACCTGCACCTCGCTTACTACACCGGCATGGTCGACACCGTGCCGCACGTGGCCGACCGGTGCATGACCGCCGCGGGCATGCTGCCGGTGACGCTGGCGGAAGAACTGCCGGTGCCCCTGGACCGCACCACCTGGCGTGCCGACGAGCGGGTGCCCGCCAACGCGGCGGGCCAGCTGGTCTACACCGGACGCACCGGCCGCTACTCGGACGCGCCGAATCTGCGCGTGCGCCTTCCCAGGGGCATCGACGATCTGCGGATGCGCTTCTCGACCTTCGATGTCGGCGGAAACCAGCGCTCGATCGCCGGCTACTTCTTCATCGCCAACGGGGGCTACACCCCGAGCCCCGAGGGCGTGCGTGTCCTGGCGTTCAAGCTTCAGGACGACTACGCCTACTACCTCAAGGTGCAGACGACGGTGAACGGGAACATCGATTCGAAAAAAGCAGCGGAACTGACGGGGCAGCTCCTGAGCGAGCTGCTGCCCGAGATCGCCCGCTGCGCCCCCGACTGGGTCGAGGTTGAGTCGGGCAACTATCCACCCGATAACCCCCGCAAGAGCAAGGTCAAGTAACGGTCCGGCGCACAGGCGCTAGACGAGGATGAACACATGGCAGCGAAAGTAAACAAGACGGTCGTCATCGCCCTCGTGCTGGGAGTGGTGTGCGTGGTAGCGGGCGTGATGTTCATGATGACCTTCGTGCTGCGCAGCGGTGCCGACCTGGCCCTGCAGGGCGACAGGCTGATGGAAGCGGGCAAGCACGACGAAGCTGCGTCGGCCTACTCAAAGGCCGTCAACAAAGATCAGAACAACGTCGAGTACATCGAGAAGTGGGCGAAGGCGCTCAGCAGCCAGACGCCCACCAGCCTGCAGGCCTACTCCGACCGCTACCGCCAGTGGCTGTCGACGCAGCGGCTGATCGCCAACGTCAAGCGCGTGGACCCCGCCGCCCACCGCGCCGTGCTCGACATGGTTCTCAGCGATGCGCGCATCAGCCCGCGCGCCGGGCCCGTGTGGCAGATGCTCGAGAGCGACTCTTCGGACATCATCGCCCGCATGAAGGACGAGCCCCAGGAGAAGATCGACCAGATCCGCAGGTACCGCGGCATCGCAACCGTCGGCAAGATGGGCCAGTCGCTCGAGGTCTCGGCAGAGGACCGGGCGCGCGCCAAGGACGACCTCCTGACGGCCATGAAGATCGACCCGTCCGACGCGCTCGCGGCCGTGTACTACGCCGACTTGATGCGTCTCTCCGCCGACAAGCTGCGCTCGGGGATCAACGAGGACGACGCCGACTCAACCATCGCCGAAGGACTGGCGACGATGCAGGCGTTCTGCGCCAAGAACCCCACGTCGACCGTCGCCCGACTCGGGCTCTTGCAGCTCGAAGTCGCCGACCTGACCGCCAGGGCCCGGAAGAACCCCTCCGCCACCGCCGATTTCCAGGCGCAGATCAAGCCCAAGATGGAGGCCCTTCTGGCAACGCTCGAGTCAGAGGACCCCGCGAAGGTCGACGAGTTTGTCGCAACGCAGGTTCTTGACACCGTCGTCCGCGAGAAGGTCACCGACGCGGTCGAGCGCGGCGCGAAGGTCTTTGAGCGAATGGTCGCCGCGAAGCCCGACCAGCCGTTCGCTAGGCTGATGATGGCCCGCTTCAACGCGACGACCGACTCGCCCCGCAAGGCGGCCGACGAATTCAAGAAGATCATGGACCTGCCGAACCAGCCGGTGAGCCCGGCCGGGCTCGCGCTCTTCGGCGTGCGCGACTCCGCGGCCGTCCAGCGGGTCGACGCGCTTATCGCGCTGACAGAACGCCAGAAGACACCGGCCGACCGCGCCGCCGCCCTCGCCGAGACCAAGGCCGCCCGCGACGAACTGCGGGCCCGGTCGACCGTTGACGACGCGCCCAAGACGCTCATCGACGCCAAGATCGCGCTGCTCTCTAACGACAGCGCCGAGGCCCGCAAGCTGCTGGGCCAGTACCACCAGAGCACCAGCTACAGCGACCCCGCGGCGCTGATGCTCTCGGCCCGCGTGCTCTACTCGCAGGGCCTCAAGGGCGAGGCAAAGACGATGCTGGTGCGCATCCTCGACCGGCGGATGGGCAACCCCGAGGTCTTCAAGATGCTCTGCCAGATCGACTCTGAGCTGAACAACCTCCCCAGCGCATTGAACTGGAGCGAGCAGGGCCTGGCGATCGCGCCGAAAGACACGATGCTGATCGCGATGAAGGAGCAGTTGGAGAACTCCATCCGCAACGTCGGCAACACCGATCCTCTGCAGCGGACCCTCGCCGAGATGAAGAACGCGATCCTTCTCTCACCGCCCGATCTTGAAGTGGTCAAGGCGAAGGGGCTCGTCGCGCTCCCGCTCTGCACCAAGCCCGAGCACTTCGTGGAGGTCGCCCGCCTGATGCGGCGCGTCGGACGTGAGGAGGGCCTGGGGGCCGCCAACCGCGGCCTCGAGAAGTTCCCCACCGACGCGACCCTGCTCGCCATGTCCAAACGCTTCATGATCACCGACCCGCTGAAGGAAGAGCTCGACCGCATCGACAGCGACGCGAACCTCTCGCCGGTGGAGAAAGAACTCGGCCGCTACTTCGCCTACGGCCAGACCGGCAAGAACAAAGAGGCGTACGACGCGCTCGGGCGCGCTGCAGCGGTCGACCCCGAGCACCCGCTTGTGGTCGCCGGGCTGTTCGAGCAGGCGATGGCCGAAGGCAAGCTGGACCGCGCCGCCGAGCTTGCGCAGAAGGCCAAGGAAAAGAACCTCGACAAGGCCGACGGCCGAATCTACGCCGCCAGGCTCGCCGAAGCGCAGGGCCGGTTCACCGACGCGATCCCCCTGCTTGAGCGCGCAAGCGAGATCGACCGGCTCAACCCGCTCACGTGGCGCTACCTGGGCAACGCCTACCTCGCCGTCAACGACAAGGCCAAGGCGCTCGCCTCGTTCGCCCGGTCGCTTCAGATCAAGCCGGACGACGTCGCCACCATCAACAGCCACATCCAGTGCCTGATGAGCATGGACCGCACGACCGAAGCGCTCAGCGCCGCCCGCGAGGCGTCGCGCATGGGCATCTCGCAGCCGGGGTTCATCCAGCTCTGGCTGCTGCTTGAGTTCCGCGCGGGTGACAAGGACCTCGCGCTCGACCGCCGGGCGTTCATCCTCCGCACAGACCCAGACAACATCGACAACGCCCTGGAGTACGCCAAGTGCCTCATCGAGGTCCGCCGGCTCGCCGAAGCCCGCCAGGTGATGGACGGCGTAGAAAAAGCGGCAAAGACGCCCGAGCTGACCAAGGCCCTGGAGCTGCCCTTGGGCATGCTCAAGGCTGCGCTCCGCGGCGCTGGTGACGATTCCGCCGGGGCCTTGGCGGACTTTGAGGCCTTAGCTGCGACGCTCCCCGAGGAACGGCGAGAGTCGGCATACATCGAGTTCTCCAACATCGTCGGGACGCTCTCGGGCACGAACACGCTCGTCGTGTCGGTGCTCGATGCCGGGCGCAAGTACCAGGACTACAAGCCGGCCAACGCCGCCGCCGATCAACCGCCGCTTGCGCGGATCGACCGGATGCTCGGCGACGTGTACTTCAGCAGCTCGCAGTGGGATCTGGCCCGCGCCGCCTATCAGCGCGCCCGGGACACCGTGCCGGAGGATACCGACAAACTCCTGCTCAAGCGCATCATCGAGTGCCGCATGAAGGCGCAGCAATTCGACGAGGCACGCAAGCTCCTGGACGCCGAAGGCGGCGACCGCTCGACCGACCTGCAGATCCTGCTCCTGGCCGCGCAGCTCGAGCTCGCCCGCGGCGACCGGCCCAAGGCCCTGGAGATCCTGGACCGGGCTCAGGCCACAGCGCCGCAGAGCGCCCTCCCCTACCGCCAGCGCGGCGTGCTGAAGATGGACGACCCGCGCACCATCGACGACGCGATCGTTGACTTTGAGCTCGCCGTCGGCATCGAGCCGCGCAACACAGACCTTGTGATCCTGCTGGCCCGCGCCTATCTCCGCAAGGGCGACGCGTCCCGCGCCGAGGGCGCGTTGCAGAAAGGCCTTGCGATCCAGCCCGACAGCGCCGCGCTCCGCAACGAGCAGGTGCAGCAGCTCATGAGCCAGAACCGGCCGAAGGAAGCCATGGATGCGCTCGACGCGGCGATCAAGGCCGACCCGCTCAACACGCGTTGGCCGCTGGTCAAGGGCGTCATCCTGCAGCGGGCAAACGACCAGCGCAGCGCGGCGCTCGAGTACGAGAAAGCCTGGAAGATCCGCAAGGGGCCCGACACCGGAAAGGCCCTCGCCGATGCCTACATCGGCGCCTATGACCTTTCAAGCCCGAAGGACCGCACGCTCCTTGATAAGGCGCTGGCCGTCATCAACGACCCCGCCATGGGCACCGCTTCCGAACCGATGTCCCGCCTCTCGCGTATGTCCCTCAGCCTGCGGCAGGACCGCCGGGCCGACGCCCTGAACGACCTGCGCTCGGTCGTCACCGACCCGAAGGTGAACCTGAACGAGACGCAGTCGGGGGTTGTCATCATCGATGAACTGCGCCGCGCTTTCAGCGGCGACATGAAGCTTGCGGGCCAGATGCTCGACGAGGTCCGTCCCGCCAGCGGCTGGCCGGACATCTTCACGCTGACGATCCTCCGCGCCCGCCTCGGCGACGCAACCCTTCGCGACGGTGCCATGGCCGATCTGGATGCACTCACAAGGAGCTCAAACACGGCCGCGGCCATCGGCGCGGCCAGCACACTGGGCGCCAACGCCTATATCGACGGCGTGAACGCCGCCAAGAAGCCCAACAACACCGCCGAGGTGAACCGGCACTACGAGCGAGCAGTGAGGGCCTTCCAGACCGGCCTCGAGCTTGACCCAGACAGCACAGAACTGAACAACAACATGGCGTTCATCCTCGCCAAGGGCCTCAACCGCCCTGCGGAGGCGCTGCCCCGGGCGCTCAAGGCAGCCGCAAAGGACCCTAACAACCCCAACATCCTCGACACCCTCGGGGCGATCCAACTCCTCCTCGACGATACCGCCAAGTCGGAGGAGACCTTGAACCGCGCTCTCGGTGCCGCCAACGACCCCGTCACCCGCACAATGCCACTGATTCACATGATTGAGGTGAAGCTCAAGAAGGGTGACCGGCAAGCTGCCGATGACCTGTTCCGAGAACTGACATCGCTGGAAGCCACCGACGCCCGCGTAAAGTCCAACTACCACCTCGACATTGAAGAGATCGGCAAGAGAATGAAGCCGAACCCCTGATCTGACCGACTATGTTACGTACAGACCCCTGCCGGACGGCCCATCCGCCGATCGCGCCGACCGAACTTTGAAGGAATCGCTATGAGCAGCATCCCCGCAGCACGCCCTGTCTCCGCCGCGCGGCAACCCGCGGTGCCCGTCCATGCCCCGCTGGGCATGGCCCCAATCGATCCCCTCAAGCTGCTGCGCAGGCACAAGTGGACGCTGGCGGGCGCGCTGGTGGTCGGCGCGGTGGTCGGCCTGATCGCCAACGAGGTCTGGAAGTTTGTTTACCCGTCCTGGAGGACGGACGTCGTATACCAGTGCCTCAGCGTGCAGCAGGACCCCACCAAGTCGCAGTACCCGATGCAGGACAAAGACGAGATGGAGCGGTTCCTGCTCACGCAGTCGACCGTTCTCAACTCTGACCGCGTGCTCCGCCAGTCGCTGGTCGACAGCTCGCCCGTGTTCGAGCGCGACACCAAGTGGGGCCAGCGCTGGACCACCGACTCCAACGGCAAGGTCGACTTCGCCAAGGGGCTCAAGCAGCTCAAGAAGATCGCCAACGCCAACGTGATCTACGGCACCAACCTGATCCGCCTGACGGTCACAACGCAGTCCCCGGAAGACTCCGCCGCGATCGCCAAGGCCGTGCACGACTCGTTCTGGAAGGACTGGCGCAACCTCTCCGCCGCGATCGGCATCGAGCAGCGCGGCCCGCTGGAGCGTCGCGAGAACGACCTCAGGGCTGAGATCCAGCGGTCAGACGCGAACCGCGACAAGATGATGATCGACTACAAGATCGACGACCTCCGGTCGGTCAAGGGCCCCGCGGCCGACCGCAGCATCGACGAGGCCACCCGCAAGATCGCCGACGCGCTCGGCGCACGCGAGTCAGCGCTCTCAACGCTCAAGCAGTACGAGGAGATCCGCGCCCTTGGGCCCGACAGCTTCCCCGACGAGCTCAAGGACGCCGTCGAGCGTGACCAGGTCGTTGTTGAGCTCAAGAACCGCGTCGCGCAAGCCAGGGCGTACGTCGACAGCCTGCGCTCGAGGCTCGGGGCGGAGCACCCGCGAATGATCCAGGAGCAGGCGAGCCTTGACGCCCTCGTCAACGAGCTCGCCCAGACGCGCAACACCCAGCTGCGCAAGCTCTTCGACGGCGAAGTGGACCGCGCCAAGCGTCTAAGCGAGTCGGCCAGCAGCCAGCTCGCCACATTCACGACAAGCTACAACGACGCCCTCGCCCGCAAGCAGGAGATCTCGCGCGTCCTGTCCAAGTTTGACCAGGCCGACAAGGACCGAGAGCGCCTGCAGACTCAGCTCTCAGAGGTGCAGAGCGCCCTGAGCGCCATCAACCTGACCGTCAACGTCACCGCGCAGGACCGCATCGACCGAATCCGCATCCTCACACCCGCGCAGGCGCCCGACACCATCTTCTTCCCGAAGATGGAGGTCATGGTCCCTCTGGGCATCGTCTTTACGTTCGGCCTCACCGCCGGCGTGCTCTTCCTGCGTGAACTGCTCGACCAGCGCGTCAAGGGCCCGGCCGATATCAACTCCATCCCACGCACACGCCTCGTCGGCGGTGTGCCCACGGTGGACGCCGACCCGACCCGCCCGACGCCCGAGACGGCGCTGCGCGACGCCCCCACCGGCGCCGTAGCCGACGCCTACCGCCAGGCACGCGCCAACATCGCCAAACGCATGACCGCCGCGGGTTACAAGAGCCTGCTGGTCTGCAGCGGCATGCCCCAGTCGGGCGCTACAAGCGCCGCGGCGAACCTCGCCATCGGCGCAGCGGCGGCAGAGCAGCGCGTGCTGCTGATCGACGCCAACTTCCGTCGCCCCTCGCTCCACCGCGTCTTCAAGCTCGGTGAGGGCCCCGGCCTCGGCGAAGTGCTCGCGAAGAAGGCGACCCTCGACACCGCCATCCAGGCGACAAGCTCACCCAACCTGCACCTGCTCGCGGCGGGCACGGCCGCCAACCGCGCAACCCCCGAGCGACTCAGCACGGAGCTCATGTCACAGGTGATCCAGGAGGCCTCGGGCAAGTACGACGTCGTCATCCTCGACGCCGCCCCCGCCGCGATCGCCGGCGACGCGATGGGACTTGCAAACCGCGTCGACTGCACGCTGCTGGTCGTGCGGGCCCTGGGCGAGAAGCGCGGCCTGATCGCTCGACTGCGTGACACGTTCAGCGAGGCCCGCGCCGAGTTCCTTGGCGTGCTGGTCAACCGCGTGCCGCCCATGGGCACCGGGTACATGGCCAAGAACATCCGCGCCGCCCAGGAGTACCAGGCCACGGGCGCCTGAGAGCGACCCGAGGCCCAAGAACACACAGCCGCGGGCCCGCACGGGCCCGCGTTTTTTTTCCCGCCTGTTACCATCCCTCCGTGACCGCACCAGCAACGCCGCCAACCCGAGACAACGCCTCCTCCGGAGCTCGCACGCTGGTCACCGGCGGCGCGGGCTTCATCGGCTCACACCTTGTCGAACGGCTGTTGGCGGCCGGTGATGCCGTCACCGTCGTTGACGACTTCTCAACCGGGCGTAACGAGAACCTCGCCGCGGTCGCGGGCCATCCGCGGCTGACCCTGATCGAGGGCGATCTTTCGGCCGTGTTGACCGGCGGCCTGCGTTCGAGCACCTTTGATCGTGTCGTCCACCTCGCGGCGGCCGTTGGCGTTCAACTGGTGGTCGATCGACCGATCGAGTGCATCGAGACCAACGTGTTCCAGACCGCCGAAGTGCTGCGTTTCTGCCGTGGCCACGGCCCGGGCGGGGGCCCGGCGACGGTGCTGATCGCCAGCAGCAGCGAGGTCTACGGCAAGAGTGAACGCACACCGTTTTCCGAGGATGACGACGTTGTCTACGGCCCGACCACCAAGGCCCGCTGGTCCTACGCCGCGACCAAGGCGATCGACGAGTACCTGGCCCTCGCCCACCACCGCGAGCACGGACTGCCGGCGGTGATCGTGCGGTTCTTCAACACGGTCGGGCCGCGCCAGGTAGGCGACTACGGCATGGTGCTGCCGCGGTTTGTGGAGCTGGCGCTGGAGGGCAAGCCCCTGCGGGTGCACGGAGACGGCACCCAGGTGCGGTGCTTCTGCGATGTCCGCGATGTAGTGCCCGCGCTGCACAAACTGGTGGGTTCAGCGGCCTATGCGGGGAGGGTGTTCAACCTCGGTTCTGACGTTGAAGTGACCATCGCCGACCTCGCCCGCGCGGTGATCACCGCGCTCGGTTCCCGCTCGGTCGTCGAGCACGTTCCGTACGATCAGGCGTTCGGCCCTGGGTTTGAGGACCTCCGAAGACGACGCCCAGACCTGCGACGCATTCAAGACGCCATCGCCTTCACGCCGACGATACCGCTGGAGCGCACCATCCGCGACATCGCCGAGCACATCCAGACTAACCAACGCGCCCTGCGCAGCCAAGCCAGCGGCCGCGGCGGAGACGCCGGGAGCCAGACACGGTGATCCTGACACTCGCACAGTCCATCCAACCATTGACAGGCGCCCCGAGCGACCTGCCGCAGACCGCCGTTGACCCGCTCCAGGTGGAGGCGCTCAACGCGTCCTGGGCTGAACGTCTGGAGATCTTCCACGGCTCGATGCCGGTGTTCCTCGTCGCGTTCATGGTGACGCTGCTGGTTACGCCGCTGTGCCGCCGCTTCGCGATCGCCTACGGGATTATCGACCGCCCAGACGAGGTGCGCAAGAACCACAAGTTCCCCGTCGCTTATCTCGGCGGGCTGGCGGTGTTCATCGGCCTGCTGGCGGCGATCGCCTTCTCGTACGTGGGCCCGCGGTTCGGGCTCATTCAGTACCACGCGTCCTCCAAGTTTGCCGGCGACATCCCCCACGTCCCCTACTACGTGCTCGCGGGGATGACGATGATCATGATCGTCGGCCTGATCGACGACGTGGCCAACATCTCACCTTGGCAGAAGGTCGGTGGCCAGCTCTTCGGCGCGGCGATGATCGCCTACAGCGAGATCGGCACAAAGCTCGCGGGGCAGATCCTCAGCCCGATCGGCACGCTCCTGCACAACCCCGACCTTGAGTTTGTCGTCTGGGGTGTACCGCTCAAGCCAGTCTACTGGGTCGGCACAGCGCTGATCGCGATCGCCGTGCTGGGGGCGTGCAACGCCAGCAACCTGGTTGACGGGCTCGACGGGCTCCTCTCGGGCGTGACCGCGATCGCCGGCATGGGGCTGCTGGTCGTCGCGCTCGGAATGGCGGCCTCAGACGACGGCGTGTTCGACCACGCCCGCATCGTGCTGTGCATGGCCCTGATCGGCGCGTGCATGGGGTTCCTGCCGCACAACTTCAACCCGGCGGCGATATTCCTCGGAGACGCGGGGTCGCTGCTGCTGGGCTACGTCACGATCGTCATCGTGCTCTCGCTGGGCGACACCGGGCAGACCAGCCTCGTGCTTGCGGGCGTGGTCATCTACGCGGTGCCGATCATCGACACGTCGCTGGCGATCGTGCGCCGCAAGCTCTCGGGCAAGAAGCTCTCAGAGGGCGATGACCAGCACCTGCACCACATGCTCAAGCGTTCGCTGGGGGTCAAGGGGGCGGCGCTGGTGCTTTACGCGATGGCCTTGGGCTTTGCCATCCTCGGGGTTGTGATGACCCTCGAGCGGGCGCGCGTTACGTACCTGATCGTCATCGTGCTGGCCTCCTTTATCGGGGTCATCGCGACCAAATCCGCCCGCCGCAAGGTCTTCGAAGAGCAGGCCAAGAAACTCGCGGCCACGGGCAAACGCCCGACCCCCGACGCCGCGTGAAACCGAGGATTGCCCGGAAAATGACGGGCGCCCGCACCATGTATACTTGCGCCATGCACGGAGGCGCCAAGCTACCCACCCTCAACCGCTCCATCGCTCTGATGAACCAGAAGGGGGGCGTTGGCAAGACGACCACAGCGGTGAACCTTGCCGCCGGCATCGCCCTCCGCGGCCGCCGCGTGCTGCTGATCGACCTTGATCCGCAGGCCCACGCAACGCTCCACCTGGGAGTCACCGTAGCCGATGGGGAGGCAACCGCCTACGACCTGCTGCTGGACCCTTCAACGCCGCTGAACTCAGTCGCCCGCGAGACCCGGCCCAACCTGGTGCTCATCCCCGCCGAGACCAGCCTCGCCGCGGTTGAAACGGAGCTGGCCAGCGCTCCAGACCGGCTCACCCGGCTTTCGGCCGCTTTGGCCCAATGGGGGGATCGCTTCGACTTCATCATGATGGACTGCCCGCCCTCGCTGGGCGTGCTCACCCTGAACGCGCTCGCGGCGGCGCGGGAGGTGCTGATCCCGATGCAGGCCCACTTCCTGGCCCTGCAAGGCGTCGGCAAGCTCCTCGAGACCGTCGCGCTGGTGTCGCAAGGAGTGAACCCTGCCCTGCGCGTCAGCGGCGTGATCGTCTGTGCCCACGACAACTCGACGACGCACGCACGCGAGGTTGTCGCCGACATCGAGGCGTTCTTTGAGCAGGCCCGCGGGTCCGGTGCGACCTACGCCGACGCCAAGGTGTTCAAGCCGGCGGCCCGCCGGAACATCAAGCTCGCCGAGTGCCCGAGCTTTGGCAAGACCATCTTCGAGTACGCCCCCCACTGCGCAGGTGCCGAGGATTACCGATTGCTCGCCGAGTCGATGGTCGCCGGGCTCGACGCGCTCCGCTCGGCCGGGAACAACCAGGCACGCTCAGCCCAGCCTGCACCAGCCGTGGCAAAGCCGCAAGTCACCATCCCCGGCCAGCCCGCGGTGACCGCCTAAGTGGAACGGCAACCCGCGAATACCGCACCGTGGCGATCGGACCTTTGGCGGCGGCTGTTCTTCGTCTATGTGCTGGTGCTGACCGTCGCCCTGCTTTGGCCCAACCTCACTGTGCCCGAGGTCATCCCCCGCCCCGATCTGGTGATCCACGGACTGACGTTCGGCCTGTTCTCGTTCCTGCTGTGCCTCTGGAACCCCGCTGGCTCGAAGCAGCGCCTGCGAATCGCTCTGCTGGCGCTTGCGGCTGGCGCCGCGTACGGCGGAGCGACTGAGCTTCTCCAGTCGATCCCCATCCTGAAGCGTTCGGCCGCGTGGGACGACTGGGGCGCGGACTGCTTTGGCGTTCTTTGCGGGCTCGCCGTGTACGGGGTCATCCGGCATGACCCTCGAGCTCGATGACGATTCTTTGCCCGTGTAGTGCCTCCCACCGCGGATATGCCGATACCTGAGCCTCTCTGTGACTGACACGCCCCAACAGCCTGAGCCGACTGGTCCCTCGAAAGAGGGAACGTCCGTCCGGGCTGCGGCTATACAACCGGGCCTTGGCGCTGCGGTGCGAGCGGCGAGCCTTGTAACGCTCGCCTCTCGCTTCTTCGGCATGCTCAGGGATGTCCTGGTGGTGCAGGTCTTCGGCGCAACGGCGCTCGGATCGGCCTTCGCCGCGGCTTTCCAAGTGCCCAACCTCTTCAGACGTCTGTTCGGCGAGGGAGCGCTCTCGGCGGCGTTTATCCCAGAGTACGCGCTGACGTGCAGGCGCGACCACACAGAAGCCGACAAGCTTGCCACCTACACGCTGGTACGGCTGGCATGGGTGACTTCGATGACGGCGGTCGTCGTCGAGTTCGTGCTGCTGCTGCTGCTTGTGGTGCTCCCCTACGACGAGTCACGCCGCACGTCGCTGCAGTTGATGATGGTGATGTTCCCGTTCATGCCCGCGATCTGCATGGCGGCGATCCTCTCGGCGATGCTCCAGGTGCACGGGCGGTTCGGTGCCTCGATGACGGGCGCGTTCTTCATGAACGCGTTCATCTCCGTCGTGTGCATCTACTACGTTGTAACCGGCAAGGCCGCCGACGCAATGGTGGCGTACGTGCTGGCCATCGCAACGGTCCTTTCCGCGTTCGCGCAGTGCTACTGGTTCAGCCGCCTTCTGAAGAAGCACTTCGCATGGCAGCGTGACAGCGAGGCGGCAAGG
Organism: uncultured Phycisphaeraceae bacterium; assembly: GCA_964403525.1. Taxonomy (GTDB): domain Bacteria; phylum Planctomycetota; class Phycisphaerae; order Phycisphaerales; family UBA1924; genus JAJTGZ01. The sequence goes on along the minus strand of CAYOGE010000006.1, from coordinate 52,131 downwards.
CCCGCGGCGGTTCGGATGCTGAAGACCTTCATCCCGGTGATGGTGGGTCTCGGCGGGCTCCAGATCAGCTCGTTCGTCGACCTCTCCATCACGATGTACCCGATCTGGGTCGGCAAGACTCTGCTGGGCTTCACTTACCCGCTCGACGTAAAGTCGAACATCATCCTCCGGTCGACGAGCCTGATCTACCAGTTCCCGCTCGGTGTCTTCGGCGTTGCCGTCGCAACGGCCGCCTTCCCGATGCTCGCACGTGCAGCCGACAACCGCGCGTTGTTCCTCGACACGCTGCGGCGTGGCCTGCGGCTGTCGCTCTTTATCGGCCTGCCGGCGTCGCTCGGCCTGGTCTTGATTCGCAACGACGTAACACGCCTCCTCTTCTCGATCACCAAGGACCGCGGCTTCGACGAGAGCGATCTGGCTCGCAGCGCCGCCGTGCTGCTGGGGCTTGCGCCCGCGGTCTGGGCGTTCTCGCTCAACCAGCTCCTCACCCGCGCCTTCTACGCAAAGGGGGACACGATCACCCCGGTACGCGTCTCGCTCGCGCTGGTGGTTGCGAACTTCTTCCTCAACATCGTGGGCATCTGGTTCCTGCGTGAGGCCGCGATCGCCTGGGCGACGAGCGTGACGGCCGTGCTGCAGACGTGCGTGCTGATGTACCTTGCCAAGCGCCGGTTCTGCCCCGCCCACGAACCGATCCTCGACGGGCCCACGCGCAGGTCGGTCACCCGTGTCTGCGCAGCGGTGCTCGTCATGGGCGCGATCGTGATGCTCACCAAGAACATCTGGCCGGTCGGCCCGGACACCTCGCGCTGGCTGCTCCTGCTGCGCATGATCGTCTACGTCGGGCTCGGCGCGGGCACATACGCCGGCGAGGCGCTCTACTCACGCTCGCCCGAGCTCTCGTGGCTCACCTCTCGCTCGAAGCAACAGTCAAAGGGGCAGTACCGCGACCTTGTTGTGGACTGAGCCGGCCGGACAGGCCCGCAACAATGCACCATGAGCAACGACCTGCGGGGCAGACCGATCGCGATCACCGGTGCCTCAAGCGGGATCGGCGAGGCGACTGCGCTGGCCTGTGCGGCGGCCGGAATGCCCGTCGCGCTGGGGGCCAGGCGATTGGACCGGCTTGAGGATCTGGCGGGACGGATCCGCGCCGCCGGGGGCAGGGCCACCGTCTGCCTGCTTGACGTGGCCGCCCCCCAGGCCTGCGCGGAGTTCGTGGAGCGGGCAGCGGTCGACCACGGAGGGCTCTACAGCGTCTTCGCCAACGCGGGCTACGGCGCCGAACAGCCGGTGCACCTGATGCCGCCGGAAGAGCTGCGCCGCATGTTCGAGGTCAACCTGTTCGGTTCGCTGAACATCGTCCTCCCGGCCGTTGAGCGGCTCTTGAGAAACAATGGTCCGCGGCGTGGGCATGTCCTCTGGTGCTCGTCGTGCCTGGCGCTGATGCCGGTCCCGCGGGGTGGCGCATACAGCGCCAGCAAGGCGGCACAGCACCACCTTGCCCGCGCGATGCGCATCGAGCTGGCGGGCAAAGGCGTGGAGGTCTCAAGCGTGCACCCGATCGGCACGCGCACAGAGTTCTCGCAGGCCATGCTCGCCTCCTCGGGACGGACCGAGCGTACACGCAAGTCGCCCGACTGGATCATGCAGCCACCCTCGCGCGTCGCCGACGCGGTGGTCGCGTGCCTGCGCCGACCAAAGGCCGAGGTGTGGCCCGGTTTCCGCGCGCACTGCGTGCGCACGGTGATGTGCGCACTCGCCGCGTGGCCCGCGCTGGGTGATGCGGTCCGGCGAAGGTCGTTCGTCGGGCGTGCCGACAAACCCTAGCTCTTCTTGCGTGGAACCATGATGACCACCGCGTGCGCCTCAATCGCTCGCCCTTCTCCCACGGCGTCGACACGCTCGTGCGTCTTTCCCTTCACGTTTACCCGGCCGAGCGGGACGCCGAGCGCCTGAGCCAGGTTCCGCCTGATCTGGGCCTTCACCGGCCCGATCTTCGGGCGTTCGCAGATCACCGTGCAGTCAAGATTGCCAACGGCGTACCCAGCGCGAGCCGCCTTCGCGACCGCCGCGACGAGAAACTCCGTTGAGGCACGGCCCTCGTTGCGTGGGCTCTTGTCCGGGAACATCTGCCCGATGTCGGGCAGCGCGAGCGCGCCGAGGATTGCGTCTGTCACCGCGTGGAGCAGCACGTCGCCGTCGCTGTGGGCGACGGGGCCCTTCCCGCCCGCACTCTCGATTCGAACCCCGCCGATGACCATCGGACGCCCTCCGCCGACCGGCGCGATCGGCTCGAGGCGGTGCAAGTCCCAACCGTGCCCGATCCGCACAATCGGCGGGAGCGAGTCGTCGGGCTGCGAGCCCGCGCGTTCGACCTGTGGCGCTGCCTTCGCCCGGCGCTTCGGCATGGCCACCGCTCGCGGCGTGCGACCCGGAAGATCGCGCCTTGGTTGTTCTGTTACCGAACTTTCGAGTCGCCTGCGACGTGCCATCGGTCCTGACCTCCGTACATGCGCACTACTTCTCTGCTTCCGATCATATCCCGAACATAGCACCGAACCGCGCCCGATCGCTCACGCCCCATAGCCCCCTGACCGATAGACTACCCCGGCCGTGTCATCGCGGCCCTTACCCGGTTTGACTTTCAGATTCTTTGGAGACCGTCATGCCCCGTCTGCGTCCGCTCTCAACGCCCTTTGCCGCCGCTACGACGCTAGCTCTTTCCCTCCTTAGCGGGTGCGGGTATCTCTCGCCCGGCAATCCGATGGCGTCCAACGACGAGTTCAACTACCCCAGCACGGCGACCATGCCGCAGACGGTGGTGTTGCGTGACCTGCGCACCGATCAAGTGCTCTACACCTGGGAGATCCCGGTAGACCAGAAACTGCACGTCCGCTTCCATGAGGGCAAGGGCGACCCAGGATCAGCTACGCCCGATCAGTGCGTCTGGCTCTTCTATCCGATCACGCGATGGAACCCGCCGCTCGAGGACAGGCACACGTTCAACGTGCCGCCGGCGAGCGCGTGCAGGCTCGACCTCTTCACGCGTCCGAGCCCGGAACTGCCCGCGGACATGAAGCCTGCCGATATCCCTCAGCCCCCGGCCGACCTGCCCCCGATCAAGTAATCCATCAAGATCCCGCACAGACAAACAACGCCGGCCCCCTGGGCCGGCGTTTTCATAACCCATCGGTACCGCGCAGGCTCACCCAAGGCCGACAGGTTGCGGGCGTACCTCGTGCGCCGACGGCTGCAGCGCGATGCCTAGCCCGACACGCTTGCCACCCTGAAACCGCGGCGGGATGCCCTCGTTGTCGATGATGCGCTGGATGGCCATGATCCCCTCCATCAGCTGCTCGGGGCGCGGCGGGCAGCCGGGCACGTAGACGTCTACGGGAATGTACTGGTCAACACCCTGCACGACCGCGTATGTATCAAACACGCCGCCCGTGCTTGCACACGCCCCCATCGAGATCACCCACTTGGGCTCGCTCATCTGCAGGTAGATCCGCTGGAGCACGGGCATCGTCTTGATGCTCACGCGCCCCGCCACGATCAGCAGGTCCGCCTGTCGCGGCGAGAACCGCACAGCCTCGGACCCAAAGCGTGCCAGGTCGTACCGGCTGCTGGCGGTCGCCATCAGCTCGATACCGCAGCAGGCCGTTGCAAACGGCATGGGCCACAGGCTGTTGCGGCGCCCCCAATTGATGATGCGTCGCAGCTGTGTTGTCACGAACCCGTCAACTGGCAAAGCCGCTTCAAGACCCATCGCGTTCTCCTGCGGGCCGGGCAGTCCGGGCCGGCCGACCGATCATACGCCGACCCCGCCCGGCTTCCCTTCAGCATCCGCACCGCCTGGTTCATCGTTGCCGGGTGAAGGTACAGGCGATACGTCCTCTTCCCCCGCTCGCAGGGCGGCGGGTCGCAACGGGGGCGTTGCAACCGCTTCGGCCAGTTCATCCGCGAGCGTCCGCTCGCCGGCCGCGGCGACCTGCGCCGCCCGCATCGCTGCGACCTCTCGCGGAACCGCGCCGCCAACGGCGGCAAAGCCGCTCCGCAGCACCGCTGCAACAGCGATCTTTTCTGCGGGGCGAGCGAGGACCCATCGCTGCCGGCCTTCCGCACCGCCGGTCTGCAGTTCGACCAGCACCCCGTCCTGCGTCAGCCGCTCCAACATCTGGCGGACGGCCTGATCGGTCATGCCGATACGCTCGCCGACCCCTTCCACGCCGCTCGACCTGCCGGCCGCGAACGCTGCGGCCACGTCGCACGCGACCGACAGCGCGTAGGACGGATCGATGAAGGCTGAGCCGCGCGTTCCGGAGGCCAGGTGCAGGAGCGTTACTCGACGGCCGTTCTGGATCAGGTAGCTGACACGGAGGCCCGTCAGCACCACCACCCAGGTCATGTAGACCCACAGCAGGAAGAGCGGGATCAGCGCCATCGAGCCGTAGAGCGACTTGAGCGCTGCCCGCTCAAGGTAAACGTGGAAGCCGTACTTGGCCGCTTCCAGCGCGACCGCCCCCGCGACCGCCCCCTGCAGCGCCGGGAGCGCCCGCACGCGCGCGTTGGGGATCGTCATGTAGAGCAGCCAGAGCGCCAGCGTTGAGATAGCCACGCTGCTGAGGAACCCGGCCGTCTGCAGGAGCCAACCGCCCTCGATCGCCCCGGTCGCGCCGGTCACCTTCTCGGCGACGAAGAAGCTGCCCGCCAGCAGCACCGGCCCGAGCGAGATCAGCAGCCAGTACTGCATGACGCGGCGCACAAACGACCGGCCGCGCGGCGCGTTGTAGAGCCGGTTGAACGAGTTCTCCAGCTCGATCAGCAGCGAGATCGCCGCGTAGATCAGCGTCAGTCCGGAGATAATCCCGATCCCCGTGAAGCTCAGCTTGTCAAGGGAGCCGGCGAGCTGGCGGAGCACGGAGTCGATCTTCATCGCCTCGTCGGCGTTCACGGAGATCTGCGAAACGCCAAGCCATGACATGATCCGCCCGAACAGATCGTCCACCACGCTCTGCTTGTTGATGAACCGCTGCAGCACCACCAGACCGATGATGAAGATCGGGATGATTGAGAAGACGGTCCGGTACGCGAGCGCCGCGGCCATCGGCGGGATTGCGCGGTGCCCCAGCCACTCGCCGATCGCTGCGGCCCACCGACGGATGAAGTGCGCCAGTCCCTCGCTCCGGCCCTCAACGATCACGGTCCCCTCCCTCCGACCTTGGGCCCTTCCCGCGGGCCTGGGTCGCAGCGTCCGACTTCGCGACGGTCAATTTCTTGAGCGCCTGCACCTCGTGCCGCTCCAGGATGCGCCACTGGCCGGGCTTCACGTCAACGAGCTTCAGCGGCCCGAGCGAGACCTGGATCATCTTGGCGACCTTCACGCCCGCCTCGCCGAACAGGTCGATCAGCTTGGTGGTCCCGCCCGGCTTCACCGTCGCGTGGAGCGAGGTCTTCGCCGAAACGCGGTCATCGCCGTGCGAGCGGCCGGCGATCTTCACGGTAATCGGCGAGGCTCGCTTGCCGACCTCACGCGCCGCCCGCTGCGCCTTGAGGTTCAGCCCTTTCTCAAGGTCCGCGACGAACCCGGGATCGACAAACCCCTTGGTCTGTACCTCAAAGACGCGGTCGACACCGTAGCGAGGGTGCGTGAGCCGGTTCGCCAGTTCGCCGTCGTTGGTCATGAGCACCAGGCCCGCGGCCTCCCACTCCAACCGACCGACCGGGAACAGCCGAACGGGCGAGGGGTACTTCACGAGCTCGGTCACGGTCGCCCGACCCGTCGGGTCGCTCACCGCCGTCAGCACGCGCGGCGGCTTGTTCACCATGACGTAGACCTGGCGCGTCATCTCCGGGCGAGCACCCGCACGTACCGCCGCGGCGCTGCGCCGACGCGCCCTGGCCAGTTCGCGCCCGTCAACCGTGACTTTGTCGGCGAACGGGTCCACAAAGACCGGCAGCTGCGTGACGACCTGGTCGTTTACTTCAACACGCCCCTCCTCGATCATGCGCTCGCACACGCGTCGGGCGGCCACGCCCGAATCGGCCATCAGGCGCTGAAGGCGGACAACTCCCTCGGGCGGAGGGGGCGTGGGCTTGCTTGGTCGGCGGGGCATCGCCACCAGTCTACGCCGTGCGGCGGGACGCCCATCGCCCGAACGCCCACCAACCCCCCGGCCGATCAAAATGCGGAGCATTCCCGGCGACTTGCCGATAAATGTCGGCAGACGCGCAAGTATCGCGCGACCACGCTCAATAATCATGCAGCCCACCGGGCCGCCCTGACCACCCATCAAAGCAAGCAAGGAGCAGACCCCATGTCCGACGCCACCCCACAGATGACGATCATCAGCGCCGATACCCAGGTTCGCGGTGAGATCATCATTCAGAACGCGGGCCTCATCCTTGGCACCGTCGAGGGGAAGGTGCTCTCCCAGGGGCGCCTGCACATCGGCGAGGGCGCGATCTGCAAGTCGTCGGTCGAGGGCGCAGCGATCACCGTCGACGGCACCGTCGAGGGCAATGTGCTGGCGCGCGAGCGGCTCGAGCTCAACACCACCGCCCGCATCAAGGGCGACATCACCGCCGCAAAGCTCATCGTCGCTGAGGGAGCCTCTTTCAGCGGCAACTGCTCCGTCGGAACCGAGGCGGTCCGCAACGCCAAGATGGACGAGATCGCACCGACGACGACCAACGGCAAGCCCCGCATGAAGCTCGGCGGAAGCGAGAACGGCCTGGAGGCAACGCTCGCGGGCTTGGAAGCAAAGCTCGCTGGTTTCAACAAGCCCAAGGTCGGCGTCGAGTCGTAAGCCCCCCACTCGCTCCGGCATTCAACTGACTTCTCCTTCCAGACAAGGCCCGGCGGCGATGCCGGGCCTTGTCCTATCCGAGCGCTCGCTCAATCGCCCGCTGCGCACAAAGTGCCCGTTGCCCGCGGCACACGCGCTGCTAGTCAATGCTGAGGCGCACCCCCCGTGCCCCTGACGCTCCATCGAGACCCTTTACCGCCCCAAGACGAACACCCATGTCCTGGCTCAATTGGTTCAGCCCCGGCAAGCTCTTCAACCTCTACGCCGATCGGACGGTGCGGTGCGTTCATTGCGCTGGCCCGTTCATCGTGCCGGGGGCGGCGCAGGTGCTCACCTGTCCGAACTGCTACAAGCGTGTGCGCGTCGATGATGTTGTCGTCACCGGCTCACAGATTCACGGTCGTGTTGAGACCTGCGGCTCGGTGGTGATCCGCAGGGGTGGAAGGTTTCAGGTTGAGGTGCTCAAGGCGGGCATGGGGCTGCTGGTCGAGGGCGAAGTCCGCACCGCGCACGCGGCGGCGCCGATGGTCGTGATGGGGCCCGGTGCGGTCTGGCACGGAGACCTGCAGACCGCCAAGCTCGATCTACACCCCCTCGCCCGGATCACCGGCGGGCGGTTCCGCGTGCGCCCCGATCGCCTGAAGTCTGCACCCGGCAAGGCCCGGTAGGCCGGGACAGGCCGCGGGGTCGGTCGCGCCGAATCTGCAGCCCACGCGCAACAGTTGCCGATACCGCGAGTTCACTTTGCACCTGCGCAAGGAGCGGAGCAACATGCCCGAGACCGATCACGCACATGCACGGCAAGGGGTCGACGCGGTGGCCGATGTCTTTCTTTCTCCAAGGGTGATCGATCGCGAGGCCTTCAACGACTATTCAGGGGCGCTGAGGCGGCTGATCGAGGAGGCCGCGCAGCAGGCGGAATCACTGAGGGCCGCCGCGGCGGAGGCTTCGCAGGCGCAGACGGCGCTGCGCGAGACCGCCGCTCGCCACCAGGGACGCTCGGAGGCCGTCACTCGTGCGCTCGCCTCCATCGACCAGCGCCTGGCCGATGCGGAGCGGCTTGCGCAGGCCGCGGAGGCCACAAGGCTGGGGATCGAGGCTGCCTCAAACGGGGCGCAGGCGATGCTGGCGGCACGGACCGATGAACTGGCCGCGCGGCTTGACGCGGCGGCGCTCGCCGCCGCCGAGACCGTCCGGCGCGCTGAGCACGGCTCGACCGAGGCGGTCATGAATCTCGTGGGGTCGGCCGAACGCAAGCTGGTGCAGGTTGAGGCCCGGCTGATCGAGTTCAAGCCCCGCACGTCCAGCCAGCCGGTCCAGCCGAGCGGGCCGGTGCCCGACACCTCGCACCTGCAGAAGCTGCTCGGTCAGATGGCGGCCGAGAACACACGGGCAGAGGCTAGCGTTGCCCAGCTCAGGGCGCTCGTCGATCAGGCCGATCGCTCGCGGGCGAGCCTGACGCAGGCCCTCGCCGCCGCGACCGATCAGGCCAACCGCGCGGCCGGGAACGCCCGGGATGTGACAGCACGTACCGAGGTCGTTGTAACCAGGCTTGCCAGGGTCGTCGACTCGCTGCCGGCGTGACCGGCGCGACCCCTTACCGTGCGGCCTGCGATCGACCGACAAGCGACCGCCATTGAAAAAGCCCCCCGCGAGCGGGGGGCTTGTGCTTGACGGGGCATCGGCCAGATCGATCAGGTAGTGAGCTGGAAGATGCGGCGGAGCAACTGCGTGTCGTTCTGGTTGCCCAGGATGAAGTTGCTGCGGAGCACCTGTGCCAGGCGTGTGTCGGCCGTGTTGTAGTTGAGATCAGCGACGGTGAGCGCGCCCGCGTTGGCCGGCAGACCGTTGATCATGCCGCCGCCGAGGGCGAACGTGAGGCCGAGCAGCTCGCCCATCCGCTGGGCGACCGCCGACGTGAGCGAGAGGACGTAGCTGTCGATGCCGGCCTTGTCGACGGTGTTGCCGAGGGCGGTGACCGCCGGAGCGAAGACAACCGCCTGGTCGTTGCGGTTGGCGTTGAGCACGTCGCGCCGTTCGGACACCCCGAAGAAGTTCTGGTTGATCTGGTCGGCCGGCTCGAGTGAGTCGGTGACGAAGACCGTGCTGAACGACTGCCCGACAAAGTCGGCCGAGGTGAGCGAGATGACCACGTTGACCGCCGCCGCGGCGAAGATGCTGTTGAGGTTCGCGATGAGGCTGTTGAGGATGTACTCGCGTGTCGGCGCACCGAGCCCGGGGACGTTCGCGTTGACCGAGCCGCTGTAGCGGTCGAGCACGGACGTGCCGAAGGCGTCGAGCCAGTTCACCAGACCGCCGTTGGTCTCGATGAGGAAGTTCTGGCTCTGGGCCGTCGCCGCGGGGCCCGTGCCGACGTTGAGCACCTCGATGGTGTAGTTGCTCTGGTGAGCGCCCTGCACGTAGAGCGAGAAGGCACCGTTGAGCGTGCCGTTTGCCTGCGACGGCGGGATCGTGATCTCCATGTAGAAGTCGCCGTTCTCGTCGTAGCCGTAGGTTGTCGAACCGTCGCTGGCGGTGATGGTGTTGGGCGTGCCGCGGTAACCCTCGGGGTTTGGCGCCTGCGCCACCAGCGCGCCGGCGTTGATTCCGCCGCCGGGCGTGGTTTCAAAGAGCGCAAACTGCGCCTCGCCGCGGTTGTCGCCTCCCTGGACACCGACGCCGCCGCCCGGGGTCGGCCGGGGCGTGCGGAGCGTGCCGAGGTCGCCGCCGAACTCGCTCACCCGCAGGGTGAACCTGAACCTCTGGCCGGCCGCGATCGCCGCGCCGCCGTTGAGGTGGAAGATGTCCAGGTCGGTCGCGTTGACCACTGTTGCGCCGACGGCGTTCATCTCGCCGATTGCGCTGTTGATGGTGGTCAGGTCGTCGGCCGTTCCGAACACACCGTCTGCACCCGCGGTGCGGATGTGCTCGGTCCCGTAGGGGTTGACGCCGATGACCCGGTCGTCTGACCGTGACGAGAGCGTGCCGTTGCCGTCGAGTCGGTTGTTGTTGCCGGGGTTGAGCTGGTAGATGAACTCGCCCACGGTGATCGAGGCGAGGTCGTCCTGCGTGCCCAGGATGCCGTCCACACCGGCGAACGCGGACGGGAGCGGCGCGTTCTCGATGACCGAGCCGTTACCAGACTGGGTGGTCCCGGCGAAGCCGTTGTCGCCGTCGTCGATGATGCGCACGTTGAGGGTGTACGCGCCGATCGCCGCGTTTGCCGGCTGGTTGACGACGGTGGCGGGCCCGCCCTGCGGGTCGCCGATGATCGCCGGGGGCTGGCCCGGGCCGGGCGGCTGCAGGAAGGGGGCGGTGTCGCCGACGCTGAGCACAACCAGGAAGACCTGCCGGTCCTGCAGCATCATGATGTTGCCGTCGGTCAGCGGGCTGCTGATGCCGTTGCCCGCCTGCGTGAGGTCGATCAGGGCGTCGTCGGCCGGATCGCCGATGTTGCCGCGGTCCCAGGCGAGGATCGAGACGTTGCCGCCACCGAAGCTGAGGCCGGTCGAGAGAATCTGGCCGGCGCGCATGGTGATGACGTAGACATCGGCGTCGCTGCCCTGCTGGAAGAACGTGCCGCTGTGGTCGGGGTGGTCGCCCAGGAAGCCCTGGATGCGGTAGGTGCGGTTGATGTCCGCGGTGTTGGGCTGGGCCGTGGCGTTGCGGCTCATGACCACGTCAAGGTTGACGGGGCCATAGAAGTCAATGTTCGACAGATCGCCCGCGATGCCGACGTTCGGCAGGAAGCGGTCGCCCGCGTCGCCGATCACAAAGTCCTCCGACCAGGAGTCGAGCGTCTCGGCCACACCGTCGCCGTCGCCGTCGAGGAGCGTCGCGGAGGTCTGGCCACGGAGGACGGCGTTGTTGAGCGTGAAGCGGAAGATGCCGGGGCTTGCCGCGGCGCCTGGGACGGGGACTGCGCCGCCGGTGTCAAGGTCGCGGCTGGTGACGTTCTGGCTGAACTGCACCACGGCGCTTGTGGCACCAGCTGAGTAGGTCACGGTGTAGTCGACGTTCTCGATCAGCGGGAAGAGCGTGGCGATCGGCTCGGGCCCGCGGATCTCGCTGATGCTCAGCGCGCCGCTGAGCGTGCTGGGCGAGACGGGCTGGTTGAACATGATGGTCGCGAAGTAGACGCCACCGATGAACGAGACGTCCACGCCGGTGACCTGCAGCGGGTCGGGCTGGGCTTTGTTGTTGACGACGACGAGGTTCTGAGCGCCGTTGAAGGGAAGGCCCTGCGAGCGGACGTTGCCCATCGTGCCGTTGCTCATGATGCGGAACGACTCGGTGTTGAGCAGCGAGCCGATGGCCGAACCAGTGATGGTGACGTTGCCCATCGTCGACCGGCCCTCGCCGAGCAGGTCGTCCTGCGTGCCGAGGAAGCCGTCGACGCCCTGGTAGACACCGGCACCGATATCAGAACGGATGAACGAGCCGGAGATGGTCACCGTGCCGAGGTTGCCGTTGCTCACCCGGTCCGCGTTGACGCCAACGCCGCCGAAGTTCGCGTCCTGGCCAAGGTCAACACCGGCGAGGATCGCCGAATCGGTCACGTTGCCGTTGACGCGGACGCTGGCGATGTTGCCGCCGGCAGAGATCGTCGACGTCGACATCGAGTCGACGGTCGTCGAGCCGAGGTTGTATCCGGCTCGGATGCCCGAACCGTTGATCATCGCTCCAGACAGCGTCACAGAAGTGATGTCACGCTGGCTGCTGATGCTGCCCTGCAGCGAGCCGCCGATGCGGACCGCGCCGATCGACAGGCCACGGATAGAGGAGGGGACGATGCCCGCCTGGATGCCGCCGAGCGTGCGGATCGAACCGATCGTGCCGCGGGACTCGACCGTAAGCGGGGTGGTGCCGCCGGCGACACCCGCGGTGACGTTGCCGAGGCTCTGGCCCGTGCGCACGGGCGAGTTTGTCATGTTCCGGGCAGAAACGGTCGTGATCGAACCGTCGATAATGGTCGTAAGCGTCGAGACATCGACCGTCGCGTTCAACGCACGCAGCGAGGCGTCGTCGCGCCCGATGATCGTCGTCAGGTTGCCGACGGAGACCGATCCGACGGGCGCAGCCGAGATGGTGAGGGTGCTGGCGGTGGTTGAGCCGTCCAGGACGAGCACGCCCGTGCCCACGCCGGGGATGTTCGCCGCGGTGTAGGTCGCGGTGCCGGCACCCGTGAAGACCACGCTGCGCAGCTGGCCGCCGATGGTGACGATGATGCCGGTGTTGGTCACGGGGACGTTGACGCCGGGGATGGCCCCTGCGGCGAGCGCGAACCCGTCGGCGACGGGCAGAGCCTGGCCGCCGACGGTGTTGGTGCCGCCGAGGAGATTCGCCGAGACGGTCGGGGTGCCGCTGTCTGTGAGCACGGCGGTGTTGTTGGCTGTGCCGACGACGGTCACGCGTGAGACCTCGCTGATACCGGGTGCGACCATGTCGTCAACGGTGTTGAAGAGGCCGTCTGCGCCCGCGACCAGGCCTGCCGAGACGGTGACCCCGTCGGTGCCGCCGCGGAAGTTGACGGTGCCCACGCTGCCGCTCTTGACGGTGTCGGCGTTGGCACCGGTGCCGCCGGGCTGCGCGTTATCGCCGAGCGCCGTGACGCCCGCACCGACGTACGTGCCCTGCGCGAGCTGGTTGACAGTGAGCGTGGTGATGCGATCACCCGCGACGATGAACGTCGCCTGGTTGGCCGAGGGGACCGCGCCTTGATCGTCGATGCCGCGCCCGACCGTGATCGAGTTGATCGTGCGGCCGGCGGAGATCGCGGCTTCGTAGATGCCGCCGGTGGTGGTGATGTTGCCGATGTTGACGCCGGCCGCGATGATCGGGCCGTCGCGTCCGACCGTGGGCGTTGCCCCCGGCGGGAGCTGCGTGCGACGCTCCGACAGCGAAACGCCCGCCTGAGACGGCGCGGCGGCGAAGAGCGTGGGGTTGATGCCGATGTCACCGAAGACAGCGCCGCCGGTCACGCGGACGTTGAGGATGCTGCCCTGCGGCGCGAGGATGTCGCCGAGCAGGTGCCCGTTGACGATGCTGACGGAGGAGATGTCACCGTCGCGGGCCTCGATGCGATTGAGCCGCTGGCTGTCGCCGGCGCGGAACGAACCGTTGGTGATCGTCACCGAGCCGATGCCGCCGCTGTAGCTGACGATCGACCCGTTGAAGTCGCCGTTGATGTTGACGGTGGTGATCCGCGCCGAGGAGGTGATCACCGCGTCGGTCGCGTAGTCGGCCGTGGGCAGATAGGCGAGCGCACGGCCCGAGGTCACCGTGCCGATGGTGCCGCCCGCGCGGACGTCGGAGTAGAGCACGCCGCCTGCGATGATGGTCCGCACGTCGCCGGGGACGTCGATCAGGTCGGGGGTGGTCCCGTCGATCAGGCGGCGGCCGATGTGACGTGCCGCCCGCAGGGTGTTGACGGTCGTTCCGTCGGCGAGGTCAAGGCGGAGCACCAGGTCCCGGCCGGAGGTGATCGAGTTGATGCTCCCGTCGGTCGGGTCGGTCGTGGTGATGGAGAGGTTGATGTCGCCGCGCGTAGTACGGACGGTGCCGATGGGCCCGCTGCTGGTAACCGTGCCGGTCATGTCGCCTACGGCCGTGAGCGTGTTGATCCGCCCGTCGGGGCCGCTGGAGACGATCTCGGTGTTGATGATGCTGCCGCCGGCGGTCAAGGAGAGGATTGCGCCGCTGATCGAGATCGTGCTGGAAGTGATGTCGCCGGACACGCGCATCGACGCCAGACGTCCCGAGCCGATGGCCGAGGCCCTGACGTCGCCGCGCACCGTGAACGTGCCGGAGTTGCCGCGGAAGCTGATGTTGCTGCGCACGATGTTGTGGGCCGAGACGGTCGAGTTGTTCCGCCCGGCGCTGACGAACAGGTCCTCGATGTCGCCGACGTTGACGTTGTTGACGCGGATGGTCGTGACGTCGAGACCGGCACGGATCTGGTTGAAGTAATACTGAAGTGGGTCGCGGTCGCTGAGGCTGCTGGCAAAGCTGTCGGCGTTGATCGACCCGATGCTGAGCGTCGCCTGGGCGCTGCTGGAGTCCCAGCGGCCGCCGGTGATCGAGATGCGGTTGATCGCCAGCGCGTGGAAGTCCGTGCGCGTGACGTCGCCGCCGGTAACGGTGACGTTGCCGATGCTGCCCGACGGCTCGACGCGGTCGCCGCCGTAACGGGCCGAGCGCCACCAGCTGTCGAGGTTGGCCACGTGCACGAACGCGCGATCGAGGCTTGCGCCGCGGATGTAGAGGTTCGAGATGCCCTGGCTGTTGTCGTTGGGGGCCGCGTTGGCGTTGCCCGCGATGAACAGCGCCCCGGTGAGCACCGGGTTCTGCACGCGGAAGCCCGCTCGCACCGTGACGATGTCGTCGATCGCGAAGATGCCCGCGCGGGCGAAGGGCGTCGAGCCCGGCCCGAGGACGCCGTCGCCGACGTCGACCGAGAAGACCTCGCCGACGAAGATCGAGCCCGTGATGCCCTCGAAGCGGCCCGTGGTGTTGACGCGGTCGTTGTTGGCGATGATCGAGCGGACGTTGCCGCCCTGGCCGGTGCCGCCGTTGCCGCCCTGGGTGATGACGTCACCGATCGACCCGCGCGCGGTGATCGTGTCGACGTTGCCCGTGCGGATCACGATGCCGTTGAGGATGTTGTCGATGGGCGAGCCGCTGTCTTCGAGCGCCCGCTCGTCGTTGGCCGCGGTGCCGAAGACAAACGGCACGTTCGTGCCGGCCGTCCAGGCGTTGATCAGGTTCGCGGGGATGCCGATCGGCGATCCGACCACCGGGCTGAGGCCCTGAGCCAAGTTGAAGCGGATGGCAACATCGTCTGGGCTGAGCATGTAGGTGCGTGTTGAGCCGATGCTGCCGAACACGTTCACGCGGCGAACACCGCCCACATCGACGGAGACCAGGTCGCCGTCGGGGGTCGTGTTGCTGAGCTCGGTGATCACACCGTTGATGTTGAGCGAACGGACGTCGATCTCCGCGGGGCCGGTGAAGCGGACGTCGTTGCCGAAGCCGCCCGTGGTGGTCACGTTGATCTCACCAAGCGCCAGCGAACCCGCCGACGTTGTGGAGATGATCAAGTCACCCGAGCCGGCGAGCGTCACGTCGATGCGGCCGACGATCACGCCGCCGAGCTGCCCGGCGGGGGCCACGCGCAGCGTGCCGAAGCTGCCGATGCCGGTGACCGTGATCCGGAACGTCACACCCGAGTCGTCGGTGAGCGTCAGCGGTGTGTTGGCCACCAGCGGCAGGAAGTAATCGATGTCCTGCTGACCGGGGTTGGCCAGTCGCACGGATGGGAAGCTCGCGAAGCGGATGTCCGACCCCTGGCCGAGGTTGAACGTGGCCTGCTGCTGCGTGAAGCCGCCCTGGAGCACTTCCAGCACGTCAACGAACGAGCCGGCCGACGTCTGCAGGGTGAACTGGTCGCCGCGGACCAGATCGCCAAACTGCAAGAGGCCGATATGACCCGGCACGCCGCTGCTGCCGGTGCGGATAACCACGGCGCCCGTCTGGCCCGCGTTGCGGCTGAGGTTGGTGACTTCCTGCACGCCGGTCTGCCCGCCGACAACGAAGCTGCCGAGCTGCCGTGCGGCGTTGAGTGTGAGGCCCATCACGCCGCCAGCGATCTGGATGCCGCCGACAACGCCCGAAGCAGTGAAGAGGCCACCCCCGACGTCGCCGCCGACCTGGAAGTTGTAAATGGTCGGCACGCTGATGTTGAAGCCCGCCGAGTCGATGTAATCCGCGTCGGGGATTCCAGACGCGTCACTCTCTGCACGCAGCGCTGCGCCGTCGCCGCCGATGACACCCTGGCCACCGCTGATGCGTCCGACCGCGCCGGTCTGCACGGAGACTGTGGAGGCACCGATGCCGCCACCGGTGATCATCTGGCCGAGCGTGGTCGCGGCCTGCCCGGTCATCGTGATGGTGTACTGCAGGCTCGACTGGAAGTTCCCGTCGCCGGGCGTGCCGATCACCAGGTAGTACACGCCGGTTGACTGCGCCTGGAACTGGAAGTTAAAGCCGGTGCGCGGCTGCGTCGGGTTGGTCGTGTCGGCCGGCGTTGCGCCAGCGCCCTGGTGGGTGGCGACGAGGTTGCCGTTCTGATCGAACACGCGCACGTAGGCCTGTCCGGCGTTTTGCGCAGCAAGCGGGTTGGGGAAGATGACGTTGAACTGCACCGTCCGCCCACGGTCGGCGGCGAACGCATAGAAGTCGGCAACGTCCTCCTCGTTGAGCGGGTCCATGAGGCCCAGCGAGCCGTTGATGGTCGTGCCGCTGAGGCCGGAGAAGATGAACTCCGCGGTGGAGAAGCCGTCGTTGCGGTAGGTGCCGGCTCCGGCACGGATGATGCCTGTGTTGATCGTCGGGGCAAGCTGGTCGATCGGCGTTGCCGGGTCGATGCCGAAGATCGTCTCAACCTCGTTGTAGACAGAGCCCTCGATGCGCTGGCGGGGGTTGACGGTGTCGCCGGTTACGAACACGTTTGCGCGGCTGCGCCCAGCGACAAATAGGGTGCCCAGGCGACCGCCGACGTTGATCGAGCTGCCCGTTCCACGCAGGTTGTCCAGGTTGGTGGCGCTTCCAAGCTGGTCACCGCGCACCCAGTATCCGAGGGTGCCGCCGACATAGATCTGACCCACGTCGCCGGTGACGTTCATCGAGCCGAGCATGTGCTGGGCGAAGAAGAGGCCCAGCGAGCCGCTGACGTTCACCGTGCCCATCATGATGCCCGGCACGTTGATCGAGCCGACGGCCTGATCCGCTCGCAGCGTACGGATGCCCACGATGGGCGTGTTGATCGTCACGCCGTCGATCGTCAGCGGGCCGCTGGCGAGCTGCTGGCTGGTGAAATTGAGCACCAGCGGGTTGGCGGGCAAAGCCGAGAGCACGGCCGGGCGCGCGTTGTTGTTGTCAAAGCCGAAATATGAGAGGCTGTCGGTGTTGTCGCGGATGAACGGCGCGCCGAAGAGGATGGAGCCGCCGAACGCGGGCAGGCCCGAGACATCGGGCGGGTTGCTGCCGGGGATGATGCCGAAGCCAAAGCCCTGCTCGTCCCACCAATCGGTCAGTCCGTCAAGGCCCTCGGGGATATCGATGCCGTAAAACGTGTTGAAATCGACGATGTCGCTGCGGTCAAACGACGCCTGGTCGGTGATACGAACCGCCTGACCGGAGACCATTCCGAGCCG
The DNA here is from genome assembly GCA_964403525.1 of uncultured Phycisphaeraceae bacterium. Taxonomy (GTDB): domain Bacteria; phylum Planctomycetota; class Phycisphaerae; order Phycisphaerales; family UBA1924; genus JAJTGZ01. The sequence goes on along the minus strand of CAYOGE010000006.1, from coordinate 35,105 downwards.
CACGTTCGGGTCGGAGTTGATGAACACGATCATGCCGAGACCGTCGTTCATGTCCGGAACGCCGTCGCCGATCGAAGGGTCGAGCCCGTCTTGATCGAACAGCGGCAACGTACCCGCGAGGTCGCCACGGTCGCCGATCGCTTCGACGTCGTCGGGGTCAACCTGGTCGTGGGCCGTCGGGGGGATCGCGATCGGGTTGTTCCCGGGTCCGGCGGGCCGGCCGTTGTCAAAGCCAAGGTCAAGGAAGCCAAGCACCGGGCTCGGACGTCCAATGTCCAGGCGCTGCTGCATGTCGCGCCCGTACAGGTCGAAGATCTGGATGCTGGTTGGGAGTTCAACCGCGGCGGTGTTGGGGTCGTCCTCGAAGCGCCCGTAGAGCGTGATCTGCACGCCCGCCATGCGCGCCTCAAGCCACGCCGCCATGCGGTTGCGCGGCAGCGCGATAGTGTCAAGCGTCAAAGGATCAGTCGGCCCAAACACAATGCCCGGCCCTGCGCTTGTCGGATCACCGACCCCGCTGGTGGGGAACGCGGCCGGGTCATTGATCGCAGGGAGGTTGCTGCGCAAGAACGGCAGGAAGTAGGCGAAGTTGGCTGTCACCGTGCCGTAATGCGGGCGTGCGGGGTCGGGCTGAAAGGTCGGGTCGCCCGCGTCGACGGTGAGCACGAACAAATACTCGCGCTTTTCCAACTGCTCCATGAGTGCATCGCTGTCAGCACCCGCCATCCTGCCCGCTCGTGTCGCCAAGCCAAGCGGAGAGACGCTCTTGGCGCCGTTCCCGAACAGGCCGCGGCGGACGGTGTTGAACAGTTGCTGAACTTTCTTCATGGCAGCTCCCGAACCGAAACCCATCGAGTAGAGGGCGCACCGCAGGCGCGGGTGTCCCAGTCAATTTCCATTCGTCACCACGCACGCCCAGGTTGCCCTGGTTCGCGCGCTCTACGAGCAAACGATGCGCTGAGGCACCCATTGCGGCAGAAGTTCAATGCTACCAAGGACTTGCCGCAACCGCAAACCCTGTCTGGTCGGGGATTTACCCCCGTTCTCAGCGACGGAAGATTCGTGCCTTGGCGCCTCTAAATCTCACCCGCCGCCGGCCACCGGGCCGATGCGTAGAGGTTTCCTGCGTCCTGATCCGCATCTTCCCTCCGCATGTTTTCAGGAACCGCCGATGCCCGTTCTGACACTCGCAGCGCTCCTTCCTGATGCCCTCGAGAACCTGCCCTGGCTGGTCCAGGTGCCCGTTGGACTTGCATTGGTAGCGGGGCTGGCTCTGTGGCTGGCGGGACGACGGCTCATCCGGCCCGTCACGATCATGGTCGGACTCGGCGTGGGCGGGCTGCTCGGGTTTCTCGTGTTACCCGTGCTGATTCCGACTTTGAACATCTCCCCCTATTTGGGGCTGCTCGGTGGCGCGGCCTGCGGCCTCACGGTCGCGCTCCTCCTCTATCAAGTGGCAACAGCGATCACCTTCGGCTCTGCGATTGGAGCCGGCTGTGGTGTTGCGGCCGCGGCGATTCTTGGAACGGCCCTCACCCTTCCCGCCTCAGCGCAGTTTGATGCAGCTGGGCTCTCCACACAACAACCTGACACTCCCGGGCAAATCGGGGGTGGTGAGCAACCGGTATACGTTCCACCCCCCGCTCCTTGGAATCCTCGGGTAGAACCCTTGCCCGAGCCGTATCGTGGCCCTGAGGGGGCGGATGTGGAAAACCCGGGGGTAATCCGTGGAAAACCTGTCGTTCTTAAGCCCCGCGTTGTACAGCCCGCCCCCGAGAAGAAGCCGGCGGTCGCCAGGCGACCGGCAGTACCTGCGGGCGACCAGCGCGCAAAGGGGGGCAACTCCAGCACCACCGGAGCGGTCGTCGAGCGTGTCGAGGGGGCGGTTGGTGGGGGTGCAGTCGAGCGCGTTGGAAGGTTCTGGCAGGCGGCGCGGAGTACCTGGGGCGAGTGGTGGGACGCGGTGCCCGCGAAGAACCGTCCGTGGATCATCGGCGCAACCGGCGTCGGAATCTTCGCAGGAACCGTGCTCGGGCTCATGCTCCCAGCGTGGTCGGCGGGTGCGGTGACCGCCCTTGCTGGGGCGGCAATCTGGCTGCCCGCTGCGCTGTGGCTTGGGATGGCGTGGAGCGTGCCCGGGTTTGGGAACAAGACGCCGACGGGGCTCTCGCTACAAGGGCTTTCGGCGGGCGGGTGGATCGCGGTGTGGCTGGTGATCGCCGTCATTGGTGTTGCTTGCCAGTGGTACGGGCTGATGCCCGGGAAGACAAAGGGCGGCGCGACCGGCAAGGGAAAGAAGAAACGCAAGCGGAAGTCTGACGACGACGAGGATTGATCGGCGCTGCGGCTGAACAGGCACGTTGTCGCGCTGAGCCTGCGCCCCCGATGGGGTGGGGCCCGGTGTGTTAACATGCGGCATGCCTCAGCAGAACTCAACGCGTGCCGGCCGATCGCCCGTGGTTGTGGCTGCGCCCTCGAAGGAACTCAACATGCCACAGCCCCCCTATGAGAGCCGGCTTCCGTACAACTCCGCCCGCATCCACGCGGCGGCGATCTACTGCTCCGACGGCCGTATGGGCGAGCACTTTGACGACTTCCTCGAGCAGGGGCTGAAGCTGCCGCGCTACGACCGCGTGACGCTGCCGGGTGGCCCGGCGTGCCTCGCTGGGCACCCACAGGCCCATCTGGAAGAGCAAGGCGTGATGGACGAGTTGAAGTTTCTGGTCGAGGTGCACGGGCTCAGGCGGGTGGTGCTGATCGCTCACCAGTCGTGCGCGTTCTACGCCTCGCGTCTGGAGCTGAAGGAACCTCGCCTGGAGCTGGTGCAGAAGGCGGACCTGGTTCGGGCCGCTGCGTTTGCCAACCGGGTGACCGGGCTGAACAACATCGAGGCGTACTTCGCACGGAACCTTGACGGCAAGGTGCAGTTTGAGCGCGTCGAGGCCTGAGCCGGCGGCACGGCTTGTGCACGGGCGTCAGCAGCCGGAGAAGAAGAGGTCAATGAACACGACAAAGTCGTTGTTGTCGAAGACGCCGTCTTGCCCGTTGATGCCGCCCTGAACGCCGAGGTCGGCGGCTGGGTTGTGGTTGAAGAAGTAGTCGATGAACACGATGAAGTCGTTGTTGTCGAGGTGGCCGTCGCTGCCGGGGGCGCCGCCCTGAACACCGATGTCGGCGGGGCACGGGGGCGGGCCGGGGAACTCGAACGCGCCCATGTCGACGATCGGTGCGGTGCCGACGCCTGTGTCAGGCACTGAGGGGACGTTTGCAAAGCGCGGGTTGCCGGCGCGGTCGAGCGTGGTGCCCGCGGGGACCAGCGCGTTGCTGCCGGCGTCGATGCAGGGTGAGGCGATCGTGAGGGTCACGTCACCGCCCGCCGGGTTGGTCAGTGCGGGGTTTGCTCCGGTGTTGCCGGAGCCACCGAGCTGGCCGCTGAGCCCCTGCACGCAGGAACGGTTGACGGTGCGCGAGCCGGAGAAGAGCGTGAGCTGCTTGTCGAGCAGGCCGGGGGTGTTTGTGGCTGTGTTGGCGTAGAGGATCGAGTTGTTGAGGTTGAGCGTTGCGAGGTAGACGCCGATGCCGCCGCCCCAGTTCACGGCGCTGTTGGCATAGATCGTGCAGTTTGCTGCGGCCAACGTTGACGCTTCGCCGAGGTTGATGCCACCGCCACCATCGGCCGCGGCGTTCGCCCTCATCACGGTGTTGACGATCGTGGAGGTGTTGTGGTACAGGTCGACTGCGCCGCCGCTGTACTGGGTCGCCTGGTTTGTTTCGAGTGTGCAGCGGCGGAGGTCGAGCGTGGAGTCGTTGCTGGAGATGGCCCCACCCCAGCGCGCGGTGTTACCGCGGAGGGTTGAAGCGTTCACCGAGAGCGTTGACTGGCCGTAGGCCGAGAGTGCCCCGCCGCTGTCGCCCGCGGTATTGGCCTGGATCGTGCACCCTTGGACCGCCGTCTGCGAGTGGTCGGTCCAGACTGCGCCGCCCGTTCCGGAGGCTGAGTTGCCGGTGATCTGGCAGCTGGTAAAGCTGCCGGTGCAATCGGTGTGGACGATCGCCGCGCCACCCCCGCCGCCGAGCGCGTGGTTGTTGCGGACGATGCAGCCCTCCATCGTGAGGGTGCTACCGCTGTAGCAATCGACGGCGCCGGAGTTCACCTGCGCGGTGTTGTCCTCGAGGGTGCAGTTGCGGAAGGTAAGCCCGCCGCCGAAGTATGCGAACGCCGCGCCGCCGTACGTCGCGTTGCAGCCGCTGATCGACGAGCCTTCAACGGTGACCGACGCCCCTTCGCGCGAGCCGATCGACCCGCCCGCGCCGACTGCGGTGTTGCTGAGGAACGTGCAACCGGTGAGGGTCGGCGATGAGGCGGACCCGGACGCGGTGAACGCGGCACCGCCGCCGCCGCGGTTGTTGCGGAAGACGCAGTTGCGCACTGTGACGGACGAGTCGAGCGCGTACATGCCTCCGCCGTCGTAGTCCTGGTAGCCCCGCTGCACCGTGAAGCCGTCGAGGATGGCGGTCGAGTTAGTGTTGGTCGCCGAGACGACGTTGAAGCTGTTGTCGGTGTCGACGCCGGGCACGCCGATGTCGCCGCTGAGGATCGAGGGGTAGGCCCCGAGCGTGCGCTGGGCAATCGACGTCTCGCCGCCGCCCGGTCTGTTCTTGCCCTGGAAGCCGCCGATCACGGCGAGCCCGCTGCGCATGTTGAACGTTGCGTACCTGCTGGCGGCGCTGTCTGTCGCTCCGCCCGCGTCGGGCTTGTAGGTGCCGCCGGCGACCCAGACCTCCGAGACGTTGGAGCACTTCATGCTCGCGAAGGCGAGCGCATCGGCGAGGCTCGGCCAGGCCGTGTTCCAGGAGAGCCCGTCGACGGCGCCGGTGTTGCTCGCGTCAACATAGATTCGCTGCTCGCACTCGTCGGGCCGGCAGTTGCCGTTGAGGTCGAGCGAGGTGCCGCTTGCGATGTCGGTGGCGTCGTCGATCCCGTTGCCGTTGCAGTCCTTGATCCCCGGAGCGTCGCGGTAACTGGCGATCGTCCAGTGGGTCGTTCTGATCGTGAGCGCGTTGTCTGTGGCGAGGGGGCTTGAGAGCGGCGTCCCCAGCGGCTGCCCGCTCGGCGCGTGGGTCAGCACCGGGTTGGAGAACGACGCGACCGGCACCGCGCCTGTGTAGGACATGATCGTGCCGTAGGTTGTTGCGTTGGCGGCGAAGGAGTAGCCCCACGCGTAGCGGAAAGGCGCGAACGTGGAGTTGCCGCGGTCGTGAGCGCAGCCGAACGTGTGCCCGAGCTCGTGGGCGAGTGTGAGCGAGCCGCTGCCCATCGCACGCCAGTTGAGGACGCTGAAGGCCGACGTGTCTGAGTAGACGGCGTAGAAGGCCGCGCCGCCGGTGAAGCGCGGGTCGTCGACCACGAGGGAGACGACGTCGGCGTTGAACGTGTTCCTCTGGGCGTGCACACCGTCCATGAATCCATCGGTCGGGCTGGCGACGCGGTCGAGGTGGTCGAGCCACTGCGGTGAGACCTCGTCGTAGGCGATGGGCTGCACACCGGCGAGACCGATCGTGAGCCGATGGACAGGTCCGCCCGCGGTGACGGCGCTGTTGATATAGGACTGGTTTGCCTGTGCGATCGCGTCCTGGATGCGGGCGGTGAGCGCTGCGAGCCCGCCGGCGCCCGAGAGAGCGGCCGGTGTGTAGACAAAGAGCACATCCACACGGCTCTGATCGTCGGCGCAGTCGCACGCGCCGCTGGGGGGAGAACCGCCGGGCGCTCGCGACGCGAACGCCGCGGGGGGCGGCGTCGCCAAGCTCCCCTGACCGATCGCTCGCATGCCGGGCACATCGTCCCGGCTGACGGGGCGCACGCCTGGGGCCATCGCGCAGCGGACGGCGGCCGCGGGGGTGAGTTGGCGGGCGATTGACACGCCGCGGCCTGCCGGGTCCTGGCGACCGGTCGGGGCAAGACCGTAGAAAGCGGTGCCGGTCCAAATGCCAGCGGAGACCTGGCCCTGCTCAACGGCGAGTGAGAAGGTACCGCTGGCGATCCCGTCCGTGCGCCCGGCGACGGAGAACCCCGTCGCACTCTCCCAGCGGTTCTCCAAAACGAGCACAACCTCGGCGTCGTCAAAGACCCTCAATCGAACGGCACCCCCGACGACCGCGCCGCTCCATAGCGCACCGCCATCGACAACGACCTCGCGCGCCCTGATCTGGTCTTCGCCTGGTTGCTTGAATGGGGCACCCGCCGGGATGAGGATGTCCTGGCAATATGCAACCGGGGTCACGCCGCCCAGTGTGGCGGCAATAACAACTGTGGCGACCATCGGCAAAGCCCGCATCGCTTGTGCTCCACCCGCTCAAGAATCTCACACCCGTACAACCAGAAGACCCTACCACACGCGAACGGTTGTGGCAATACTGCTCACCGGAATTCCGCGTCCAGGCTGGGCTGGCGCCGATGCGTAAACGGCTCGTGATAGGCTTGCTTCGATGTTCATCGCCCCACTTGCGAACATGCCCCGTACCGCACGAGTGACGATGGCTCTTGCTGGACTCGCCGCGGCCGGCGCGTGCGGCTACAACAACCACAGAGCGACCGAACAGTCGCCGCCGGCTAGTGAGGTTCATCCGATGACGATGCACGCGCGAGGAACCTTCGAAGTGGCGCTGAAGCCGGTCGACTTCCATCAGAAGGTTGACGGCCTTGACGGATCGCTGGGCCGGATGTCGATCGACAAGCGCTTCCGCGGCGATATCGAGGGCACGAGCGTTGGGGAGATGCTGACAGCTTTCGGCGGGACGGGGGTGAAGGGCTCGGCGGGCTACGTAGCGGTCGAGCGGGTCACGGGAACGCTGGCGGGCAGGCGCGGGAGCTTCATCCTGCAGCACAGCGCAACCATGAACAGGGGTGTGCCGCAACAAGCGATCGTTGTTGTTCCCGACTCAGGGACGGGCGAACTGGTCGGGCTGACGGGCTCGCTCACGATCACCATCGTCGCGGGAGAGCACGCGTACGACCTTGCCTACGCGCTCGCGCCGTGAGTGGTGGAGCGCGCCGCCGCGAGGCCGCGGGCGAGGCCGTCAGAGAATCCGTCTTGAGCGCGGGTAGCTCCCGAGCACGTGGAGTTCTTTGCAGTGCTTTCGCGCGGCCGCGAGCGCCCTTGAGACGGGCTCGTCTGTCTGGTGCCCTTCAGCGTCGATGAAGAAGGTGTAGGCCCAGTTGGTCCTCCCGCTGGGTCGCTTGTCGATGTGCGTCAGGTTCACGCCGGCCTTGTCAAAGTCGGTAAGAACTCGGGCGAGTGCGCCCGGCTTGTTGAGGGTGGCGAACATGACGCTGGTCTTGTCGTCTCCGCTCCGGAGGGCGGGGTGCTTGCTGATGACCGCAAACCGCGTGAGGTTGTTCGGCTCATCCTCGATCGCTTCGAAGAGGATCTTGACGTCGTAGAGCTGCGCAGCGAGCGTTGAACCGATCGCGGCGGAGCTCCTCGCGGCGGCGCCCTTGGCCTGGGCGACCTGCTGAACGGCCTTGGAGCTTGAAGGCGTGGCGATCAGCTCGGCCTTGGGGTACTGCGTGGCGAGCCACGCGCGGCACTGGCTGAAGACCTCCGGCTTTGAGTAGATCTTCTTGACGGCGCGCGGCGGGCAGTTGGCAAGCAGCGCGTGATGAACCTCCAGCTGCACCTCGGCGCAGATGGTGACCTTGCCGAACGAGTGCATGAAGCAGTCGAGCGACTCGGTCACGCCGCCGTGGATCGAGTTCTCGATGGGGACCAGCCCGTAGTCGACGTGCCCGCGCGCGACCTCGGTGAAGACACCCTTGATCTCGTGGAGGTTCTCAAACGCCACGCTTGAGCCGAACTGGCGCACGGCCGCCAGGTGCGAGTAGCTGCCCGCGGGGCCCAGGTAGCCGATCGAGAGCGGCCGCTCAAGCGCGAACGAGCCGGACATGATTTCGCGATAGATCGCTTCGACCGTGCGTGGGGGGAGCGGCCCCTTGTTGTGCGACAGCACGCGCTTGAGCACCTGGGCCTCGCGGTGTGGCGCGTAGATAGGAATGTTGTGGCGCTGCTTGTGCTTGCCCACCTCCACGACGAGCCGAGAGCGCTCGTTGATCGTGTCGACGAGCTTGCGGTCGAGCGAATCGATCCGGGCTCGCAGGTCGGCGAGTGGCAGCGTCTGCGGCTGAGCAACAGCGGTTTTCGACCGTCTGGACATGCCCCGAGTATCGGCCAGCGGCGCGTGCCGCTCGCAGGATGATCGTCGATTGCAGCGCCCTGGAGCCGGCCGGCGCGCCGATGACCGCGCAACTTGGATGACACTGCGGGGCTTTCCCCGGTCTCGACGATGAAGAAGTTCGTGTTAGGGCAGATTGCCCCGGTCTGGCGCGTGTGCCGGTCGTAGAATACCCGCTTGCAGGCCGGGGTGGTCTGCACGCTGGAGCTGGTCATGACAATGCTTGCCAAGGATGGTGCGGTGCCTCAGAGCGCGACCGAACGAGCGCCGTGCGTGGTAGAGGCCAAAGAGACAGCGGGCGTCATCGGCAGGGCGGGCGCGGCGTGGGGGGTGAACCCGGGCGAGCGGAAGCTGAAGCTGATCAACCTGACGGCGGTGCTTCTGCCGGTTGTCGGGCTGCTCGCGGCGATCGGGCTGCTGTGGGGCATCGCCTTTGACTGGGTGCAGCTTGCGATCATGGGCCTGATGTACCTCGTGACGGCGATCGGCATCACCGTCGGGTTCCACCGCATGGCCACGCACAAGTCGTTCAACTCGCCGGCGGTTGTCCGCTACCTGCTGGCGGCGGCGGGGTCGATGGCTGCGCAGGGCCCGGTGATCCGCTGGTGCGGCGAGCACCGGAAGCACCACCAGCACTCCGACACGGCCGAGGACCCGCACTCGCCGCACATGAGCGCGAACGGTTCGTGGGGCGAGGGGTTCTGGGCGATGACCAAGGGTGCGTTCCACGCACACGTGGGCTGGCTGCTGCGCGATCCGGCCGAGGGCCTGGCCAAGTACACGGTGGACCTGCGTAAGGACAAGGCGCTCGTGGCCGCGAGCAGGCAGTTCCCGTGGCTTGTGCTGGCGGGGCTGATCATCCCGGCGGTGCTGGGCGGGCTGATCACGCTGACGTGGTCGGGCGCGTTGCTGGGCTTTCTGTGGGGCGGCCTGGTGCGCGTGCTGATGGTTCACCACATCACCTGGAGCGTGAACTCTGTGTGCCACCTGTGGGGGAGCAAGCCGTTTGAAAGCCACGACGAAAGCCGCAACAACGCGGTGGTCGGCATCCTGGCGATGGGCGAGGGGTGGCACAACAACCACCACGCCTTCCCGACGAGCGCAAGGCACGGCCTGCGCTGGTGGGAGCTCGACCTCAGCTACGCCTTTATCCGCCTGCTTGGGCTGGTCGGTCTTGCCCGTGAGATCCGTGTTCCTGACGCGGCCCGCATCAACAGCAAGCGCCGCTGAAGCGCCGCTTTGGTCTAGTCAACCAGGGCCGAACCTGCGCGCGCTGACGCAGGCTCGTCCGTCGCCTTGGCCGCGCCGGGTGGGGTCAGCGCGAGCATGCGGCTCAGCGCGGCGAGCGCGAGCTTCTGCGCCTCGGGGTGGACCGAGACACGGTTTACAACTTTTCCGGCCGCGAGGTTGTCCAGCACCCAAAGCAGGTGCGGCTGGTCGATGCGGTACATCGTGGTGCAGAGGCACTGACAGTCTGAGAGGATGCGGACGTGCACGTTGCGCACCGCGCACTCGCGGGCCAGCCGGGCGACCAGGTGCACCTCGGTTCCGACGGCCCACCGGCTGCCCGCCGGGGCGGCCGAGAGCGTCTTGATGATGAACTCGGTCGAACCGTTGAGGTCGGCGAGGTCGACCACTTCCTTTGCGCACTCTGGGTGAACGAGCACCTTCGTGCGCGCGGCGGGGGCGAGCAGCGCTTCCTCATCGCGGATCGCACGGACGTGCTCGGGGCGGAAGAGCTTGTGGACAGAGCAGTGCCCAGCCCAGAGGATCGCCGCGGCGTCGCGTATCTGCTGCGGAGTTGCGCCGCCGAGGGGGTCGCCGGCGGTCGCCTTGCGCGGGTCGAACAGGCAGGTTGCGGCCTTGACGTCGACGCCGATCGCGGCGCACGTATTGCGGCCGAGGTGCTGATCGGGGAGGAACATCACCTTGATCTCCTCACCCTTTTTCCGCGCGACCGTGCCGCCCGCGAACGCCCACTTCAAGACGGCAAGGGCGTTTGACGACGTGCACACAGCGCCGCCGTTTCTGCCCACGAAGGCCTTGATCGCCGCTGTGGAGTTGATATACGTCACGGGGATGATGCGCCCGTTCCACCTGCCGCGCGGGGAGGACGAGTTGAGCTTCGCGTGGAGTGCGTCCCACGCGGCGACGGCGTCGTCGTAGTCGGCCATGTCGGCCATCGAGCAGCCCGCAGAGAGGTCTGGGAGAATCACCGCCACGCCCGGGGGGGTGAGCATGTCGGCCGTCTCGGCCATGAAGTGGACGCCGCAGAACACGACAAACTCGGCGCCGCCCGCCGCGACCTTCTCCGCTGCCAGTTGCGAGAGCTTGAGCGAATCGCCGGTGAAGTCGGCGTGCTGGATGACCTGGTCAACCTGGTAGTGGTGGCCGAGGATGACAAGCCGCGTCCCCAGCTCCTTGCGGCGCGCAGCGATCGACGCGGCCAGTTCGGCCGGTGAGGCCTTGGTGTAACTCTCGGGCAGTGCCGGTTGCCAGAGCATGTCGAAGCATCGCCTCCATCGCCCGCGCACAACGCGCCGGCGATGGACAGTAGGGAGCGGCGCTGGGTTGAGGCTTCATCGCGGGCTCAAGCAGCCGCCGGGAGCGCCTGCGGGACATCGAACCGCACGGCCACTCGCTGTCGCCCGGGTCCGGCGTGCTCAACGCGTACGACCCTGGCGTCGATCATCGAGCGCGGGTCGATGACAACCGCCTCGCCGAGGATCGCTACACGGACGGCTTCGCCGGGGTCGTATTTGCGCGGCGGCGTGACTTCGATCAGCGCGCCGCCGAGTGAGACGTCGGCGGTGCGTGCGAACGTCAGCCCGGCAGACGCCCCTTCACGCACGATCCGTGCTGGCCGCAAGATGGGGATGCGCGGGGCCGCTCGTCGGTCGATGCGGAGGGGCTGGTCGGCTCGATCTGGATGGTGCTTGCTCACAAGGTCCGAGTATCGTCGAGCCGGTCGGGCTGGTTTAGCTGAAAACCGCCTAACCGGCAAGGTCGCGCGGCGAACACGCTCCGAACGCTCCCTCAGCCGGGCAATCACTGGCGCAGCGTCATTAAGGGAACAGCAACCGCCGATATCTGGCCGCAGTGGACCTGTCCGTTCTTATCCCGACCAGTGGGCGCCCCCACAAGCTCTCGGCGTGCATCAGTGCGCTGTCGCGCCAGAGCCTGCCGAAGGAGCGCTACGAGGTGCTGGTGGGGATCGACGGGCCGGAGGACGGAGAGCTGGGCGCGATGGGGAGCGTGCCGAGCAACTTCACGATGCTGAGCTTTCCGAGGGCGGGTCCGGCGGCCACCCGGAACCGGCTGCTCGAGCACGCCCGCGGGAAGTACCTGCTCTGGTTGAGCGAGAGCATGGTGCCCAGCGACCAGTGCCTTGAGGCGCACCTGATGGCACAGGGAATGGCCTGCGGCAAGGGTGCGATGGTGATGGGCGCGACGCCCTGGGCCGTGCACGAGCCCGACCGCCTCTTCGACAAGCTGATCCGCGAACGCGGCGCGATGTGCAGCGGGCAGGTCATCCGCGGGGGCACGACCGCGGACGCTGCTTACGACTGGGGCTACCGGCACGCGTGGAGCGTGAACCTTTCGATGCCCGCCGACGCGCCGCGCCGGCTCGGCGGCTTTGTCAAGCAGCTTTCCAAGGGCGCGTACGAGGATGTTGAGCTGGCGTGGAGGCTGCAACGCTGGCTGGGCATGCCGTTGTACTTCAACGCGGAGGCGGCCGCGATGCACGACCGCCGTCACGACCCGCTCGAACTGCTCAAGCACGAGGCGATGATGGGGTTTGAAGCGATGCAGCTTGCGGTGCTGAGCCCCCAGTGCGCCCGCGAGCTCTTCGGCCGCGACGTCGCGTCGCCGAACGAGGAGCGCTACACCAAGGGCTATGTGCTGCGAGACCGCGGGCCCGCAGAGTCGGGCCTGTGGACGATGCTGAGCCTCGCCCACCAGCCGGTTCGCACGATGAGCATCGAGGACGCGGCGGTCAGGCTCGACACGCTCGACGATCAGACGAGCGTGCTGCGCAGGTGGCTGTGGCGCCGCGGGCTCTGGGCCGCCCAGAGCGGCGAACCGATGAGCAAGCTGACCGAAGCGATCGAAGACTTCGTCGCCGAAGCGCGCAAGCGCCGCACGGGCTCAAAGGCGGCCTGACCGGCCTCAGACCAACAGCTTGGAACGGTCGATCCGGAGCGCGTGCCTGGTCGCCTCGTGGGCCCGGTCGAGCAGGGACAGAATCTCACCGAGGGCTGCGCGTTGACCCGGCCACATGAACGCGGCCGGTGCGCTCTCGATCGGCTGCCACCTGATGGCCTCGTGCTCGTGATTGAGTGACGGCTCCCATCCCTCCCCCACCACCGCGACGATTCTGGGGGAGAGCACGACCGCGTCGAGCTCGGCGATGAAGAACGGGTGGACCTGCTCCAGCGCGAAAAGGTCTATGCACGATTGCTCGTCGGCGAGGTTCAGGCCGAGTTCCTCGCCCGCCTCGCGCGCTGCCGCGGCGACCGCCGTCTCGCCCTTTTCGACATGCCCCATCACCGGTTGCCACGTGCCGGCGAGCGGCGCTTCGGCTCGCAGCAGCTGGAGCACCTGGAAGGATGCGCCCGTCGGCCTGAGAACATACAGATCGACAATGTCGGTGCGGATGCGCGGGCCGGACGACGCTGACCCGTGCGGCACGCCCGTCACAGTTCATCGTCCTCGTCGATCACCGGCTCGGCCACCTCGGTTGCCCCCGCAAGGTCAAGCAGAACCTTGGCCTTGTCGAGGGTCTCCTGCCACTCCGCGGACGGGTCGCTGTCGGCGACGATCCCCGCTCCCACGCCGTAGGCGAGCGATGACCCCGGCCGGAAGCCGTCGATGGCTCCCTGCTCGACCGGCCCCTGGATCGAGGCCGTGCGGATGGCGATGTTGAAAGCGCTGGTCCCGCAGAGGCTGACGAACCCGACAGCGCCGCAGTACTGGCCGCGGTTCTCACGCTCGAGCCGGTTGATGATCTGCATGGCGCGGATCTTGGGTGCGCCGGTGACCGAGCCGCCGGGGAACGTCGCCGCGAGCAGTTCGTCGATGGTCGCGTCCGGGCGCAGCTGGCCGCTGACGGTTGCGGTTGCCTGCAGCAGCGTTCCGCCGGCGTGGGCCTCGATGTCGCGCGGGCTGTCGACGGCGATGGACCCCGGGATGCAGACCCTGCCGAGGTCGGAGCGCATGAGGTCGACGATCATGGTCAGCTCGGCCTGTTCCTTCTCGCTGTCGCGGAGGCCCGCTGCGTCGGACACGCCTGCGCGGGTCCCCTTCATCGGCCGGGTGGAGACGCGCCCGTCGCGGGTGACTGAAAGAAACATCTCGGGCGAAGAGCAGGCGATCGCCTCGCGCTTGCCGGCACGCAGGGGGTATTCCAGGTACGCGCCGTACCACGGCTGGGCGCGCCCGAGCAACTGCTGCATCAGGGCCCGCGACGAACCCTTAAACGGCGCGTGGAGCTGGTGTGTCAGATTCACCTGGTAGATGTCGCCGTCGGCGATGTGCCCCAGAGCGATCTTCACCGCGCGTGTGTATCGACGCTGGCCGGTACCGCTGGTGAACGGGCCGATCGAGAACGCCGATTCGGCAGACGCTTGGGGCGCATCTGAGGGTGGAGCGTCGTACGTGGGCCAGGCTGGGGCCTCACCATCGGGGCGTGAGGGCGTGTCGAGCAGCTTGGCATCCACCGGTGCCTGCACGTGCCACCAGGTGCCGGTCTTGTGGTCGTGCACCAGCGCGGTGGGGCAGCAGAACCAGACGGCCTTCCAGCCGCCGTCGTCACGCTCGCCAGCGCCGGCCGGTTCGATCACGCCGCCAAGCTCGTAGCGGAGCGAAGCGATCCACCCTCCCACAAACGGCGGGCGATCGTCGGCCGAACCAACGTCAGGAACTTCGATTGATGCAGCGCTTGGCCCCAGCTTCGGGGACAGACGCGGGAAGCCGCTGCCGCCATGGCCGCGCCGGCCAGCGCCGGAACCGCCCACGGGGACCGCCGCGATCGGCTGAGCGATGATCGACCAGCGGTCGCGCCCCCCCTCGATCTGCTTGCCCGATGAGATCATCGCTGCCAGCCAGCGGTCGCGCGGCCAGGAGGCGAGCACCTGCTCGACGGAGGCGTTCCAGGAGAGTTTTTCGATCCGGGCAGGGCTTGCAGTGGTTGTGGACATTCGGCCGCATGGTACGGAGAGGCGGGGCCGAGTCGAGCCTTGCGCATCACCCAAAACCTCGATCCGACCGGGTGAGAGTCCTAGTATTGAAAGCACTGTGCGCGGGACCTGCGCGAGCGGGTTGCAATCCACGTACCGCACGAACTTATCCCGAACATTCGTCCCCCGCGGGCCGGTTGTTCCGGGTCTGACTGGAGCCCTTCATGCCCTCTGTGACCAAGAACGCCCCTTCCGCCAACGGCACCCACTCAAACGGCTCAGCTACAACCGGGCCAAACGGCAAGATCCAGATCACCGGCAAGGCCACGCCGAGCAAGCTGCAGGCCCACAAAATGGTCTTCTACTTCGGCAAGACCCGCGTTGACGGGGAGATGTCGCAGAAGCTGCTGCTGGGCGGCAAGGGCGCCAACCTCGCGGATATGTGCAGCATCGGCCTGCCGGTTCCCCCCGGCTTCACCATCACCACCGAGACGTGCGCCGCCTATTACCGCGCCGGCCAGCGACTCCCCGTGGGCCTGATGAACGAGGTGCACAAGTACGTCAACATGCTCGAGAAGGAGACCGGCAAGAAGTTCGGCTCCCCCGACAACCCCATGCTCGTGTCGGTCCGCTCCGGCGCCGCCGTCAGCATGCCCGGCATGATGGACACCATCCTCAACCTCGGCCTCACCGACCAGGCCGTTGAAGGCCTGGCGGTCAAGACCAAGAACAAGCGATTCGCCTACGACGCCTACCGCCGCCTGATCAACATGTTCGGCGACGTGGTGATGGGCGTGGGCCACCACAAGTTCGAAGAGGCCTTCAAGCACATCAAGGCCAAGTACAAGGCGACCACCGACAACGACGTCCCCACCGACGGCATCGTCGAGCTGTGCGAGCTCTACAAGGAGGTCTTCCGCAAGCACGTGGGCGAGGTCTTCCCGCAGAACCCGTTCAAGCAGCTTGAGCTGGCCATCGAGGCCGTCTTCAAGAGCTGGAACGGCGACCGCGCCATCAGCTACCGGCGCATCCAGGGGATCAGCGGCCTGCTCGGCACGGCCGTCAACGTCCAGGTCATGGCCTTTGGCAACATGGGCGACGACTCGGGCACCGGCGTCGGCTTCACCCGCAACCCCGCCACCGGTGACAACAAGTTCTACGGCGACTTCCTGATCAACGCCCAGGGCGAGGACGTGGTCGCCGGCATCCGCAGCCCCAAGCTGATCGACGAGATGCCCAAGTGGAACAAGAAGGTCTACGACGAGCTGCAGAAGATCAAGGCCAAGCTCGAGAAGCACTACAAGGACATGCAGGACATCGAGTTCACGATCGAGCAGGGCAAGCTCTACATGCTGCAGACCCGCACCGGCAAGCGCACCGGCGCCGCCGCGATCAAGATCGCCTGCGACATGGTGAAGGACCGCCTCATCACCGAGAAGGAGGCGCTCGTCCGCATCCCCGCCGGTGACCTCACGCAGCTGCTGCTGCCGATGTTCGACCCCACCAAGCGCAAGCTCGCCGTCGTGCTCACCCGCGGCATCGCCGCTTCGCCCGGCGCCGCCGTCGGCAAGCTCTCCTTCACCGCGGCCGACGCGGTGGAGCGCAAGGCCAAGGGCGAGAAGGTCATCCTCGTCCGCGAGGAGACCAGCCCCGAGGACGTCGAGGGAATGCACAGCGCAACGGGCATCCTCACCAGCACCGGCGGGCGCGCCAGCCACGCGGCGGTTGTCGCCGTCGGCTGGGGCAAGCCGTGCGTCGTCGGCGCGGGCGAGATGATCATCGACGCCAAGGCGGGCACCTGCAAGATGGGCGGACGCACCCTCACCCGCGAGGACACCGTCTCCATCGACGGCTCAACGGGCGAGGTGATGGTCCTGGCCGGCGCGGCCGGCGGCGGCGGCATCCCGACCATCGAGCCGGAGAAGCTCAGCGGCGACTTCGCCACCATCATGCGCTGGAGCGACAAGTACCGCACCCTCGACATCCGCACCAACGCCGACACCCCCGCCGACGCCCGCAAGGGACGCGACTTCGGCGCCGCGGGCATCGGCCTCTGCCGCACCGAGCACATGTTCTTCGAGGGTGACCGCATCCGCGCCATGCGCGAGATGATCCTCGCCGGCGACGAGGCCGCCCGCCGCAAGGCCCTGGAGAAGCTCCTCCCCTACCAGCGCGACGACTTCGTCGGCATCTTCACCGCCATGAAGGGGCTCCCCGTCACCGTCCGCCTCATCGACCCGCCGCTGCACGAGTTCGTCCCCCACGAGGAGAAGCAGCAGGCCGAGCTCGCCAAGAAGATGGGCATGACGCTGGAGAAGGTCCAGCAGCGCATCGCCCAGCTCCACGAGGCCAACCCCATGCTCGGCCACCGCGGCTGCCGGCTCTGCATCACCTACCCCGAGATCCTGGAGATGCAGGTCCGCGCCATCGTCGAGGCCACCCTCGACTGCGTCGCCAACGGCATCCGCGCCATGCCCGAGATCATGATCCCCCTGGTCGGCACCGTGAAGGAGTTCGAGGTCCTCAAGGCCCAGACCCTCGCGACCATCGACGCCGTCAAGAAAGAGAAGGGGTGGCAGAAGCGCATCGACATCCCCATCGGCACCATGATCGAGGTGCCCCGCGCCGCCGTCACCGCCGACGAGATCGCCGCCGGCGGCGCTGAGTTCTTCAGCTTTGGCACCAACGACCTCACGCAGATGACCTACGGCTTCAGCCGTGACGACATCGGCACCTTCCTGCCCGACTACCTCAAGCAGGAGATCCTCGCCGGCGACCCGTTCGTGAGCCTCGACACCACCGGCGTCGGCGCCCTGGTCGAGATGGGCGTCACCAAGGGGCGCAGCGCCAACGACAAGCTCAAGATCGGCATCTGCGGCGAGCACGGCGGCGACCCCAAGAGCGTCCACTTCTTCCACAAGGCGGGGATGGACTACGTCTCCTGCTCACCGTTCCGCGTGCCGATCGCACGCCTGGCCGCGGCGCAGGCGGCGATCATGCACGCCGTGTGAAACGAGCGAAGCTCGTGCAGCCGGAAGTCGAGCAACGCGTTCTGAACGAACGCCTCCTCAATAACCACCAAGGCCCGGGCGCACGCCCGGGCCTTTTTCGTTCGGGTGCGGTGTGGCCGCATTGCCCGAGGCAGAGAGCAGCCGCGGATGAACACGGATGGGCGCGGATCAAGACAGGTTGAAACACGGAGCACACGGAGATCACGGAGGAAGGCAAGGAGGAGTGAGCTGTGTCAACGCCGCCACACTTCTTACTTCTCTGCCTTCCTCAGTGTGCTCCGTGCTCTCCGTGTTTAACTCGTCTTTGTCTTCCCGCCCCCCCGCACTCAGGGCACGGGGCATCCGCCGCAAGCCCCGCGAGGTCGTAGCCGCACTTGCCGCACTGTCCCGTGTTCGCCCGCCGCCGCGCGAGGTACCCGGAGCGGAGGAGCAGCGCGGCGGGGGTCCAGATGACGGGGAGGGAGGGCCAAAGAGGAAGGCTCCCGTGCGAGTGCCGGATATCGATATAGAACTCCCAGTTGGGGATTCCTCCGATTATCCGTTCACGCGCATAGATCACACGTTCATGCTGCGGGAATCCGCGGTTATTGACGATTCCTGATTCCCAACCAATTCGCCCGCTCTCGACGGCGAGCACCGTCATATCTCCAGCGGGGCTTGTCCTTACACGCAGAAACGACCACCACCCGCTCGCCACCCACACCCCCGCCACCAGCAGGCCGAGAAGAAGCAGCGTCCACCCCGCGGCTCTTCGCTTGCCCCCGCTTGCTGACCCTTTCGCTTTGTCCCCGGTCTTCGCCACGGATGGAGTCTACTCGGAACGGCGGAGGACGTGGGATGTGCGAAGGGGAGACGCCCTCCCGAGCCCCGAAGGGGCGGGCGGGTTGTAGCCACGGGTGGAGGCCGCGCAGCGGCCCGAACCCGTGGACAGCGAAGAGTCTCGCGCCCGCCCCGGAGGGGCGGAGGAACTCCACGATCGTCCGCGCGGTCCGAACTCCTCTGCCCCACCGGGCCAGTCGATGAGCGCGCTCCCTGTCCACGGGTTCCGCTCGGCCTTCGGCCTCGCTCCACCCGTGGCTACATCCCGCGGCCCCGACGGGGCCGAAGGCGGCCGCACTGCCCCTTTCCCCGCAGAGCTCGCCGCAGTGAGCGTTTGCTCCATCTGCGCAGCAAACGCCACGTTTGCAGCGCAGACACGACGTTTGCCGCGCACCAAGCGGGGTTGGCGGCCAACCCGCGCGGATGTTGCGCACACGCGGCGATTGCGCGTCGATCCCGCTGTTCGGCCTCCATCCGCGTTGCTTGGCGTGCGGTCGCTCGATCTGCACGCCAATCGCGGCGATTGCCTTAAGTCCGCCCCGTCTGCTGACGATGGAGGGTTCGTCCCCGCGAAATGGAGCACCCCGATGCGCTACCCCGTGCCGCTGAGCGAGTTCATCCCCTGGTCCACCGCGCACGCCGAGCGGTGGGCCAGCGACCCGTCCGCGGTGGGCATGACGCAGCAGCAGGCCGATTCGGTGAAGGCCGCGGCGGACGCGGCCAAAGCCGCCAAGGCGGCCGCCCTCGCGGCGCGGCAGGCGAGCCTCAACGCGACGTACGCGCAGGAGCAGGCCGAGCGCAACCTGCGCCGCGCGGTGCAGACCGCCGTGATGCTGATCGACGTGTGCGCGGAGAACAACGACAACCCCGCCGCCATCTACAGCGCGGCCGAACTCGACGCACCGACCGTGCCCCGCGCGGTCCCCGCGCCCGGCAAAGTCAAGCAGCTCACCGCCTCGCTCGACCCGCTCAGCGGCGCACCCGTGCTGCGCTGGAAGGGGAACAACCCGCGCGGCAGCGGCAGCGTCACCTACATGGTCTCGCGCAGGATCGGCGGCCAGCGCAGCTACACGTTCATCGGCACCGCCGCATCCAGCGGGCCCAGCCGCCGCACCTTTATCGACACCACGCTCCCGGTCGGCACCACCGAGGTGACCTACCTCGTCCGCCCGCTGCGCGGCGCATCGGAGGGTGAGCCCGAGCAGGTGTTCATCCGCTTCGGCGCAGTCGCCGGCAGCGCGGCGGCGGCGGAGCGCGCCCAGCACGCGGCGTGAGCGCGGCCGTGCCGCGTGTCGATCCGCTCCCCACGGGTTGCACCATTGAGAGCACGGCCCGCAGCAGAGGCCGTTCGCCAAGCGGGAGGCTGGCACGGGCGGTCGCTTGCCCCCGGCGTACGGGCGCTCTGCCCTCCATGCGAGCCAGACTGGTCAGCCAGTGCTTTCCGCGGTTTTTTCAGGGTTCCGGCCGTACGCCTTGACATATGCCGATATTGGTATATATTAAACCCATGGCCCGGTCCCCCACCACGCTCGACACCTTCAACGCCATCGCCGAGCCCAAGCGCCGGCAGGTGCTGGGGGTCTTGGCGCTGGGCGGGGGCGAGTTGCCGGTCAACGCCGTTGTCGAGTCGCTGGGGTGGCCGCAGCCGCAGGTCTCCAAGCACCTGGCGGTGCTGCGCGAGGTGGGGCTGGTGAGCGTGCGCCGGCAAGGGCGGGAGAGGCTCTACAGCGTGAACGGCGAGCAGATCAAGCAGGTGCACGACTGGGCGAAGATGTTCGAGCGGTTCTGGGAGAACCAGTTGGACCGCATCAGGCAGCGGGCAGAGTCCAGGGCGCAGCGTGCGCCGAACCCGGGCCGTTTGGAGAAGCCCTGACCCGCGCCGGCGGCGTGCGCAGGGAGCAGCAAAAGGAGTATCGAGCATGCAGGTGATCGAAGAAACGGTGCAGACAATCCACATCCAGCGGAGCGTGGAGATCAACGCGCCGATCGACGTTGTGTTCGAGTCGCTGCTCGAAGAACTCGGGCCGGGGTCGCAGATGCCCGACGGCAAGCCCTTCCCGATGAAGGTTGAGCCGTGGGTCGGCGGGCGCTGGTTCCGCGACCTTGGCGAGATCGGCGGCCACAAGGCCGGGCACCTGTGGGGGCACGTGCAGGTGATCAAGGCCCCCACGCTCCTTGAGCTGGTCGGCCCGATGCCGATGTCGTTCCCGGCGGTGAACCACGTGCAGTACCGGCTGACGTCCGAGGGGGGCACCACGAAGCTCGCGCTGGTGCACCGCGCAATGGGCCTGATCCCGCCGGACTTTAAAGATGGCATGCCCGACGGCTGGGAGCACGGGCTCAAGCGGGCGAAGCTCGTCGCCGAAGCGAAGGCGAAGGGCCGCAGCGGAGGTGCACGGTGAACCAGACCACCATCGAACCGAACACCTCGGTCGCTAGCGCGATGCTCGCGGAGTTTGAGCGCGAGTTCATCACCACGCGGAAGTTCCTTCAGCGGCTGCCGGGCGACCGGCTCGCGTGGCGCCCCCACGCCAAGTCGATGTCCGCCGGGCAGCTCGGCTACCACATCGCCGAGACGCCCGAGCGTGCGCTCAGGGGTGTGCTCGCCGACCGCGTCTCACCCCCCGACTTCCGCGTGCGTGAAGAGGCCACCTCGGTGGCCGACCTGCTCGCGATGATCGACCAGGGAGCGGCGTTTGTCCGCCAGACGCTGCCGACACTCGACGATGCGCGGATGCGGGCGACGTTCACGCTCGACTTCCCCGACGGGTCGGTCGTGCAGATGCCCCGCGCGGCGTTCGTGCGGAGCATCATGCTCAACCACTGGTACCACCACCGCGGGCAGCTGGGCGTCTACCTGCGCCTGCTGGGCGTCTCGGTGCCGTCGAGCTACGGGCCCAGCGGCGACGAGACCGGCGGGATCTGAAGCAAACGGGCTGACCGCACAACCGCGGCATTGAACAGGAGATCGAGCATGAAGAACGAGACAGCAGCGGCGCCGTCGCACCGCGTCGTGGACCGTGAATCGTGGCTGAAGGAACGCCTCGCACTGCTCGCGGAGGAGAAGGCCTTCACCCGGCAGCGCGACAGGCTCGCCGAGAAGGTGCGTGCCATGCCCTGGGTGAAGGTGGACAAGGCCTACACCTTTGACGGGCCGTCGGGCAGGAACACGCTGAGCGACCTCTTCGGAACGCGCAGCCAGCTGATGATCTACCACTTCATGTTCGACCCGACGTGGTCGCAAGGGTGCATGTCGTGCTCGCTCATCGCCGACCACTACAACGGGCTCGTGGTCCACCTTGCGCACCGCGACATCTCGTTCGTCACGCTCTCGAAGGCCGGTGTAGACCAGATCGAGAAGTTCCGCTCTCGCATGGGGTGGACGTTCCCCTGGCTCTCCGCCGGCGGGACCGACTTCAGCCGCGACTTCGGCGTCTCGTTCACCGATGAGGAACTCGCCGACGAGCGAACGGTCTACAACTTCAACCGGCGGCCGTACCCCGTGCGCGAGATGCCCGGCCTCTCGGTCTTCATCAAGGGCGCAAGCGGCGACATCTACCACACCTACTCGAGCTTCGGGCGCGGGCTCGAAGACTACATGAGCATCTACCGCTACATCGACGTCACACCCAGGGGGCGTGACGAAGCGCCCAACGCGGGGATGGCGTGGCTGCGCCATCACGACCGGTACGAAGACGCCAACTTCGTCGTCCCGTGGCTGGAGAAGCCGGGCATCACCGGCCCCGTCATGCGCTAGCGCTCCGTTCGAGGCCGTCACAAGGAACACCTCATGAACTGCTGCTCTCGCGGCGACCCGGCCGCGCGCGCTGATCGCGCGCCTTCCCCCACGAGCTCGCCCAGCGGCTGGGCAGCCTTCAAGCGCAGCGCCGCTGCGCTTGTTCAGTGGGCGGTCCCCCTCTCACTGCTGGCGCTGGTCCCCAAGTGCCCGGCGTGCGTCGCGGGGTACGTGCTGCTGTTCACCGGGGTCGGCCTCTCGTTCACCGTGGCTTCGGCGCTCCGCTTGGGCGTCATCGCCGCGAGCGTTGCCGCGGTCACCTTCCTTGCCGTTCGCGCAGCGCGCCGGCTGATCACTTCGCGTTGGCACGCGTCCCCCCGGTAGCTCTTTACAGACCGAGCAGCCGCACGATTGCCCATCACAGGCGGACACGACGGTGGAGGAACCTACCCTTTGCACGGGCTGCCGCACCCTGCAAAGGACCCACCCATGTTTCTCCGCATGGTCTACGACGACAAGCTGGCCGAGGCCGCGTACGTGATCGGCTGTCAGAAAACGGGCGAGGCAATCGTCATCGACCCGCAGCGCGACGTTGACCGCTACGAAAAGCTCGCCGCGGCCAACGGCCTGCGGATCGTCGCCGCCGCCGAGACGCACATCCACGCCGACTTCCTCTCCGGCGCGCGCGAACTGGCCGAGAAGGGGGCCACGGTCTACCTCTCCGACGAAGGTGACGACGACTGGAAGTACCAGTGGCTCGGCGCCAAGACCGGCGGAGGGAGCTACGCCCACCGGCTGCTCAAAGACGGCGACACCTTCAGCATCGGCAAGATCGAGTTCAAGGCGGTGCACACACCCGGGCACACGCCCGAGCACCTGAGCTACATGGTCACCGACCGTGGCGGCGGCGCCGACAAACCGATCGGCGTCGCGACGGGTGACTTTGTGTTCGTCGGCGATGTCGGCCGACCCGACCTGCTCGAGTCGGCGGCGGGCATCGCCGGCCAGGCCGAGTCGTCGGCCCACCGGCTCTTCAAGTCGGTGCGTGGGTTCATGTCGTGGCCCGACTACCTGCAGGTGTGGCCCGCCCACGGCGCGGGGAGCGCGTGCGGCAAGGCGCTGGGCGCTGTGCCCCAGACCACCGTGGGCTACGAGAAGATGTTCAACCCGGCGTTGCTCGCTGCACACAGCGAAAAAGGTGGCGAGCAGGCCTTTGTCGATTCGATCCTCGCGGGCCAGCCCGAGCCGCCCCTCTACTTCACCCGCATGAAGCGCGACAACAAACTCGGCCCGAAAGTGCTCGGCGCCATCCCGAAGCCCAGGCAACTCGACGCATCGGCGATCAAGGGGCTCAACGGCCGCGCCTGCGCGATCGTTGACACACGACCGTGGGCGGCGTTCAAGGAAGGGCATATCGCCGGTGCGCTCTGCCTGCCGCTGACCAACTCATTCACCACCGACGCGGGCTCGATGATCGGCGAGGGTGAGCCGGTCTACCTCGTCGTTGAGCCGTCACGCGTGGATGAAGCCGTGCGCGACCTGATCCGCGTAGGGATCGATACCATCGAGGGATGGTTTGACTCCAGCCAATACGCTCAGCTGGCCGGAGCCGGTGTGAGATTGGAGACCACGCCCGACGTTCCCGTGGCGGCAGCACAGAGCCTGATCGAATCGGGCAAGCCGTTCATCCTCGACGTGCGCCGCGCAGCCGAACTCGCGGGCGGTTGCATCCCCGGCGCGGCCAACATCGCACACACGCGGCTGCTGTCGCACCTCGACAAAGTCCCCCGGGGTCGGCATGTTCTCGTCAACTGCCAGGGCGGCGTGCGCTCGGCGCGGGCCTGCTCGCTGCTGCAGAAGCACGGGTACGCTGTGACCAACCTCACCGGCGGGTTCGCCGCTTGGGAAAAAGCGGGTGCTCCGGTGCAGAAGTAACCCGCACCCCCGGGCGCGATGGGCTCACCCTTGCAGCACGGCGTAGACGAACGCCTGCACGGTTCCCCACGGCGTCTTGTGCTCTTCCTTGTACGAATCGACAAGCTTGAACGGACGCCCGGCCACCGAAACCTCGGCTGCGATGGCCGCCGCATCTCGCCGCTGCACCGGCAGCCCGCTGCACCGCTCGGGGCCATCTGGCGAGAACCCCGCGATGATCGCCGTGCCGCCGGGTCGCAGGACGCGGGCCAGGTTCGTTGCGTACGCCGCTTGCTCGGTCTTGGACATCAGAAAGTGGAAGACCGCCCGGTCGTGCCAGACATCCGCCCACCCGTCGGTGATCTCTTCCATCGGCCCCGTGACGTCCGCCTCGACCCACCGCACACGCCCCTTTCGCTCGTGCGCTGCGCCCTCAGCGCCGAGTCGCTCTCGCGACAGTTCGATCGCCCTGGCTGCGATGTCAACGACACACACTTCAACATCGGGCAACTGCAGCAGGTGATCGGCAAGGGCTGACGCCCCGCCACCAACGTCGATCACCCGCAGCGGCTGCTTGGCACCCTCAACCTCGCTCGCCTTGCCGAACGACTCGATCAATTTGAGCGACCTCGAGGGCACCTCCTGATACCAGCTCACGCCGGTTGGGGGCTTCTCGGAGTAGACCTTCTGCCAGTGCGCTTTGGGCGGCAACGCCGGCACCTGTACCGGCTGGGTCAAAGGGGCGGTTCCGGAAGTGGGTGACAAGGGTGTTGAGCTGGAGTCGAGCACGCGATAAGACTATCCGGCGGTTGGCGCGCTGGAGGGACAAGGGTCTGTTCCCTTGGCACCCGTCTGGCCAGCCCTCAGGGGCCCGTCAAGCCAAGGGCGATCTTTCGGTCGCTGTCAACGGTCCGAACGCTGCTGGACCATCCGCTCACAACGCTTGACCAGCGCGGCGACTCCGGCACCGCGAGGGTCCTGGGCGGGCAGCGAGTCCAGATACCGTCGCAAAGCGGGCAGGGCCTCGGCGTGTTTTCTCTGCAGCATCACCGCCGCACCACGGCGGGTGTCGGCCCGTGAAGTGGGATCACCGCAGACACACCGATGCCGCCCGTGCGGGAGGACGCGTGCCCCCTTTCAGGACGTCGCGCTCGATTGGTCGTACATTTGCGTGTGCCAGAGGAGGCTTTATCTCATCACCGCGCAGGCCCGACCTCACCGGTCGACCTCGCCTTCTTCGACGCGATGGAGACGCGAAGGGCGTCATCGCTACGAAGGCGGCTGATGTGGTTCTGCATCCTCGGTGCCTTTTTGATGGCCATCGGGATGATGCACGGCCTTGAGCTGGTCGGCCTGCCGCTGGAGGCAGACCCTGATGCAGTGAACGCAACGGCCGATCCGGGAGCGGGCAACGCCGCGGCCAGCCGCTCAGCCCTGGCAGGGGGTTGGTGGGGCGCAAACCCCTCGGCGGTCGTGCTTTTCACATCCACCACTTCGCTTGTCGGCGTCTTTGTCGCCGGCCTTGTCTTCACCCTGCGCACACGCCCGCTCTCTGAGTCCGCCGCGGCCCGCACCGGCCAGAACGTGCGGCCGGGCCGGCACCGCCTGGTTGTGGCCCTGACATGGATCACACTCACGGCCATCGCCGTGTCGATCCCCGCTGAGGTGGTCGCGCAATGGGCCGACTTGAATTGGGGGTCTTCCAGCGCGGTCGCGAGGGTCTACGCAGAGCCGGACCGGGCAGGCTACACCGCCGCGAACGCGTACGGCATCTTCTTTCTGCTGGCCTGCATCACGGTGCCGATGCGTTGGCGCGAGTCTTTGCGTATCGCGGGTCCCGGGCTGCTGCTTCTGGCCGCGTGCATCGCGCTCGGGCTCGTTCCACCGTGGCAAACCACTCTCGGGCTCGTGCTGATGGGGCTCGCTTACACAGTCGCCGGGAGCGGCTGGAGCGCCTGGCGCTACGCTGACTTTGATTCCCGCCTTCGCGCCCACGCGCTCAGCGGCCGATACCGCGACCTCTCAGGGGAGGTGAGCGAAATCTCCGCGGAGCTCAAAGAAGCCCGCCGGCTCCACGAATCGCTTTTTCCACCGGCCGCGACCGGCTCCGGCGAGACGAGCCCGGGTGCCGTGGCGAGCGTGTGGGTTGACTACCGATACCAACCCGCCCGTCAGATCGGCGGCGACTTCCTCTTCGTTCACCGCGAGTCCCCGACGGGGGCGGCCACCGTCGTTGTGATTGACGTGTCAGGCCACGGTGTAGCCGCCGCGCTCGCCGTCAACAGGCTCCACGGAGAACTTCTGCGGTTCTTCAGCCATTACCCCGGCGCAGTAGGCGAGGCGGGCGGACCCGGACACCTGCTGACCGATCTGAACACCTACGCCTGCGCTGCCCTCGCCACCCAGGGCGTCTACGCGACCGCTCTGGTCGTGCGGATCGATCCCGCCGCCAGCCGTCTGGCTTGGGCGAGCGCGGGCCATCCCACCGGGTTCCTGCTGCGCTCCAACGCCCAGGGCACCGAGCAACTGTTTGAACTTGGGTCGACCGCGACGATGCTCGGTGTGCTGCCGACCGACGATTTCTCGGCGGAGGAGCACGCAACTGGCACCACAGCAGGTGACCGGCTGCTGCTCTATACAGACGGGGCGATCGAGTCTCGCGATGCGCAAGGGCACGACTACACGCCCGAGCGTCTGCGAACGGCGTTCGCGGTTGCCGCCGGACGGGACGGCACGCTCCTGGACCATCTGCAGAGCGAGATCGAGTCCCACAGGCACGGGCGCATCACTGACGACACGTTGATTGTCGAGGTCTCGGTTCGCCCTTCTCCTTCTCTACAGCGCCCCCGAGATGGCAGCGGAGCCCCGCCCGTGAGCGAGCGTGCGCGCGGGTGATCGCCCTTGGCACCCTGTCTGTGCCTTGGGGGTCTTCTTGGTCATGTGTGCCTTTCTTGCGTCCGAATCGACGCCATCCCCGTTTGGGCGATATCCTGCTGGGTCGGCACCACCCGGATGACTGCCGTACCGATGCCGTATAATCCTCCGACCAGACCGTGGGTCCAACAGACAGGGAGCAGCAAATGGAAGCATTCGATCGCCTGAAGCAACTCGTGGTTGAGGCCGAAGTGGAAGTCCTCAAGGGTGAGGGTGGAAACAAGGCCGCGAAGGTCCGGGCCCGCAAGAAGATGCAGGAAATCAAGAACGCCGCGCAGGACGTCCGCGCTGGCATGCTCGAGTCGGGCGGGTCCGAATCCGGTGACGAAGCCGCGAAGGGCTGATCCGGCGCGCCGGACAGGCTTTTCAGCAAGACAATGAACGATCCGTCCACCACACCGCCCAAGAGCGCGGAACCGTCCGCCTCATCAGCCAGCGATGGGGTTGGGGGTACCGGCGGCACTCTGCCCGCCAAGCCCCTGATCCTCGATCTGGCAGGCCTAGGGGTCGACCTTTCGGCCCGCGCGATCGATCTGGCCGGCATCCAGGCGGTCATCCCCCACAGGCACGAGATGTGCCTGCTCGACGCGATCGTCTGGAAGAGTGACGACCACAAGCAGGGCGTGGCTATCTGGAACGTCAAAGACACGGAGTTCTGGTGCCGCGGCCATTTCCCGGGCAAACCGATGCTGCCGGGCGTGCTCCAGGTCGAAGCGGGCGCGCAGCTCTCGTCGTTCCTGTACAACATCCGGTTCGCGGAGCCGCGGATCGCTGCCTTCACCCACATCGAAGAGTGCAGCTTCCGCAACCCGGTGCTGCCCGGGGCGGAATTCTACCTACTCTGCCAGGAGATCAAGTTCTCCCCGCGCAGGTTCAGCAGCCGGATCCAGGGAATGGCGAGCGGCAAAATCACATTCGACGCAACGATCAACGGGATGGTCCTGGGGTGAAGGCCTCCCGCGTGTCCGGGGTTCTTCGAACGGGAACGGGAAGGGACAACGGATGGTCGCTTCGCTGACAGGCACGCTCATCGCCCTTGACGGCACCGCGGCAACCGTGCGACCGGCCGGCCCGCTTGGCGAGGGCGTCTCGCTCGAGGTTCTGCTCCCCGCGTATCTGGCCGAACGGCTGCTGACGCAGGTTGGAGCCATGATCACGCTGGCCACGTTCCTCTACTTTGAAGGTCAGGGGCAGGGGACGAGCTTCGAGCCGCGTCTGTTGGGCTTTTCTACGGCCGACGAACGCCGCTTCTTTGACCTGTTCACGACGGTCAAAGGGATCGGCAATCGCAAGGCTCTGCGTGCCATGGCCCAGCCCCCCGCCGAGATCGCTGGCGCAATCGTCCGCGGCGACGCCAAAGCCCTCACGCAACTGCCCGAGATCGGCCGGAAACTCGCCGACACGATGATCCTGGACCTCAAAGACAAGGTGGCAGCCTTCGCGTCGGTCGAATCCCTCTCGCCACAGCCGAATGGAGGGTCAGGCCCTGTTCGCAGGGCGTCTTCCCAGCTCGAACCCGCGCTATCCGGCCCCGCCGGCGATGCCGTCGAGGCCCTGATCCGCTTGGGAGAACTCCGGTCCGACGCGGAACGGCGCGTGCTCCGGGCGATCGACAAGCACAAGGCGCACGAGTTTCCAGTCGAGCGGCTGATCGCGCTGGTCTTCGCCGGAGGCTGAGAGGACCCTTCCCGCCCTGGGGCACCCACCAGAATCTCCTCGCAGCTACTGCGGAAACCGCTCCGCGGAGCCGATACCGTCCGCCATGCGCTACGCGATGATCATGGCCGGTGGAGCAGGAACGCGTCTGTGGCCAATGAGCCGCAACGCCCAGCCGAAGCAGTTGCTGCCGCTGATCCGCAGCGAAGCCGGGGCGGCCGCCATGAGCCTGCTGCAGGTTTCCGCCCAGCGCATGGATGGGCTCGTCCCGCCCGAGCGTCGGTTCATCTGCACCGGCGAGGCCTACCGCGAACCGATCCGCGCTGCCCTCCCGGCGTTCACAGACGACCAGATACTCGGTGAGCCTGCCGCCCGCGACACCGTCAACGCCGTCGGCTTCACCGCCGCGGTCCTGCACAAGCTCGACAAAGACGCGGTCTTCGCGGTTTTCACAGCCGACCACGTGATCGAGCCTCAGGACGCCTTCCGCCAGCGCGTTGAGGTTGGCTTCAAGCTCGTCGAGCAGGACCCCAGCCGCCTCGTCACCTTCAGCATCAAGCCGACCTACGCCGCAACCGGCTTCGGGTACATCGAGCGCGGCTCACCGATCAACGAGAAGTGGGCGTCCGGCGCGTTCCAGGTCGTGCGTTACGTCGAAAAGCCCAATCTCGCCAGGGCGCAGGCCTACCTGGCGAGCGGCATGTTCAGCTGGAACAGCGGCATGTTCGTTTGGAAGGCCGCGACTGTGCTCGACTGCATCAAGCGGTTCAAGCCCGAGTCGTACGAGGGCCTGATGAAAATCCAGGCCGCCTGGGGCACCCCCGCGCAGAACACCGTGCTGAACGAGGTCTACCCCACGCTCCCCAAGATCAGCGTTGACTACGCCATCATGGAGCCCGCCAGCACCGACAAGCTCGTTCGCGTCTGCACCGTCGAGATGGACCTGAAATGGCTCGACGTCGGTTCCTGGCCCAGCTACGGCGAGACGCTCGCCGCAGACGAACACGGCAACCGCCGCGGCGGCGTGCTCGCGCCAGACAACAGCGTGCTTGTCAACAGCCACAACAACCTGATCGTCTCCAGCGACCCCTCCCACACCGTGAGCCTGCTGGGGTGCGACAACCTCATCGTGGTGCACACGCCAGACGCCACGCTGGTGATGCCGCGCGACAAGGCGGAAGACCTCAAGCTCGTCCACGCCGCACTCGCCCCACGCTTGAAGTAGCCCCGCGCCGGCGCCTCCCCGCGGCCGCCACCTCGCGCAAACCTACGCTTGGGCTCGTGCGTTACCTCTGCATAGACCTCGGCGACAAGCGCACCGGCCTGGCCGTGGGTGACACCGTAACCCGCCTGGTCTCGCCCCTGGAAGTGCTCGAGGTTCCAGTCAGCCGAAACAACGGCGGCGACCTGCTGGCGGCCGTCGAAACGGCGGTGGCAGAGCAAGGTGCCAGGGCGCTCGTCGTCGGACTCCCGTACAACATGGACGATTCTGAGGGGCCCCGCGCCAAGCTCGTCCGCGCGTTCGCCGATCGCATCGCAGCCGCCACAGGGCTGCCGCTCCACTTTCAAGACGAACGCCTCACCTCCGTCGCCGCCGACTGGACGATGGCACGCTCGGGCATGACGCGCGGCCAGAAAAAGGCCCGGCGCGATGCCCTCGCAGCCGCCGAGATCCTGCGGGACTACTTCGGAACTCTGCCCGCCGCAACATCTACCCTTCCCCCACCTTCGAACCCATAGACACCGGCCGCGCCCACAGGTAGAGGCACCATCCACATGACCAACTACACCGCCGTCTTGATGATCGCCGGGCTCGCAGCGCAGCCCCCGGCCACCCCGAGGCCGGCGGCCGAGCCGCTGCCCGCAGTCACGCCCGAAGTGCTCCCGAGCGTCGACACCGTGCTCACGAAGCTCGAGACTGCCGACAAGGACCTTTCCAGCCTCTCGGCCGCGATCCGGCTCATCAAGCGACCGCCGGCGATCGAGGGCGGCGGTATGCACGTGCGGTACGGCATCCTCAAGTTCACCAGCGCGAGCGATCCGGCGGGCCGCCCAAAGCGCAGGTTCGCCATCGACATCGATACCGTCATCATCGACGGGCGTGCCCGTGACGACCGCCAGTCGTTCGTCTTCGACGGGCAGTTCCTGCTCGAAACGCTGCCGAAGCAGAAGACATACGTGCGCCGACACATCGTCGGCCAGGACCAGAAGAAGGACCCGTTGCGCATCGGCGAAGGGCCCTTCCCGATCCCCGTCGGGCAGCGCAAGGACGACCTGCTCGCACGCTTTAATGTGAGCGTTGTTCCCTCGCTCGAGTCTTCTCCAGACAACGTCAACCTGCGCCGAATCCTGTTCAACTGCGTGCAGTTGAAGCTCATCCCTAAGGAAGGCACCGATCAGGCCAAGGCCTTCACCGAGATCCGCCTCTGGTACCGCTCGAGCGACATGCTCCCGTTGTTTGCGCTCACTCAGAACACCGACGGCTCCTCGAACGAGGTTTTCCTCGACGACATCGTCAAGAACCCGCCGATCCCCGACGTCGCCTTCGACACAAAGGCGCCCAGCAAGGCCGAGGGTTGGACCGGCGAGGAGCAGGACCTCCGCGACAAGGCCGTCGTCGCCCCAGGCGACCCGATGGCACTACCCCCCAGCCAACCCAAGTAGGCACTCACGATGAACGACCCGCGCCGTACTCAGCACACGCCCTGGTTCCGGCGCGGGTACACCGTAGCCGCGGTTGCCGTCGCAACCGTGCTGGTTGCTGCGCTGCGGGCGCAACCGTCCGACGAACCGGGCGGCGGGACACCCGCGCTGGACGCGCAGGTAGCGGCCGCGATCTCAGCGCCGTACCTCAAGCCCGAAGAAGCCGCCGCGCTGCGCCTCAGGCACGGCGTCCCCACCGCCGCCGATCTGAACTCGCCCGCCGCCCGGGCGGTCCATGCGCTCCAGCGCGGCAGTTACCTCGACCCATCCCTTTCAGACACGACCACCGACCCGCTCGACCGGGCGGCGGCGGCACTCGCCCGCGGAGACTTTGCAACCGCTGAACCGCTGCTGCAGCAGGGCGACACGCTGCGGGCCACGCGTCTCCGCGCAGAGATGGCCTTTACGCTCGGGCGCACACAGGCCGCCCTGACCGCTGCCCGAGCGGGCGTGGCCCGCCTGCTGTCGGGCTCGCTCGCATCCTCCGACGACATCGTCGACGGCGTTCTGTGCGCCGCGATGCTCGCCCGGGCCACCGACAGCTCCGCGACCAACGGCGGCGACCACCAGGCGATGATGGCCTTTCTTGCCAAGGCACGCGAGATCGACCCGTTCTCGTGGCGCGTGCCCCTCACCGAGGCACAGCTCCTGCTTGACAAGGACAACTACGCCGACGCACGCGCCGCGGCCGTCCAGGCGTTAACGCACAATCCATCGTGCGCCCAGGCGCTGGTGGTGCTGGGTGAAATCTCGGTCAGCTCGTTCAACCTCGACACCGCCCGTTCGATCGCCGACAAGCTCGACCAGCTCGCATCGATGGCCCCCCCCGGTGCGGCGGACGATGCGCTCACGCTCATCCTCTCCAAGGCCCCCCCCTCGCTTGAGGCCGCTTATCTCCGCGCGCGGGCATCGCTCCGCCAGAACGAAGCGGACGAAGCCGCCGACGAGCTCTCGTACGCCGCCAAGCGTCTCCCCGACGCCCCACTGGTCGCCGAGATGCAGTGCGCACTCGCCGCCGCCAGCTTCGACGACGCAGCGCTCGCCGGCGCTCTGGACGCCTACAAGGCTCGCTTCGGCACAAGCGCCGCGGCCGAGGCCCGCGTCGGACAGACCCTCAGCGACCTGCGCCAGTACGACGCGGCGATCAGCCACCTCTCCCGCGCACGAGAGCTTGCGCCCTACTGGCCCGCTCCGCAGATCGACCTTGGGCTCGTGCTCGTGCAGGCCGCACGCGACGAAGAGGCGCGGCTCACCCTCGACGCCGCAACGAAGCTGGACCCGTTCAACGTTCGTGCGGCGAACTCGCTGAAGCTCGTCACCGAGATCGCCGGCTACACGCGCACCGAGACCCCCCACTTCATCGTTCGCGCCAAGCCCGGCGTCGACACTCTCCTGGCCGCCGAGATCGCCGCCGGCATGGAGGAGAACCACGCGATCGTCACAGGGAGCGACGCCGGCTCGCTCAATTACGCGCCCCCCGTCAAGACCTATATCGACCTCATGCCCGACCACGCCTGGTTCGCCGTGCGCATCGCGGGCCTCCCGCGCATCCACACCATCGCCGCCAGCACCGGGCCCGTCATCGCGATGGAATCGCCGCGCGAGGGGCACGGCCACACCGGCACCTACGACTGGCCCCGCGTACTGCGCCACGAGTACACCCACACCGTGGGCCTCTCACGCACCCACAACCGCATGCCGCACTGGTTCACCGAGGCCCAGGCGCAGTACCTCGAGCACGCCCCGCGCGACTACAACACCGCCCGGCTGCTCAGCGAGGCCTATCAGTCTGACGGTCTCTTCAACTTCACCGACATCAACACCGCCTTCACGCGCCCGAAGAAGCCGACCGACCGCCAGCTCGCCTACGCCCAGGGCCAGTGGATGTACGAGTACATGGTCGAGCGATTCGGTGCGCCCGCGCCGCTCACCTTGATGGACCTCTTCGCCAGGGGAACGCGCGAAGAAGCGGCCGTGCAACAGACCTTCCACATCTCCCGCGAGCAGTTCCTCGCCGACTTCAAGGTCTGGGCCAAGGGGCAGCTCATTGCATGGGGCATGATCACACCCGAGGGCGAGCCCTCGCTCGAGTCTCTGCTCAAAGAGCTTCCAAAGCCCGACAACGGCGAGGACCCCACCCCCTCCGCCGAGCAGATCAGCGAATGGGTCAAGGACCACCCCGGCAACGCCGATCTGCTCCGCCTGCTGATGCAGAAGGCGATCGACAGCCGCCACGACGACCTGCTCGACGCCGATCTGGCCATCTTCCAGCGCTACGCGCAAGCACGCCCAGTCGATCCGTTCCCCCACCAGCAGCTCGCCCGCCTCTACCTGCTGCAGAACAAGCCGCAGCAGGCCGTCCCGCACC
Organism: uncultured Phycisphaeraceae bacterium; assembly: GCA_964403525.1. Taxonomy (GTDB): domain Bacteria; phylum Planctomycetota; class Phycisphaerae; order Phycisphaerales; family UBA1924; genus JAJTGZ01. The sequence goes on along the minus strand of CAYOGE010000006.1, from coordinate 1,556 downwards.
TTGAGTGGCTCGACGCGCGCGAAACGATCGCCCCCGTTTACGCGACACAGCTCGCAGGTCTTTACGCGCAGGGCGGAAGCTGGGACCTTGCCGCGGCCAAGGCCGAACGTGCCGCGCGCATCTCGCCTTACAGCGCTCAGACCCGTGAACTCGCCGCGACCATCGCCGTGCAACGCAAGGACTACGCAACCGCACGCCGCCACCTGACGTTCCTCGCTGCGCTTGAGCCCGACCGCGAGATCCACGCCAGACGGCTTGAGGCGCTGAAGAAGCTCGAATCAACGCCGACGCAGTAAACACAGCACGAGCCGCACGCACGCTGCACGAGCCCTGCGCGGAAGCACAGGGTGCGTTCGCGTTCAGTCGGCCAGCCCGATCACGCCGAGCAGCTCAATCTCAAAGATCAAGTCCGCCTTGCCGGGGATGTCGGGCGGAGAACCCCACTCGCCGTACGCCTTCTGCCACGGGATCGTCAGCTTGCGCTTCCCGCCGACCTTCATCCCCGGGATCCCCTCCTGCCACCCCTGGATCAGGTCACCCAGCGGGAACGTGATCGGGTCGCTCCCGATCGACGAATCGAACTCCTTGCCAGTCAGCAGCGTGCCGCGGTAGTGCACCTTGACCGTCGCGCCCTTCTTGCAGACTGGTCCGTTGCCAACCTTGATCTCTTCAATCTTCACCGGGTTTGACATGCGTGCCTCCTTGTTCGATCGACGCAGAAAGAAACGGGCGGGCCGTCAAGCCCGCCCGAATGACTCACTCCACTATCCGATTAACGCGACGGAAGGTTCCGCACCGCGATCAACTCAACCTCGACAACCAGCGAGACGTTCGCCGGCCGCTTGATGTCGGGGAGAGGGGCGTTCTGGTTCAATTGCGCGGGCACGGTGATCCGCCGCTTCCCGCCGACCTTCATGCCCTTCATCGCCGCGTCGATCGCCGCGTTCTCGCCCGGGATCCAGATATAGGGCGCCGCCGCGGTCGACTTCTCAACTTCCTTGCCGTCGGCCGTCTTGACGGTGTGGGCCGTCACGCAGACCGCGGACTTGCCAACCTCTTCACCCGTGCCAACCGTGATGTCCTCTGAGCCGGGGGTGTCGATCAGCTCAACCACAAACACCAGGTCGGAGTTCGCCGGAATCGTCACCTTTCCGGTCTGGTCACGCTTCTCCTGCGGGCCGTACGCCATCGCCGCGGGGATCGTCAGCCGACGCAGCCCGCCCGCCTTCATGCCCGGCAGGCCCTGGGTCCAACCCGGGATCACGCGGTTCAGGCTGAACACCGCCGGCTCGGGGTGCTGAAAGGCCGGGTCCCACGACGAATCGAACGCCGCGCCGCCCTCCTTCAACGTGCCGTGATAGTTCGCGACGACCGCGCTATCGGCGGCCACCGTCGTGCCGGTGCCGATCACAAAGTCCTCCACGATCAGACCGCCGGGCAGTTCCTGCCGCACCAGCGGCTTGGCGTCCGCGGGGATCTCGTACTTTTTGGCGGGCTGCGCGGCCGCGGGTGCAACGGCGATGCCGGGCTGCACCGCCGACGGGGCCGGCGCGGGC
>CAYOGE010000005.1:0-164711 GCA_964403525.1 uncultured Phycisphaeraceae bacterium | reverse complement strand
ACCCGCCCAGCCCCCGGCCCAGCAACAGCAGCAGCCCCCGCAGCAGCAGCAGCAGACGCAGCCGCCGCAAGCGCAGCAGCAGCCCGCACCCGCCGACGCCACCCAGCCCACCACGCAGCAGCAGCCAGCGCAGCAGCAGCAGCAGCAGGCCCAGGCCCAAGCCGCCGCCGCCCCGCAGCGCCCCCTCCCCAGCGCACCACAGATCTCACTCTTCGCCGTCAAGCCCGCCTCGCAGCGCCAGTTCAACAAGCAGGACAAGATCGAGATCATCGTCAACGAGTCTTCACTCCAGAAGTTCGACCAGAAGACCGACTCCAAGGAATCCGCCGACATCGACGCCTCGCTCAAAGCGCTCCCCAACCTCAACACCCTCCTCACCGACCTCGCCCTCCGCAACACCGGCGCGGTCACGCCCAAGATCGGCTTCGGCAACGGCAGCACCTACAAGGGCCAGGGCGCCTACGAACGCAAGGACAAGTTCACCGCACGCATCAGCGCCATCGTCACCGACGTCAAGCCAAACGGCATGCTCGTCCTCGAGGCACGCGAGACCATCCTCTCCGACAAGGAGAGCCAGTCGCTGGTCGTCAGCGGCCTGTGCGACCCCAAAGACATCACCACCGCAAACACCGTCACCTCCTCGCAGTTGGCCAACCTGGTCATCAAGACCGAGCACGGCGGCGACGTCAAAGACGCGGCCACCAAGGGCTGGCTGCCGCGGTTCTTCGACACCATCACCGGCAACTGAGTGCCCGCCCACCAGACGGCCCCGCCGTTCCGTCTCGCGGACGATCGCAAACCCCACCGCCCCGGGGTTCTGCTCTCAGAACAGAAACTTCTAACATATTGACACCGAGGGCCCCGCACCCTGCCCTATGGTCGATCGTACGTCGTGTATTCTCCTTGCATACGCACGGAGGCCACGCGTTCCCTGTCGTCCTCTCGTAAACCACTTTAGAAAGGATCGACCATGCTCCGCTGGGCACTTATTTTCCTGATCGTTGCGATCATCGCCGCCATCTTCGGATTCGGCGGGATCGCCGGTGATGCGGCCTACATCGCCCGCATCCTCTTCTTCATCTTCATCGTCGTCTTCCTCATCAGCCTGATCTACAGCCTCGTGACGGGCAAGCGGCCGCCTTCGCCGTTATAGACAAATAAGTTCACGGTCCGCCCAGCGATGGCTGCGCGGACCGTTTTCCTGCTCGCACCACCGAGAGCCCCCCTCAGCGGGCCCTCTCACCAAGGCCAGCGCTGGTCTTGAGCGGCAAGCACTCCAAGGCCCTTTGACGTCTTGCAGCGGCCATCAATGCCACGCGCCCGTGTTCGCTCCGCGCTGTCAACAGGTCACGCCGGACCCAGATGGGGTCATCGTTCGTAGCCGGTGGTGAAGGCTCTGCGCCACCACCGGTAACGCGCCAACAAATCTCTCCCTCCTTGCTGCCGCAGGCCCGTGCGGCGGGAGGCGCAGCCGACCAGAGCCGGAAGTCAAGCGTGCAGAGCACCGCTCTGCCTCCGAATTGGCCGCGGCTTCCACGGCCGGATCGTAGATCGAGCGGCGAACCACAACACCCGGCCACGCCCTCGACTTCTGGTAGACTCCATCCGCCCACCATGCCCCGCCCCCTCCCCAACCAGAGTGCCAAACGACGCCGCGCTTCCGACTCTCACGCCTTTCTGCCCAGGTTCGTGCTGTCGATCGGAATCTCCGCGCTGCTTTATCTGACGCAGAAATACACCAATCTCTCTATCGCAGAACTGGCTGGTGGTCACGAGCCGCTGACTGTTCGAAGTGTCGCTGCCGTTGTGTTTGTAGCATCTTCGTCGGTTGCGTGCGTGTGTGCATTCCCAGCATTGTGGTGGAGGCACCCGCCGTGCGGTGTTCGGCGTGCAATCAGTGCGGTGTTCTTTGCAAGCCTGGTGGTGGCCGGTTTGTGCTTGATCGCCGTGAGACTGCTTGTGCGGATGGAATGAGGACAGTCGTTGGCAAAGACTCTGCGGGGGCGGCGGGCACTGGGGGGTCCACTGCCCCACCTGCGGCTACAACCTCGCCGGGTCGAACGCCGACTCCCCGTGCCCTGAATGCGGAAAGACGAAAACGCCCGCGTAAACGCAAAGTCGCGGCCATGCCTCGGACCCCGAAGGGGTCATCGTTCGTAGCCGGTGGTGAAGGCTCTGCGCCACCACCGGTAACGCGCCAACAAATCTCTCCCTCCTTGCTGCCGCAGGCCCGTGCGGCGGGAGGCGCAGCCGACCAGAGCCGGAAGTCAAGCGTGCAGAGCACCGCTCTGCCTCCGAATTGGCCGCGGCTTCCACGGCCGGATCGTAGATCGAGCGGCGAACCACAACACCCGGCCACGCCCTCGACTTCTGGTAGACTCCATCCGCCCACCATGCCCCGCCCCCTCCCCAACCCGAGCGCCAAGCGAAGCCGCGCTGGAAGCAAACGCCGCGCGGCCGGGTGGATGCTGCTCACCCTCGGGCTGCTGATCGCGGGGGTGTGGCTGGCGAGCGCGTGGTGGTCGGTGAAGTACTTCTGCGATCCGTTTCCGTTTGAGCGCGTGATTGAAGTCAGACGCGGCGGCGTGGCGATTGACTTTGAGCGCGACCCGGTCGGTTGCGACCCATTTCCAGGCGGCTGGAGCGTTTACCCGCTCCACCCCGCCGCCGTTGGGCTCGACTGGGGTGCCCGGGGAATGAACGAACACGGCGGGTGGCTCGCCTTCTACAAGCCAATGGGCGGACGTCGCGTAACCGACCTTGGTGGGTATTACTCCGTTAGCTCGCCCGGTCTAAATTCAAACACTCGCATTGTTCTCTGGCCCCTCCCTTTGATGCTCTGGACCACCGGCGGCCTCGCGCTCTGGTCGGGACGTCGCGCTCGGTGGCGGGCGATGATCAACCACTGCCCCACCTGCGGCTACAACCTCGCCGGGTTAGTGCCCGGAGCGCAGTGTCCGGAGTGTGGGCGATGAGATCACCGTCACAGAGGCTTCTTTCGATCATCGCTATTGCCGCCATCGTGCAATTCGTCGCGGTAGTCGTTGGCGCCGGACTGGAACTTGCCGGACCCACTTTGTTCATCGTCTCATTCTGGTTGCTTGTCGGCACCGGTCTGATCCTGGGAGCATGGCTTGCATGGATCGGGCGTCGCGACAGACGCAAGCGGGTGCTGACCAACCACTGCCCCACCTGCGGCTACAACCTCGCCGGGTTGAACCGTGATGCTGGGGTGTGCCCTGAGTGCGGACGAAAGAAGAGTTAACCACAGAGAGCAGAGAGGGCACAGAGAGAGGCAGGGGCGGGGGCCTTCCCCACGGCGGTCTTCAGTGCTGCGGGTCCGACTCTGCCGGTTTCGGCGCCTCCACGGTTTCGCTACCCGATGGCACTTCTATGAAATCCCGGACCTGAAAGGCCTTTGGGATATTCCGCAGTTCAAGGATGAGTGCCTTGATGGAAGGCCCGATCTTCGCGTACTGCGGATCCTGCCATGTGTCGCCCGCAAGCACCCGGCGTCCGGACAACCCGTTGCTCAGGGCAAACCTGTAGTCGATGATCGTTTCGTTGGGAAGGTACGTTCCCACCTTGGGCTGGGCGGCGATCAGTTCCGATGCCAGCCTCTCAGCCCGCGCCTCTATCTCTCCTGTCTTAAGGATGTGCACTTCTTCAGTCGGAGCGCTGTCGATGGCAACCGCCGTCCACGTCGCCGTCGAGCCCCGGTGCGAAATAAAGAACATCACCGTGTACTCCCGATCCTTCAGCAACAGCACGGAGCTGCCCACCACCTTTGCCGGGTCGTTCACCGCGAGCGCACGTTCCAGCAGCGTTCCCGCATCCGCAGGCTCCCCGGTCTGGCAACCCGTGGAGAGGAGGCACACCGATGCGAGCGCGATGACGAAGCACGCGCTCACCAGGGAGCGGCGGGGTGTGCGTCCGATGCGGTTGCGATACGGAGGGGTGCCCATGTCACAAAGTGTACGGGGAGCATGGGCGCGGCCCGACTCTTCGTCGCTCTGGTCGGGGCGTCGGGCTCGGCGGGCGGGCGGGAACTGGGGGGTCCACTGCCCCACCTGCGGCTACAACCTCGCCGGGTTGAACCGTGATGCTTCCCCGTGCCCTGAGTGCGGGACCGTGCGTTCAGGAGCGGAGCGCATGAACGCCGGAAGCTGACCTGTCAAGAGCATCGCTCTGCATCCTCATCCTTACAGCGGTCGCGTGAAGGCGCTTTCTTGATGGGGTCGGGCCCAGTTCTGCAGAGCACGCTCGCGGCCGTGCGTTGGCCGGACCCATGGGGGCGAAGGACACAAGGCATACTGCAGTCCCAGCGCGGCAATTACTGCGGAACGATCGCGCGACTAGTGTAATGCTCCCCAATGGACCCATCTCTTCAACCGCTGCTGGACACGCTTTCGACGCCGGAGTTCGAAGAGCGCGGCAACCTCGCGATCACCTCGGCGAGCTGGTCGGAGAACAACGTCATGCTGTGTTTGACCATCCAGCAGCAAGAACCGGAAGATCAGCATTGGCGACTGCACTGCCAAGACGTGAGGGGCAGCCGGATATCGAACGACGAGAGGAGAGACCCGTTCTGCATCACGACAACGCACCCGCTGCTCTTGCCGCACACCGAACCACAGTTGGAGCTGTATTTTGCCTCGCGTCCGTCTGACCCGGATGCCGCTGTCGGTCGGCTGATCGAGGCGCATCGCGCCGTGGGTGGAGCGTGGCTCGATTGCTTCCAGTTCTTTAACCTTGGCCCCAACAAGTCCCTTCGCGAGTTGCTCGCTGGCGGGTTCGGTAAGGTGGCGGATGGTCCGCGGTCACTCGTTGAGAGATATTCGGAGGCTCTCCGCAGCTGCGGCGCCCTTGTTTCCTCGCCTCCGCCGCGGCCGCCCGTTCGGTGGCATGGCGGTAATTTGGTGGAGCAAGTGGAACCGCTCTTCGCGGTGATACTGGGCTCGTCGTATGTCATCTCGCCGTCGGTGACCGCGAATAGGCACTAGCGAGGCGTGGCACGGAAGGAGCGGGGGCGTCGCCCGGTGGTCTTGCCCATGGTCTTGATCCCTCGAGCTTCGAAGCACATGGGCTCGGTGTTCGAGAACGGACCCGCGGTGAAGATGGCGGCGTGAGGTAGTCGCCAGTCGCCAATTGCCAGTGGAAGGCAGCAACACAAAGGCCCCGGGCGATCTCGTCCGGGGCCAGTCTCAATCTGCTTCGCAAGCGCTGATCGGTCTCAGTGCAGCTTCTTCATCATGGCTTCCTGCTTCTCGTGATCCATCTTGTCGAACTTGCCCTTGCAGCCGGCGCAGCAGAAGGCGACGGCCTTGCCCTCGCACACCGAGGTGACCTCGGGGTTCGCCTTCCCGCCGGTGAAGGGGCAGGTGGTGTTGGTCGCCTTGGCCTCCATCTTCGAGTCGCTCGTCTCCATCTTCGAGTTGTTGCAGGCGGTAAGGCCGGCGGCGGCGAGCAGAGCGAGGGTCGCAAACGCGATGCGGGTGGTCTTCATCATGTGAGGCTCCATTCGAGGGTGAAAGAAGGGCGACGAAAAGCGTGAGGAGGCGCTACGTGAGGAAGTATACCGAAACGGGGGAGGGGAGGGGGCTCCGCCATCTGGCCGGCCCTTTGCCCTTTGCCATTTGCGATTTGCCGCTTGCCGCTTGCCATCCGGCCCCTCCACTGGCACGCCGCTCGCTCCCCCTTCCCGCAGACCCGTCCCACAGGCAGGAGGCCGCGCAGTGCCAGCACCATTCCGCATCGTTGTTGCGCTCACACTCGCCCTGTTGGCGCAGAATCTGCCCGTCCACGGTCAAGTCGGCGGTCCCGGCGGCAGCGTGCGCCCAGGCGAGGACCCAACCGGCTACGACCCGAACCTCCAGCTCACGGCCGACAACGTTGCGATCCAGGACCTCGCCCGCATCCAGGGGCAGGGCGTCTCGATCCTGCGTGGGGTCGGCATCGTCACCGGTCTCGCCAAAGGAAAGGGTGACAAAGGGAGCGAGCTCGCCCTCGCCCGCCCGCTCGCTCGCCTCTACGAGGTCAACAACATCCCCCTGCCGAATCTCGAAGAGCTGGCCAACGCCAGCACCTGCGCACTGGTCGCCATCGAGGTCACGATCCCCGCGCAAGGCGCACGCCAGGATGACGCCTACGACGTGCGCATCACCGCCCTCCACTCCGCCTCCGACCTCACCGGCGGCCAGCTGGTCCTCAGCCCCCTCATGGGCCCCCGCGGCGACGACCCGACCGTCTACGCCCTCGCCAGCGGCACCATCGTGATCGAAGACAAAGCGACACCCACCACCGGCATTGTCCCCAACGCCGCCCACATGCTGGCCGACGTCGCGATGCCCACGATCGTCGACTCCTTCGTGCTGACATTGCAGCCGCAGTACCGCCACTACACCGTCGCCAGCCGCGTCGCCGACGCGGTCAACGGCGCTGTCAACGACCCGCAGGAGGGGCTCGCCCTCTCCGACCGCTCGATCCACACAGAAGTCGCCCGCGCCCTCAACGACACCAGCATCCTGGTGACCATCCCAAGGCAGGAACGCGCCAACGTGCCGCAGTTTGTCGCCATGGTGCTCAGCACGCAGGTGACCCTCAGCCTGCTGCAGCAGCCCGCCGAAGTCCGCATCAACCGCCGCACCGGCAGCATCGTCTTCAGCGGCAACGTCGAGATCAGCCCCGTCGCCATCAGCCACAAAAACCTGATGATCTCCACGCTCGTCCCCGCGCCGCCGGTCAACCCCGCATACCCCACGCGCTACCGCGAGAGCATGGTCGGGCTCGACACCTCAAGCCGCGCCCGCGAGAAGGCCCGCATCCAGGACCTGCTGCTCGCTTTCCGCTCGCTCGATGTGCCCATCGAAGACCGCATCAACATCATCGTGCAGATCCACAAGGCCGGGCGCCTCCACGGCAGGCTGGTGCTGGAATGAACACCGCCGCGCCAGGCACGCTGAGCCGCCCCGCACTCGGCATCGCGCCCGTCTCGCTTGAGGGGCTGCGCACGGGTGCGCAGCAGGACTTCGCCTCCATGCTCTCGCAGAGCATGGCCGCCCGCTCGGGCAGCCCCGCGGGCAAGCCAACCTCAAAGATGACCGAGGCGGAGAAGGACCAGCAGGCCCGCCAGGCCGCCGAGGAGTTCGTCGCCGTCGCCTTCGTCCAGCCGATCCTCAAGCAGCTCCGCAGCAGCAGCGTCGGCGGCGAGCTCGCCCCGCCCCTTGGGCCCGGCCCCGGTGAAAAGCAGTTCCGCTCACTCGCCGACACGCAAGTCGCCAGGCAGCTCGTCCGCGCCAGCAACTGGCCGCTGGTCGACACACTCACCCGCTCGCTCCGCTCCCGCAAGCCCGAGGGCAGCGGCGGCAACCCCTTCACCGCCGAGGCGCTCGCCGCCGCGCCGGCAATGCCCGGCTCACCCGCCGATGTCAGCCGCCGAGCGCTCGCCGCCGCCAAAGCCAAGGAGGCCGCAAAGTGACCCCCGCGACGCCCCCCACCTCTCCGCCATCCTCCACCCTCACCAGCGCCCAGTGCGCTGCACTCGAGGCGCTGCTGATCGACCTGGAAAAGCACACCCGCGCATCGGCCACCCTCGCCGACCAGCACCGCGCCGCCATCTCCACCGGTGATGCCGCCGCCCTCGCCCGCTGCATCGCCGCCCAGCAGGAGTCCGCCGCCCAGCTCAACGCCCTCGACGCCCGGCGCGCCGCCTTCCTCCGCTCACTCGGCCTCCGCTCCACCGCCGCAGGCGGCGTCACGCTCTCGCAACTCGCCGCCATGGCCCCCAAGCCGCGCGCCGACGCCCTCACCGCCGCCGCCGCGCGCATCCGCGAACTGCTGGCCGACGCGGCGCAGCGCCGCGAATCGGTACGCCTCGCCAGCCTCTCCCTCATGGCACACATGCAGGGCATCGTCCGGCAGATCACGCGCAACCTCTCTGAAACAAAGACCTACGCCCCACCAAACCGCCTCGTGACCGCCAGCCCCACCGCCGGAAGCCTCGACTTCACCACCTGACCAACGCCCGGGAGCACGCCATGTCCATCAACTCCGGATTCTCCATCGCGCGCACCGGACTGCTCTCAAGCCAGGTCGGCCTGCAGGTCACCGGCAACAACATCTCAAACGCCAACACCGTCGGCTTCACGCGCCAGCGCCTCGACCTCTCCCCGATGGCCGACCAGCGCAGCGGCAACCTCCGCCTGGGCACCGGCGTCAACGCCATGGGCATCCGCCGCCTCACCGACCGCGCACTGCAGCAGCGGGCATGGAACGCCACCAGCGGACTCGCAGCCGCCGACACCAACTACGCCCAGCTCTCCTCGCTCGAATCACTCCTGGGCTCGCTCAACGACGCCGACCTCTCCACCCCCGAGCTCGACGGGCCGAACCTCTCAACCTCCATGTCCGCCTACTTCGCCGCCTGGTCAACCCTCAGCCAGCGCCCAACCGACACCGCCAGCCGCCAGCTCGTCATCGACCAGGGAACCGCCCTCGCCCAATACTTCCACGACACCCGCGCCGCGATCGTCAGCCAGCAGGGGACAATCAACAGCGACCTCTCCAACGCCATCTCGCGGGCAAACACCCTCCTCTCGCAGATCGCCGACGTCAACGGCCAGATCCTCACCGGCGGCGGCGCCGCCTCGTCGGGCCTGCTCGACAGGCGCGACCAGCTCGTCTCGGAACTCTCGACCCTCGCCAACGTCACCGTCAACGAGCTCCCCAGCGGTGCGGCCGACATCCTCATCGGCAGCACGCCGCTGGTCACAGGCAGCGGCTGGTCACCCATGACCCTCCGCACCCGCATCGACAGCGGCGTCTCGATCACCGAGGTCGTCGCCGGCAACAACAGCGACACCCTTGGGATCAACTCCGGGCGCATCGGCGCTCTCCTCTCAGCCCAGCGCAACGGCTACCAGGCCATCATCAACAAGATCGACACCCTCGCCGCCCAGGTCATCTTCCAGACCAACCGCGCCTACAGCGTCAGCGACACACCACACACCTCATACTCCGCCGACCGCTCAGTCACCAACCCCAACCTCGCCTTCAACGACCCCGCCAACACCACCTTCAGCACGCTCCCCTTCCGACCCACCAGCGGCCAGATCGTCGTTGACGTTGTCACCAACGGCTCCCACCAGCGCACCACCATCCCCATCGACCTCGACGGTCTCAACAACGCCAACACCGCAGGCTACGGCGACGACACCTCCCCGGCCGCGATCGCCGCCGCCCTCAACGCCATCCCCAACATCACCGCCACCATCGACGTCAACGGCAAGCTGCAGGTCACCGCGGCCCCTGGGTCAACCATCAGCTTCGTCGACGACACCTCCGGCGCCCTCGCCGCCATGGGCGTCAACACCTACTTCACCGGCTCAAACGCCCAGGACATCGGCATCAACGCCGCCCTCGCCGCCGACGTAAGCCTGCTCAACGTCTCCACCCTCGAGGGCACAACCACCAACGGCAACGGCGTAGCCATGAGCATCGTCGCCCTCCGCGACAAGGTCAACTCCGCCCTCGGCGGCACCACCCTGGCCGGCTTCTGGGACGCCGCAAACCAGAGCGTCTCCGCCTCGGCAAACACCGCCCTGACCCAGTACCACGCAACCGCCACCGTCAAGGAAGCACTCGACAGCCAGATGATGTCGCTCACCGGCGTCAACCTCGACGAAGAAGCCATCAACCTCGTCCAATACCAGACCATGTACCAGGCCAGCGCCCGATACGTCAGCGTCCTTCAGGACGTCACCCAGACCCTCCTGCAGATGGTCTGACGTTTGCTCTGTGACTCCGGACCAACGCCCATGAGCATGCTCCCGTCAAATCTTGCGCGTGTCCCGTCGTTCCTGGCGTCGAGAATTGCGCTCGGCAGCCTCGGCCGCACCAGCACCGCCCTGCTCAACACGCAGAACGCCCTCTCCTCGGGCCGGTCGATCACCCGCGCCAGCGACGACCCCGTCCGCGCCTCCTCCATCCTCTCCATCAACGACCGCTCCCACCGCACCGTCATCCACCGCCAGAACCTCCAGTTCGCACAGAGCGTGCTGGGGATCCTCGACTCCGCCGACGGACCGTTGGGCAGCACAAGCGCCCTGGTCGACGAAGCCCTCACCACCACCTCCGGCCAGCTCAACCTCGGCGACGCGAGCCAGCGCTCCGCCATGGCGTCGACCATCGACTCGCTCCTCAGCACCCTCCTGACCAACACCAATTACTCATCCCAGGGGCTCTACCTCTTCGGCGGCAGCAACCCCTCCTCGCCTCCCGTCACACTCACCCAAGACGGCGCCTACCGCTACACCGCCCGCGGCTCCGGCCTCCTCACCGACCTCGGCGTCGCCGACCGAATCCCGCTCACACTCGGCGGCGACACCGCCCTGGGCGAGACCTCCGCCCGCCAGCGCGGCACCCTCAACCTCAACCCAACACTCACATCCACGACACGCCTCAGTGACGTGCGCGGTGCCCGCGGCCTGGGCGCCTCCACCGGCTCGTTCCAGTTCAACTTCAACGGCGGGCCCGCCGCGACCGTTGACATCACCGGCGCGACCACCATCGGCGAGGTCGGCGCCCGGCTCACCGCCGCACTCGCCCAGTACGAAACCGACAACTCCGTCACCATCCTCGGGCCCGGCGGCATCGCTACCAGCGGCGAATCGATCTCGATCGACACCGTCGCGGGCGGCACGCTCGCATTCTTTGACGCCCCCACCAGCTACACAGCGACCGACCTGGGCCTCACGCAGGCCGCTTTCACGCCCGCCTCGACAACCGGCGCCGCCCTCGACCCGCGCCTCACGCTCGACTCTCCACTGTGGACCCTTCCGGGCATCTCCACGCCCCTCGACTCGATCCGCATCCGCCTCCGCCGACCCGACGGCACCGGAACGTCAGTCGACGTCGACCTCTCAAGCGTCAACACCATCGGCGACCTCAGCAACGCCATCCAGGTCGCCGCGCCCGGCGTCCGCGTCGAGATCAACGCCGCGGGCACAGGTCTGGACATCACCAGCGAGCTCGCCGGCCGCACCCTCTCGGTTGAGGACATCCCCGGCGGGTTCAACAGCGCCCAGCAGCTCGGCCTCCGCACGCTCGCCGCCGACACCCCGATCTCCGTCTACAACAACGGGCGCGGCGTGTCGATCGTCGACGCCCGCAACGACCCGACGACCGGCGCGTACTCCCGCCGCCTCAGCCGCGACTTCCAGATCACCCTCGGCAACGGCCAGTGGTTCGACGTCGACCTGAGGCCTCAGGACATGGTCGACACCTCAACCCTGCTCGCACGCATCAACGCCGAGTTCACCTCCCAGATCGGTACCCAGAACGACCCCGGCCAGCCCGCGCTCGCCGCCGGCGACTTCGACGCCCGGATCTCCTCCGGTCCAAACGGCATCGCACTCTTCTCGCCCCTCGCCGGCAGCATCAAGGTTGAAACGCTCAACAACTCGGCCGCCGCCGAGCAGCTCGGCATGCTGAACCTGACCCTGGAACCCACAACCGGCGAGTACATCGGCCAGGACCGGGCTGGCATCCGGGTCAACAACCTCTTCACCCATCTGGTGGAGCTCCGCGACGCACTTTTGACCAACAACACGGCTGGCATCAGTCTTGCGGGGGAGAACCTGCAAGCCGCCCATGACCGGCTCTTCTCCGCTCAATCGATCGTCGGAGCACGCAACAAGCGCCTCGGCGAGCACATGCAACGCCTCGAAGACAACGACCTGCTCGACAAGAAACTCCTCTCCAACCTCCAGGACACCGACTTCGCCGACGCCTCCGTCCGACTCTCCAACCTCTCCACGCAATTACAGGCCACGCTACAGACCATCGGCGCTACACAGGGCAGAACACTCTTCGACTTCCTGAGATAGACCTCAGGCCGTCGCTTCAACACCCGGCACACACGCCGGGCCAGGTTTCCCCGCCGTGGCACGGTCGCCACGGCACCGACAGGATGTCGCCCGGCGGGAGTCGCCGGGGGCGCACACAAGGCTGAGCCCTTCTTTCACTCGGAGCGCAACATGGACGTCAAGACCTCACGATTCGGCACCGTCAGCATCGATCAGGACCGCGTCATCACCTTCCCCAAGGGGTTGCTCGGCTTCCCCCAGCACACGCGCTTCTGCCTCCTCGAGCCCGCCGACGACGCCTGCTTCTTCTGGCTCCAGTCCTGCGACGATCCGGCCCTCGCCTTCGTGGTCACCGACCCCAACTTCTTCGTTCCCGAGTTCAGCGTGCCCATCCGCCAGGAGCAGATGGAGGCCATGAGCCTCCCCGCCCTCAGCGACGCCCAGGTCTTCGTCATCGTCAACAAGATCGACAACGCCCTCACCGGCAACCTCCAGGGCCCGCTGGTAATCAACACCCTCACCCGCAGCGGCGAGCAGTTCGTCCTCGCCGAGAAGCGCTGGACCACCCGGCACACCCTCGTCCGCCTCAACAACACCCCCGCCCAGGCCGCCATGAGCGCCTGAGCGGTCCCGACCAGCAAACCCCCTCGACGCTCTACCCCCGCTACACCGCCCCATCCCATTCACACGCTTCATTCGCGAAGGCCACGGACGGCCCCGCGATCTTCAACGCCTCCACGCCCACTCCACGGAAGGAACCCACATGCTCGTACTCTCGCGCCAGCGTGACGAGACCATCATGATCGGCGACGACATCGAGATCACCGTCGTCGACATCAGGGGCGACAAGGTCCGCCTCGGCATCAACGCGCCCGCACGCATCGCCGTACACCGCAAAGAGGTGTACGAGGCCATCCGTTCGGAGAACCAGCGCGCCAGCCAGATCAACAAGAACGACCTCGCCGCCCTCCGCGGCCCACTCGCCGCCGCGATCAGCCCCGGCCCGCTCCGCGACCGCGAGCGGACCCGCGCAACCCCCCTCCCCCCCCTCCCCCCCTTGGGACGGACCGGAACCGACTCAGTCCCCCTCTCCCCTCGTCAGGCGGAACCACCTCGCTGAGCAGCGTTCAGCGCCGGGAGGAGTACCCGCCCCGCGTTCTTGTGCAGCAAAACACCTCGAACTGACGAAACCGACCAAGTCAACCGCCGTTGCGGAGCAACACCATGTCACGCATCAACAGCAACATCCCGAGTCTCGTCGCCCGATCAAACCTGCGGAAGGCCAACGATGACCTCCAGACTAGGCTCGAGCGCCTCAGCACCGGCCTCCGGATCAACCGAGGCGCCGACGACCCCGCGGGACTGATCGTCAGCAACCGCATCGGCTCAGAGATCTCCGGCCTCAACCAGGCCGTGAAGAACTCCGAACGCGCCTCCTCGGTCATCTCAACGGCCGAAGGAGCCCTGAGCGAAGCCGCAGAACTGCTCAACTCGATCAAGGGCCTCGTCGTTGAGGCCAGCAACACCGGCGCGATCTCAGACGAAGAGCGCGCGGCCAACCAGTTGCAGATCGACTCCGCCATCGACTCGGTCACACGCATCAGCGAGTCGGCATCCTTCGGCGGGCTCAAGCTCCTCAACGGCTCGCTCGACTACGTCATCTCCGGCCTGCACACCTCCGCAATCACCAAGGCGCGGATCCTCAACGCCAACATGACCAACAGGACCAGCCTGCAGGTCAACGTTGAGACCATCGCCTCCGCCCAGACGGGCCGGCTCTACCTCCGCGGCGACACGCTCCCGTCGGGCAACCCCGTCGGCGCCACCCACCTCCCCTCCTCCGTTCGGATCGAAGTCGCCGGCCCGCGCGGCGTGCGCGTCATCCAGCTCGTCAGCGGCGCGACCATGTCGGCCATCCGCGACGCGGTCAACAACGTCAAGGACGCCACCGGCGTCTCCGCCACCAAGTACGGCACGACCTCCGGCGTCGTCTTCAACTCGATGGACTTCGGCTCAGACAAGTTCGTCGGCGTCACGACCATCGGCGCCGCCACGAACACGGCCTTCACTACCTTCAAGTTCCCCGACACCAGCCCCGTCGTTACCCCGGTCGTCTGGGGTTCGATGACCGCCGCCTCGCGCGACAGCGGCCGCGACGTGGTGGCCCTTGTCAACGGCGCCCTGGGCACCGGCAGCGGCCTCAAGGTCCGCCTCCCCGACTCGTCCAACCTCGGGCTCGAACTCACACTCGACGTCGCCCTCGCCACAGGCCCCGGCATCACGTCGCGGTTTGACATCACCGGCGGCGGCGCGCTCTACCAGCTCGGCGGCGACATCAACTCCAGCCAGCAGATCAACGTCGGCCTCCCCTCGGTGGCCGCCAGCAAGATCGGCGGCTCGCTGCTCCGCCAGTCAGACGGCACGCTGAAGTTCCAGTTCCTCGAGTCGGTCAAGTCCGGCGGCGCCAACGACCTCCGCTCACGCAACTTCCAGAACGCCTCCGAGATCATCGCCACCGCGATCGATGAAATCTCCATCATCCGCGGGCGGCTCGGCGCGCTCGAGAAGAACACCCTCGACACCAACGTCCGCTCAATCCAGACCGCGATCGAGAACCTCACCTCGAGCCAGTCGACGATCCGCGACGCTGACTTCGCCCAGGAAACCGCCGCCCTCACCCGCGCCCAGATCCTCAATCAGGCCAGCACGTCCGTGGTGCAGCTGGCGAACCAGCAGAGCCAGTCGGTCCTCGCGCTCCTCCAGCGTTGATCGAGGCGGCACCAGCGGCCTCAACAGGCAATAGCCAGATCATGGAACCCGGGTCTACCCCGGGTTTTCTTGCTTTCTGAGGCTGCCGGGCGGCCCCATAACCCCAAACGCGCAACTTCGGCGGCTTTCCCGCGTGTTCCGGTTGTGCAATCTGTGCGATCTGGCGACTTTTTTCGCATTGGGCCGCCCCGGTAACTTAACCCGCGATTCTGAGCCCCCGATAGCCATGGTGAGGCCACATCGTTCTCGGCCTCGGCCGCGCCCCAACCAACAAGGGCGGCCTGCGAGAAGGCCCGGCACCGCGCGTTGCGGCCCACCGGACCCTCTCGGCAACCCAGGTTTGCCCGCTCTCACCCGCGGGCGCAGCAGCTAGCACGGAGGCAGTCGCTATGAGTCGCATCAACACCAACCCGTCGTCGATGATCGCCCAGTCCAACCTCTCCAAGAACAACAAGACGCTCAACACAACCCTTGAGCGTCTCTCCACCGGCCTCCGCATCAACCGCGGCAAGGACGACCCCGCCGGCCTCATCGCCAGCGAGAACCTCCGTGCTGAGAAGGTCGCCCTCGGCGCGGCCATCTCGAACGCCGAGCGTGCGGACCAGATCGCCAACATCGCCGAGGGTGGTCTGCAGGAGGTCTCCAACCTCCTCACCGACCTGCGCGGCCTGATCACCGCCACGGCCAACGGAGCCGGCCTCTCTGCTGAAGAGAAGCAGGCCAACCAGCTGCAGATCGACTCGATCCTGCAGACCGTTGACCGCATCAGCGACTCCACCAACTTCCAGGGTGTGAAGCTGCTCAACGGCAACCTCGACTTCAACACCTCGTCGGTCTCGAGCAACGTCGCTGACTTCCGCATCAACGCGGCCAAGCTCAACGCCGGGTCTACCGTGACGGTGACAGCCAACGTCACCGCCTCGGCCCAGCGCGGCGCGCTGCTGCTGGACCTGTCGGGCGTGGGCATCACCACCACCGGCGGTCAGCTCTACACCATCGAGATCGCCGGCGCCAACGGCAGCCGTGAGTTCTCGTTCTCCAACGGCACCACGACGGCCCAGGCCGTCACCGCCATCAACTCCTTCAAGGACGTCCTGGGTCTGTCGGCGAGCATCAACAGCACGTCTGGCATCCAGTTCGTTTCGACCGACTTCGGCTCGGACCAGTTCGTCTCGGTCAAGGTCATCGACAAGGCCGGTGCCACCGGCGGCAGCCTCAAGGTCGGCGGCGCAACCGCGGCGTACACCTACGGCTCGCCGGTCGCTGTCGCCAACGGCGCGACCGTCCGTGACACGGGCAAGGACATCGGCGGCACCATCAACGGCGTGCTGGCGACCGGCAAGGGCCGGACCCTGCGCGTCGCCAGCGACTTCCTCGACACCGAGGTGACGCTGGTCGCCGGCACCACCGCCGGTCAGGCCGAAAACCTCGGTTCGACCACCGCCTTCACCATCACTGGTGGCGGCGCAACCTTCCAGCTCGCCAGCAAGGTGGATATCAACGGCAAGGTCGCCCTGGGCATCCAGAGCGTCGCCGCCCGCAAGATCGGCCGCGCCGAGATCACCGACGCCTCGGGCACCAACACCCGGTTCCTGGCGGACCTGGCCAGCGGCAAAGCTGGCAACGTGGTGACTGGCAACCTTACTGCCGCGGCGAAGATCGTTGAAGAAGCCATCCGTCAGGTCTCGAGCCTCCGCGGACGTCTGGGTGCCTTCCAGAAGAACACCGTTGGCTCAACGATCAGCAACCTCAACGTCTCGCTGGAGAACTCCAGCGCGGCCGAGAGCGTGATCCGCGACGCCGACTTCGCCAGCGAGACGGCGAACCTGACCCGCGGCCAGATCCTCAGCCAGGCCGCGAGCAACTCGCTCACGCTGTCGAACAGCCAGCCCCAGCAGGCCCTCGCGCTGCTCCGCGGCGGCTGATCCCTTCCTTACGCAGCAGCTTCCTCAAGGCCCCGGCGTTTTGCCGGGGCCTTTTTCGTTCGCGGGTTCCGCCGGGCCCACCGCACTGCTTGGCGGCGATGGCTCTGGAGATTGGGTTTAAGTAGATGGGCTCGCGACGGGACCGGCGCACGGATTCTTGTACGTGCAACCCCGGGCCGGGCCATCGAGTTGAGGCTGCGCCGCTCAGGGCCGCCGGTGCCGTCTGTGACGACCGAGAACCACGGCAAACCTGCCTGAACGGTGAAGACCGCTGATTCGTGGCACGATCATCATGCCGTCGTGCAGCTCAATGAGCGGCACGGTGCTGACCCGGGGATGGAAACCGGGCGGCTCAACCGACGCGGACCCTCGCTTGTTGCGGGAACCACCCACGGCGGATCAGAGTTCATTGGCGGAACAACCGCCAGGGGTCACACGGAGGAATCATGAGTCGTATCAACACCAACCCGTCGTCGATGATCGCTCAGGCGAACCTGTCCAAGAACAACCGGACGCTCAACACAACCCTTGAGCGTCTCTCCACCGGCCTCCGCATCAACCGCGGCAAGGACGACCCCGCCGGCCTCATCGCCAGCGAGAACCTCCGTGCTGAGAAGGTCGCCCTCGGCGCGGCCATCTCGAACGCCGAGCGTGCGGACCAGATCGCCAACATCGCCGAGGGTGGTCTGCAGGAGGTCTCCAACCTCCTCACCGACCTGCGCGGCCTGATCACCGCCACGGCCAACGGAGCCGGCCTCTCTGCTGAAGAGAAGCAGGCCAACCAGCTGCAGATCGACTCGATCCTGCAGACCGTTGACCGCATCAGCGACTCCACCAACTTCCAGGGTGTGAAGCTGCTCAACGGCAACCTCGACTTCAACACCTCGTCGGTCTCGGCGAACGTCAGCACGTTCCGTGTCAACGGGGCGAAGCTGAACGCCGGCTCGACCGTCACGGTGACGACGAACGTCACGGCTTCGGCCCAGCGCGGCGCCATGCTGCTTGACCTGTCGGGCGTGGGCATCACCACCACCGGCGGTCAGCTCTACACCATCGAAGTCGCCGGCGCCAACGGCAGCCGCGAGTTCTCGTTCTCCAACGGCACCACGACCGCCCAGGCCGTCACCGCCATCAACTCCTTCAAGGATGTGCTGGGTCTGTCGGCGAGCATCAACAGCACGTCGGGCATCCAGTTCGTTTCGACCGACTTCGGCTCGGACCAGTTCGTCTCGGTCAAGGTCATCGACAAGGCCGGTGCCACCGGCGGCAGCCTCAAGGTCGGCGGCGCAACCGCGGCGTACACCTACGGCTCGCCGGTCGCTGTCGCCAACGGCGCGACCGTCCGTGACACGGGCAAGGACATCGGCGGCACCATCAACGGCGTGCTGGCGACCGGCAAGGGCCGGACCCTGCGCGTCGCCAGCGACTTCCTCGACACCGAGGTGACGCTGGTGGCCGGCACCACCGCCGGTCAGGCCGAAAACCTCGGCTCGACCACCGCCTTCACCATCACCGGTGGCGGCGCAACCTTCCAGCTCAGCTCGAAGGTTGACATCGGCGGCAAGACGGCTCTGGGCATCCAGAGCGTCGCGGCACGCAAGCTCGGCCGTTCGGACATCACCACTTCTGGCACGACGTCGGCCCGCTTCCTGGCCGACCTGGCCAGCGGCAAGGCGCTCAACGTGGTCAACGGTGACCTCACGGGCGCTGGCAAGGTGGTTGATGAGGCCATCCGTCAGGTCTCGGGCCTCCGCGGCCGGATCGGTGCCTTCCAGAAGAACACGATCGGGTCGACGATCAGCAGCCTCAACGTCTCGCTGGAGAACTCCAGCGCGGCCGAGAGCGTGATCCGCGACGCCGACTTCGCCAACGAGACGGCCAACCTGACGCGTGGTCAGATCCTGGCTCAGGCCGCGGCGAACTCGCTCAGCCTCTCCAACAGCCAGCCCCAGCAGGCCCTCTCGCTCCTCCGCGGCTAAACCGCGATCGAGCAGCCCGGCGGACCGCGCCGGGTGAGAAGGTCGGCACAGGCTGATCCTCCGTGACCAACACCGCCGCCCGGGCCAACCCGGGCGGCGGTCCCCTTTTGGGAGACTTGAGACGCGAGACTTGAGACGTGAGTAGGAAGAGGGGAGACGCCGGCGGCGACTTTTCCCGGCTGCGGGGTCTGTGGGCCGATCTTCCTGTGCTGTGCCGCGCGTTGCCGCAAAGAAGCTTGAGCCCCCCCCCGAAGTGCGGTCGTTTATCACATGGCTGCGCATCGAGTGCGGGTTCGCGAAGAACACCATTGCGGCGTACACGGCCGACCTGCATGACCTGATCGCCTTCGCAGGCGAGGCGCCGCTGGCTTCGCTCACGCCGCGGCGGATCTCCGAGCACCTGGCGCACCTGAAGACGGAGCGGAAGCTGGCGGGCGCATCGGTTATCCGGCACCTGGCGACGATCAAGGTCTTCTATCGCTACCTGGTCTCGACGGGCCGGCTTGATGCCAGCCCGGCCGACCTGCTCGACTCTCCCACGCGGTGGAAGAAGCTGCCCAACGTGCTC
This sequence comes from uncultured Phycisphaeraceae bacterium, assembly GCA_964403525.1. Taxonomy (GTDB): domain Bacteria; phylum Planctomycetota; class Phycisphaerae; order Phycisphaerales; family UBA1924; genus JAJTGZ01. The sequence continues at coordinate 145,606 of CAYOGE010000005.1, read as the reverse complement.
TCGGCCCGGCAGGTGCGGACGCTTGTTGAAGCGCCCGCGCCGCCCGCCCGCGCTCAAGACGACCCGCTGCAACTGCACCTGCGCGACCGCGCGCTCTTGGAGCTGCTGTACGCCTGTGGCCTGCGCGCCAGCGAGGTGTGCACGATCGAGCACGGGCCGAACGGGGGCGTGAACCCGACCCTTGGCGTGGTGCTGGTCACCGGGAAGGGGAACAAGCAGCGGATCGTGCCGATCGCGCAGGTCTCGATGGATGCGATCAACGCGTACCTCACCCACTGCCGGCCGCGGCTGGACAGGGGGCGTGCGCTGAGCAAGGACAGGCTGCTGCTGTCGCGCACTGGTCGGCCACTGGAGCGGGTGGCGGTGTGGCAGATTGTGAAGGCGACGGCCAAGGCCGCGGGGATTGAGAAGGTGCACCCGCACATGCTGCGGCACTCATTCGCGACGCACCTGCTTTCGGGCGGGGCCGATCTGCGGGTTGTGCAGGAACTGCTTGGGCATGCGGATATCGCGACGACGCAGATCTACACGCACGTGGACCGCACGCAGTTGAAAGAGACGCACAGGAAGTATCACCCGCGGGAGGCAGCGCAGCGTGCGAAGCGGGAGGGGCGGGAGGGGTGAGGGGTGTGGGGACAAGGGGACAAGGGGACAAGGAGACAAGGGGACATGGGAATAGGTGACGAGGTGGGCGGGCTGGCTCTGTCAGCTGGGTACTGGCTCGTCGGGGATTGATGAGCTGTTCCAGGCGGGGATGCCGGCGAAGGGGTGCGGACGGGGGGGGAGGGGGGGGAGGGGTCGGCGGTTGCGCGGGGTGGGCTTGGGCGGTGGCGGGGTGGATGCTGTGCGGCCGTCGGTGGCGCCAGCGGCTGAGGTTGGGGCTGGGGCGGTGTCTGCGGCGGCGGCATCCTCTTCGTTGTCGTCATCGTTTTCGTTGTCGTCGATCTCGAAGGGTTTGAGGCGGAGGAGGGCGAGGGCGGCGCGCAGGCGGATTGAACGCTCCTGCAGGGCGAGGCGGCGCTCGCGGCGGATCTCTGCGGCGTGGATGACTGGATCGGCGGTGTCGGCGGGGTGCTGAGTGCTGGGTGGTGAGTGCTGAGTGCTGGGTCCTGAGTGCTGAGTCTGGGAAGAAGAGGGAACCGGGCCGCAGAGTTCGCGGAGGGTTTCGATGGCGACATCCTGGGCGATGAAGAGACGGGTGTTAGATTCCTTGCGCGAGTGCTTCACAGTGCGTTGACCCCCTGACCGCCGGTGGTGGTGGCGGTGTGTGCTTCCCGTGAGCTGGCCGAGGGATTGGGTGCCGGACGCTCCGGCGATGGCATGGACGAACCCGCCCCTGCGCTGCCGCACCCCCCGGCTTTTTTGGCCACAGACCGCAGTTTACAACAAATGTTTGGGTTGTGCAAGGGTCTTTGAGCGATACCGTACGGAAACCGTCTTTTCAGGGGTGAGAATGGCGAGAGGAGGCGGGAGGGAGGGGGAGGAGCAGGCGAAGGGAGACGAGCGTGACCGGGCAGATGGGCAGCACTGACTGTGGAACAACCGGTTCGGCGGCATCGTGAGGAGCCGCAACATAGATGTCAGCGCATCGCCATTCGCAATGCTTGGCCGTTGAGGCGCACGGCCAACACCGAGCCGTTGGCTGTGCCACGCTGAACTGGAGGCCTGGTCTGGTCGCCCGCCGATCACAGAAGCAACCTATACACACGCGACGGTCGTCCTGAGCGGCGTGAGGGGACCGGTGTCACGGCCTTGGCTCGCGAGGCTCGATCAACGCCTCGGCCTCGGCCAGCAGTGTCTTGGCGCGCTCGTCGTTCGCCCACGAGCTGGGCGAGCCGTTGGCGGCGGGGGCCATGAGGGCGTGGGCCTTGGCTAAAGCCTCTCGGGCCGCGACGCGGTGGCCTCTGCGGTCGAGCACCTTGCCGCCGGTGAGGCTGTTGGGCTTGGCGTCAATCTCCGCGGCAGCGGCGAGCGTCGCGTCGTCGGCGGTGGAGAGACGATGGCGGATCAGCGCTACCACGCCCTGCTGCAACACCGGGTTACAGCGGCTCGGCCCCCACCCATCATCACGGGGCGCATCGGTCACACATCTCCGCACCGATTCCTGTGCGGCGATCAGAGCCTCAGCGAGTCGCTGAGTCCGGTATCGGTGTAGCGCGAGCGGCAAGTAGACGCGTGCGTCCGCGGCGGCGAGACGGGCCAGCACCACACTGGCGCTCGATCCGCCTACGTACTCTGACCGCGCGCCATCAAGCTTGACATCAGTAGTGAGTGAGATTGCCGTGCCGGCTCGCATCGCCGACTCCAAGAGACCCGCGTCGAGCAGCTTCCGATTCTCGGCAACGAATCGCTCGCGATTGGCAGTAAAAGTCTGCGAGTAGTCAAACCTGAACGACGTTGGGAGGAGATTCTTGCCGTGGAAGTCCGGCCCGAATCCCCACCCGCCAGCGTCGGTCGATGCGAAGATCAACTCGAATCGTGGCGAAGGCAAAGCTGCATCGCCCTCGACCTCAACGATGGCTCGACGCAGAGATCCCTCGGCGCCCGCGAGATCACCGGTCCAGAACTGAGCTTGCGCCAAGCTGATCTGCATGCCAAGCGTGATATCGGAGAGCGGGGCTGCGTCGCGATAGTGCGTTAGGGCATGCTGCATCAGCGCCACACCGCGCCGCTCGGTATCGAGGTCCGCGCCACGCGCGAACGTGTATATGCCCAACATCCACCTCGCCTTGGCCGATTCTGCGTGCCTCTTACCCAGCAACTCATCCCGAGTTGCCACGGCCCCCTCCAGATCTGCGAGGTCACCCGGATAGCCCGGCGTGTCCCACGACTGGAACCGTTCAACGGTCAACGTTGCCTCGGTCAAGCGACGCTGCTTGTTCTCCTCCGCCAACTTCTGCTCCGCTGTCGCCTCCGGGTTCGTGTACTCCCACCGCGCCGCCAGCGAGATCACGCGGGCCTTCACACGCTTCGGCAACTCCGCCGCGGCGGCCGCGGCGCGGACGGCGGACGTGATCGACGCGGGATCGGCCGCGGGCGTCGAACCAGTCGCCGCACCGGCGGGCGCGGCGGCCTGTTTCATCTTCTCGAACGCCTGTTCCGCCGCGAGGCGGTCGTCTTCCAGGCGTTCTTCGAGCATCTCGGCCGCGACCAACCGCCGCAGCGGCGTGAGGCTCGCGTCGTTGATCGCCGCATCGCAAAGCATGTCGTCGGGCGTTTCGCTGGCGCAGAGTGTGTCGAGATACGCCCCCACGGGCACGCGTTCGGCCCACTCGGCCTGAAGGTCCTTTCGGCGTTCCTGCGGGTCGCGGATGTCCCACACGCGAGCCGAGCCGTCTTGCAGGTGGATGATGAGCCGCGTGCCGTCGCCGGTCATCTGCAGGTTCGTCACGGCGTCGTTCATGCGGAAGACAGCGACTTCGCGGTAAACGCCCTGGGGCTGCTCCGCTGTCGCGGGAAGCGTCGGCTTGCCCTCCTTGGCTTCAAAGAACCGAACGGTCTTGTCGGCCCCCCCGACGATGCGGCGGGAGCCGTCAGGGGTGGTGATGGCGAGGCCGGAGGGGCCGTTGGGGGAGGATGCGAGGATGGCGGCCACAAACAGTTCAGGGCGGTCCGCGTCGTGGTACTCGGGACCACCGAGTTGGTCCGCCGCGATGAGTGCAAGGTTCCCTGAGTTCTGCCCCCAGGGCAGAACCAAACCGGTGAACTGCTCATCGCTCGCAACACCCCGCGCGACAAGCGCGCTCCTCCACCGCAGCGCCTCTCGACGGCGAAGGTCAACCACAAAGCTCCTCGAATTGTGATTACAGCTTTGTTTGGCGAGAAGCCAGCGCTGACCGTCGACGTCCACGGCGTTGGGCGACCTGTTGCGAATCCAGTCTCGAAAGGCCGGGGTGAACAGACCCACAGAAGAGCGATCAAGACGGTTCTGGAGCTGGGTATCCACAGGCGTAAGAGGCCGGACCGCAAAGGTCGACCCTCTCTGGATGCCCCATGCCTGCACAGTTGGATTGCCCCGCAGTGGCTGAATGGCCAGCATACCTACCTCGTCTACCCAGGCATTGCTTCGCTCGCCTGCCCCTGCAATGCAGACCACAACCGCTCTAGATTGGAGGTCAAGAAACTCAAACTCCCAGCCCCGCCGCGAAGAGGGCGATCGACCCAAGATCTCCCTTGCTTCTGGATAGTCGAAAGCCAGCATTGTCGCCTGCGCCAATGACAGAGTCGCCGTGTACGCCGACCACTCGGCGGCGTCGGTGCGGTCAACCATCTGTCGCGTCGTATACGTCGCGAGCTGTGCGAGTTCCCAAGCCGCGCGATCTTCAGGACGCACTTGCTTGTAGTCGTCCGTGGCCCGAATCGCCATCAATACTCCAAGCGCTGACGCTTGAGTCATGTTCTCGACGACGCTGCCGGGCTTGTACAGACTTTCCAGCGCGGAGGTCATCATGTCGCGCTGGCGCGCCAGCGTGTCCCGCTCGGCCTTGAGTGATCCCGCCATCTGCACGCCCATACCGATCGCTCGTTCGAGCGGGTCGGTCTGCGACGCCTCTCCATCAGGGCTCGAGGACACGATCGGGCCCGCCGTCGCGCCGCCAGTAAGAATGGACATCATCTGACCGACGCCCTCATTTGCTCGGTCGCGCTGCGAGGCGAGCCTGTCCCGCTCGGCCTTGAGTGACTCAGCCGAGCTCACCAGCATCTCGGCCGTCCATGCAGCGAGTTGTTCGTCCTCGGTCAATGCCCGACCGTCACTTCGCGTGACGCCTACCCGAGTCAGAGTTGGGACTTTCGCGCCTTCAGCGAGCAAGCTCTTATCTCCCAGGCGAACGTCAAGACCCGGCATCATTGAAGTGCCAGCGCGATTCGCTGCAACCTCGAGAATGTCCCTCACTCGTTCAGCGTTCAACTTGCCCGCTCGTGCTTCCCGCCACTGCCACGCCGTGCCCGCGATCCCCACAAGCAGCGTCGCCGCGATGCCCGCGCTGGCGGCGACTGGCCCCTTGTTTTTTCTTACGAACTTTCGCATCCTGTAGGTGCGGCTCACCGGCGCCGCCTGCACCGCTTCGCCGGCCAGGTGTCGACGCACGTCCTCGGCCAGGGCGCTGGGCGTCTCGTATCGGCGGGCTCGCTCCTTTTCCAGCGCCTTGAGCACGATCCAATCCAGCTCGCCCTTCACCAGCGTGCTGAGGCGTGCGGGCTCCACCTTGCGGGACGCGGCCGTTCGGGCCAAGGTGTCCAGCGAGCGTGAGAGTTTCATGCTGGGGGCCAGCGGCTCGTCCTCACGGATCATGCGGCGCATCTCGTCGAACGCGGCGCTGCGCAGGCGGGCACCCTCGATCGGCGTCGTGCCCGTCAGCAGCTCGTACAGCAGCACGCCGAGGGCGTAGACGTCCGTCCGCGTGTCGATGTCCAGCGAGCCCTCGGCCTGCTCGGGACTCATGTATTCCGGCGTGCCGATGAGCTGGCGGTGCTCGGTGAAGAACGACATGTCCGTCAGGCGGCCGCCCGCGGCCCCGGTGGCCTTGGCGATGCCAAAGTCGATCACCTTCGCGAACGGCTTGCCGTCGACCATGCTGACGATCACGTTTGCGGGCTTCAGATCGCGGTGGATGATGCCCTTGGTGTGCGCGTGCTGCACGGCCGAGCACACCTGCTGGAACAGCGCCAGCCGCTCTGCGATGCTCAGGGCGTGCGCATCGGCGAACCTGGTGACCGCGTCGCCGACGACATACTCCATCACGAAGTACGGCAATCCGCCGCCGGATTCGGTCAGGGGCGTAACGCCGCCGTCGAGTACGCGGGCGATGTGCGGATGGTCCATCAGAGCGAGCGCTTGCCGCTCGGCCTCGAAGCGAGCGATAATCGCACGCGAGTCCATGCCTGGCTTGATGACCTTCAGCGCGACCTTACGGCGTACCGGCTCGGTCTGCTCGGCCATGTACACCGTGCCGAAGCCGCCCTCGCCGATGATCTGCAGCAGCTTGTAACGGTGGATGGTCGTGCCGACGCGGTCCGCGGCGTGGGGGTCGAGGTTCGATGCGGTGGTGATGGCAGCCAACGCGTCAGCCGCGCCCCCGGTGCGGACGACGGAGAGCGTACGGGCCTCGACTAGGGACTCGACCTCCCGGCGGAGTTCATCGTCGTCCGAACACAGGCGCGCGATCAGCGAGGATCTATCTGCCTGCGGCACCGCAAGCGCGGCGTTGAAGACTTCCTTAATGCGGTCCCAGCGGGGTTGAGTCATGGCAAATGCTCCGCGTTCCGCAGTTCGCGTTCGAGCCAGGCCCGTGCGAACGCCCAGTCGTTCTTGATGGTTCGTTCGGATACGTCCATGGCCGAGGCGATCTGCTCGATGGTCAGCCCCGCGTAGAACTTCAGGCGCACGACCTGAGCCGCGCGGGGGTCCTGAAGCTCCAAGCGATGGATCGCGGCATCGAGGGCAACGAAGTCCGCGGAACGATCTCCGCGGTCCGGTTCGGCCAGTGTCAGGGGCTCGTCGAGCGAGCGGTGAACGGCGCCCCCGCCGCGCTTGCGTCGGCCCCGGCCTCGGGCGTGGTCAATAAGGATCTGGCGCATCGCCTCGGCGGCGGCGGCGTAGAAGTGTGCGCGGTGCGCCCACGGCGTCTCACGCGGACCGAGAAGCTTGAGATAGGCCTCGTGCACCAGCGCCGTGGGCTGAAGCGTGTGATCGCGCCGCTCGGCAACCATTGCGCGTGCCGCGGCGGCACGTAGCTGCGTGTAGACCATCGGCAGCAACTCGCTGGCCGCGGCGGCGTCGCCCCCTGCGAGCCGGGCTAGAACGAGTGTGGCATCGCTGGCCGGAGGTGCGAGCGGATCCGATCGCGCGGGTTCTTCTGCTGACGGCATCAGGGCATCATATTGGGCCAGGCAACACTGCTAAAGGGGGGAGTTGCACGAGCACGGGGGCGTGGCACCGACCGCGGGCTGCGGGAATCGCGCCTCCTACCAGCGGCTTGGCGATGGTCGGTGAATTGGACGCCCGGGGTGTTGAACGGTGCGGTGAGCACGACAGTCACCAGCATACCGACTTCTGAATTTGGGAGGTGAGGGAGGAGTCTCCACGGGGGCCGCGGTGGTTGCCGGGGATGCACCGTTCATCGGAGGGACCGATGAACGGTGGCACGTGGTACGCCGGCATCGCCGAAAGAGCCGTTCGCGGAGGATGCGGCCTCCACCCTGCGGGCTGATGAAGGGGTAGTTCTCGGTTGCTTTCCACGGGCTTCCCGCTGGGCGGGACAGCCCGTGGCAAACGGCGACGGTCCTCCGGACCTGGGGGCAATTGGGGTGGACGGGTCCCGGCAGGTGAACCTGGCCGGCTGGAGTTGTGCGTTCTTCGGGCGGGGACGGCGGTTGGTGCGGTTGGGTTGGTTGCCAATGAAACACCGTTCATCGGAGGAACCGATGAACGGTGGCACGTGGCACGTGGCAGTCCAGCGCCGTCGAGGGAGACGTTGGCGGAGGCCGCGGCCCGGGAGACTCACCCGGTGCACGAGCCGACCCCACCCGCTCCGCGGTCATCGCAGATGCCGCATCACGAGCCCGCGCCGATGCGCAAGCGGATGAAGCACGATTCCTCTGCCCCTCCGGGGCAGGCGTGCGAGCGACGATGCGTCCACGGGTTGCGCTCGTCCCTCGGACTTGCTCCGCCCGTGGCTACACCCCTGCGCCCCACCGGGGCGACGAGGCTCTCGCCGCGAAAGCCCCGGTTGGGCGGGGAACTCTGGGGAGATGGGACTCTCGACCAGTGGTTCATCCGATGGTTGATGGCACGTTCTGCGCTTGGGACCGAGCTGGGCGGCAGGCCGCGACCCTCGGCGATGTTCAGCGGCGACGGCGGCGCGTGGCCGCGAGGCCTGCCGCGCCGAGCAGCGATGCTGAGCCGGGGGTGGGGACGAAGCTGCCGGTCAGCTGCACGAACCGGTTCGAACCGTCGGGCGCTGTGGCGAGGCAGAAGATGCGTGTGCCATCGTCGGAGATGTGGCGCGTTGAGATGAGCGTCCAGCCGGCCGGGAGCAGGCCCGCCGTGGTGTAGACATCGTTCAGGTTGTAGACCTGGCCGCCGTCGAGTGCGTGGAGCATGGCCCGGTTGCCCTGGCCGGAGATCCACATCGATCCGCCGCCGAGCGTGCCGGTGTAGTTCATCGCGCTGAGGGTGCCGAAAACGGCGCCGGGGAGCGCGGGGACCGCGTGGGGTGTGCCCGCCGCGTCCCACCAGTAGGGCTGAGTGATCCCGCCGATCGTTGCGGTGCCGCCGACGCGTGATGCATCGCCTGACATCGATGCGCCGACTGCGCCCGGGTCGATGCTCGATGCGCCCGCGGGCATGGTTAGAGGAGTGGCCGTGCCGGCGCCGTAGTTCCAGCGGTAGGCGTTGGTCGGGTTGCCGGGGAACGTTCCCAGCACCACCATGACGGGCGCATCGGCGGCGATGCCGCGGTAAGCGCCCGCAGAGGCGAGCGGGTTCATCGCGATGAACGCGGCGTTGGCGCCCTGGATGCCCGCGGGCGTGATGACACCGGTGGGCGAAGGGAGCCCGAAGTGCGTGCCGTTCGCGTTGGTGCCGTAGGCCGGCCCAGTCGCGGTGGGACCGCCGGGCCAGGTGATGTTCTGCGAAGCGATGGTGTTCCCGACGGCGTTCGCAAGGTTCCAACGCTGCGGGACGGCGCCGCTCGTGCCGCCCACGACGGTCTGCCCGTCGCGCGACATGGCGTAGGGGCTCGACCCGGTGAGGGAGTAATCACCACCCGGTGTGCGAAGGAGCACCTGGCCGAAGCTCGTGCCGCCGACGAAGCTCAGGCCGTCGCCGGAGATGTCTGCAACGCTGGTCCAGTAGGCGCCGCCGCTGAGCCCACCAAGGGGGCCGAAGGCGATCGGGTTCCACTGCGCCGAGGCGGCGGATGCTGAGAGTGTGACCAGTGCGGCCGCTGCCAATCCGCGCACGCCGAACAGAGTTGAATTCGCCATGATGGGTCCCTCCGCAACAGAACGCCCGGTCCTGGCCACCGACACACTGGCCGATCCCGCAGCGAATACCGACGCGAAGAGACTCTAGTGGAAGAGTGGTTTTCAGGCCAGAACCGCGCCTGGAGAATCGCGGTTTCTGCGTGAAAGACCTACCGGTTTTCCCGTTATGGGACTGGGTTTCGGACGCGAGTGCTCTGTGTACGGCGCTGTCTCAAGGGCTGAGCGACCTGATCGACTGATCGATGGCACGTGGCGTGTGGAAGGGGCGCGAACTTTCAACTATCATTGAAAGACCCCTAGGGGCCCGGGCGGTTTGCCCGTTTGGGAGTGCTGAACCTGTGAGAACGCCAGTTGAGAGGCCGGGGCATAGCGGGCTTGATGCTGGGTTGCTGGCGGCGGTGGCCGCGGGTGAGGTTCGGCTGACGCCGGAGCAGTGCCTGGAGATGCTGCGTGGGGCCCCCACCCACACGATGGGTCGGTGGGCGGACGCGACGGCGCGGCGGATGCACGGGGACCGGGTGCGGACGTACATCATCGATCGGAACATCAACTACACCAACGTGTGCAACGCCAAGTGCACGTTCTGCGCGTTCAAGCGGAACGAGGGTGACGCGGACGCGTACACGCTCAGCTACGAGCAGATCCACGAGAAGATCGCGGAGCTCGCGGCGATCGGGGGGACGCAGATCCTGATGCAGGGTGGCATGAACCCGGCGCTACCGCTGGAGTGGTACCTGAAGCTACTACGGTCGATCAAGGAGAAGTTTCCGCGGATTCATGTGCACGCGTTCAGCCCGCCGGAGATGGTGGAGTTTGTTCACTTCTTCGATCCGCCGGGGTCGACGTTTGAAGAGAAGGTGCGCTGGGTGATGGTGCGCCTGCGGGATGCGGGGCTTGACTCGCTGCCGGGCGGGGGCGGTGAGATCTTCGCGCCGCCGGTGCGGCAGAAGATCGGGCTTGGCAAGTGCGATGCGGAGAGCTGGCTGACGGTGATGTACGTGGCGCACTCGCTGGGGATGTTCACCAGCGCGACGATGATGTTCGGGCACATCGAGGGGCACGCGGACCGGGTGCACCACATGATGCTGGTGCGGAAGTGGCAGGAGCGGGCGCTGCGGGAGGGGGGAGAGAGCGCGGGTGATCACGGAGGAACGCAGACTCCCCAGAGCGGGAGTCTGCGGCACCCGGGGCTGCGGGAGCGGGGAAGGGACGCAGGTGGTCACGACGGAACGCAGACTCCCCAGAGCGGGAGTCTGCGGCACCCGGCACCCTCATCCGGCCTCGAGGACTCGGCCACCTTCTCGCCGCAGAGCCGGGAGAAGGGGATGGGGCACTACGTCTCGTTTATTTCGTGGCCTTTTCAGCGGGAGAACACGCCGCTGGGTCGGGTGCCGGACTGGGGCGCGGACGCGGCGGAGCTTGAGCAGGAGTTTCCGGGTGAGGCGGTGGCGCGGGCGTTCAACATGGGGGCGCCGGGCGCGGATGAACCTCGCGGTGAACGGACGGCGGACTACTTCAAGTTTGACGCGATGGACAAAGCGAAGTACCCGACTGCGCACCTGTTTGGCAAGCGGGTGCGGATGAGCGGGAGCACGGACTATCTGCGGACGCAGGCGGCAGCGCGGCTGTTCCTGGACAACATCTACTCGATCGGGAGTTCGTGGGTGACGATGGGGCCGCACATCGGGCAGGTGGGGCTGAGCTTCGGCGCGACGGACATGGGGAGCGTGATGATGGAGGAGAACGTTGTCTCCAGCGCGGGGACGACGTACTGCCTTGATCAGGCGGTGCTGTGCCGGCTGATCAGGGATGCGGGGTTTGTGCCGGCGCAGCGGAACAACACGTACGACGTGCTGAAGGTGCACGACGGGGCGGACTCGCCGGACCTGCGGGTGAGTGACTGGTCGCAGCACAGGGCGCGTCGGCTGCACCACGAGAAGGCGAAGAAGCTTGTCGCGGCGGCGGTCGAGGTGACGGTGAGCCGGTAGCGGGGCGGCTGAGGCTGTCGAGGCGCTTGTTGGGGGCGGGTTTTCTGGAACGGCGAGGAGAGCGATCAGGGTGTGCCGGGTGTCTGCCGGATGGGGCCAGCGCCAACAGAAGGGCGTGCGCGAGGGGCACATCCGCACGTGGAAACGGTGGCCGCGGTGCGTTGGGGCGGCTCAGAAGAACTGTCGGGGGCGAGGGGTTGCATTCTGCCGGGCACTTGGGCGCCCGGGTTGGCGGTTTCCTGCTGGAAACGGCGGTGCAGGATTGCCCATTTTTCCATGAGGTGGGCCTCATGGTCGGGGCAGATTTCGCACAAACCGATGGATTTTTTCAGGAGTTGGCCGGCAGCTGGGTAGTCTGTTTTGGTGGGGTGATTGAGGACGACAAGTGACCTGCTTATCCACTCCAAGGAGATCTCCGATGCCTCGTACTTCATTGCTTGTGGCCGTGCTTCTCGCCGCTGGTTCTGCCTCGAGTGTTGCGCACGCGCAGTCGTGGGCTTCGCCGGTGAGCGGCTCGTGGTTTACGGCGGGCAACTGGTCTCCGATGGTTGTGCCGACTGGTGGCGGCGCGACGGGCACGCTGGGGCTTTCGGGCGCGTACACGGTGACGACCACGAGCAACGCGCTGCTTGGGGTGAACATCACCAACCCGAGCGCGGTCCTGGCGATCAGCCCGGGCAACTCGCTGTCGCTGGCGGGGTCTGCCCCGGGAGTGGTGAACTCACTGAACGGGACGCTTGTGGTGAACGAGACGGCGGCGTACGCGGGGACGAACTTGCACCTTGGCGCGAGCGCGGTGTCGTTTACGGGCACGGGGGTGCTCCGCCTGAACGCGAGCACATCGGATGGGGCGACGACTTCAAACACGGCCGCGGTCTTGGCGAGCGGCGGCACGCTGACGATGGGCGCGGGGACGAAGCTGGCGGGGTTTGGCATCCTCGGCAACGTTCCTTCGACCAACAACGGGACGTATACGGCCGACGTGGCCGGGCGTCTGCTGCGGATCGAGGGGCAGAGCCATCAGAACAACGCGCTCTACACGGCGTCAGGCACGGGCGTGCTCTTGATTTCCGGCGCGGGGATCAACCAGGGGGCGGGCGGGTCGATCGCTCCGGGGGCGGATTCTGCTGTGCAACTGGTGAACGCCTCGGTGCACGGTGGGCAGATCGTCAGCAGCTCGACTGGCCGGGTGCAGCTGGTGTCGGGCAGCAACACGCTGGGGAGCGTCGGGATCAGCGGCGGCGTGGATATTTCGGCGGGCACGACGACGTTCGCGGACGGGCCGTGGACGCTCAGCGGCGGCGCGACGGTGCTGCTGAACTCGAGCGGCACATACGCCGGGACGACGCTGCGCGCCTCGGGGCCGGGCATCGCTGTGAACGGGAACGGGACGCTTCGATTGAACGCGAGCACATCGGACGGGGCGACGACCGCGAACACCGCTGCGCTGCTGGGGAGCGCCGGGGATTCGTTCGTGTTTGCGCCTAGCGTGGCGCTGGCCGGTTTTGGCATCGTCAACGGCGTGGCGACGGTGAACAACGGGGTGTTCAACGCCGATGTGAACGCGCGGCTGCTGCGTGTGCAGGGGGCGAGCCACCAGAACAACAGCCTGTATACCGCGACTGGCGGGGGCGTGCTGTACTTGAGCGACACGGCGGTGACGCAGGGCCCGGGCGCATCGATCACGGCTGTGGGCGCGGGGGACGGCCCCTCGTCGGCGGTGCTGAACAACGCGACTGTCACGGGCGGGTCGCTGGTGAGCAACGGCGCTGCGCACGTGGCGGTTGAGTCGGGCGGGTACGCGGCGCTGAACGGGGTGACGCTTGCGGGCCAGGTGGACCAGCGGCACAGCTCGATCGTGTACGTTGATGCGCCGGGGATCACGCTCTCTTCTGGAGCGACGTACCTTCTGAACGCTTCGGGGACGTACGCGGGGACGAGCGTTCGAACGGGCGAGGCGGTGACGATCAGCGGGAGCGGGACGATTCGGCTGAACGCGAGCACGTCGGACGGGGCAACGACGGCGAACACGGCCGCGCTGCTTGAGGACGGCGGGCCGGCGGGCGGGTCGTTCACGTTTGCGCCGAACGTGACGCTGGCGGGGTTTGGAATTGTCAACGGCGTGCCGACGACGAACAACGGGCTGTTCATCGCCGACGTCGCGGGGAGGTATTTGCGGCTGGAGGGGAGCACGCACCAGAACAACAGCCTGTACACGTCGAGCAACGGCGGGACGATGCTGCTGAACGGGACGACGGTGGATCAGTCGCCGACGGCGCGGACCCTGGCGGGTGATGGATCGTTCGTGGTGATCAGCAGCTCGACCGTGAACGGCGGCACGATCGGGAGCGCGGCGGGGGGGACGGGCGTTTCATCGTCGAACGGCACGACGGTTGCGCTCAACGGCGTTTCGGTTTCCCGGCAGTTCACGGTTGACCCCAGCGGCGTGCTGGCGACGACTGGCCTGACGCTTACGAACAACGCGGTGCTGACGGTGAACACGTCCGGCACGTACGCCGCGACGCGGATGCGAGCGGACAGCGCACCGACGCTGATCGGCGGGACGGGCACGGTTCACCTCAACGCGAGCACATCTGACGGCGGCACGACGGCGGGGACGGCGGACCTTGCCCGTAACGGCGGCGTGGCGGGGAGCGGCTTCACCTTCGGCGCGGGGGTGACGGTCGATGGCTTTGGACGGATCGCCGACTGCCCGACGACCAACAACGGCGTGGTGGCGGCCAACACCGCGGGACGGCCGTTGCGGATCGATGGGAACTCGCACCAGAACAACAACGTCTACCGCGCTACGGGCGGCGGGACGCTTGATCTGGCGGGGGCGACGATCACGCAGTCTTCGGGCGGGCAGGTTCGGGCCGAGGACGGCTCGACGGTGTACCTCAACGGCTCGACGCTCTCGGGCGGCACGCTGAACGCCGCGGGCACGGGGAGCTTCCCGGTGATCACCAGCAGCGTGATTCACGACCTGACGAACAACGCACCGGTGAACATTCAGCATGGGCGCGCGCTGGATGTGAGCGGCCCGATCGTGAACAACGGTGTGCTGACGGTCAATGAGACGGGTGCCTATGCGGGCACTGCGCTGCGCTCGGGCGGGGTTGGCGTTGCGGTCAACGGCAGCGGCTCTGTTGTGCTGAACGTCAGCGCTTCGGATGGCGCAACGACGGCCGGCACCGCGGACCTTGGCGCGAACGCGGCGGGGAACACCTGGGTGTTCGGCGCCGGGCAGACGCTCGCGGGTAAGGGGCGTATCACCGCGCCGGTGACGATGTCGGGCGTGGTCTCGCCGGGGTTTACGGCGAGCGCTACGTCGTTTATCCGCAACGATTCGACCCTGACGTTTACAAGCAGCGGCCGTCTACACGTGGATGTCGCGTCGGGCGCGGCTTACGACTCGCTGGTGAACGCGGGCACGGTGAACCTCGGCGGGTGGCTCGAGGTTGCGGCGGCGCAGGACTTTGCGGCGGGGACGACGTTTGACGTCATCACCGGCGGCACGCACAACGGGCAGTTTGACGCGGTGATCTCGTCGGGCCTGGCTGCTCCGAAGCGGTTTGGGGCACGGTATGACAACGCCGGGCGCGTGCGTGTGACGGTGCTGTGCGGGCCGGCGGACATCGCCGGGCAGGGTGCCGACGGCAACGGCGACGGCGTGCTTGACAACAACGACTTCATTGTGTTCATCGAGCGGTTCTTCAACAACGACCCGCGGGCGGACGTTGGTGCGGTGGGCGGCGTGCCGGGCAACGACGGCGCGTTCGACAACAACGACTTCATCGTGTTCATCGACCTGTTCTTCGCCGGTTGCTTCTGAGCGTTCACAGGAGAGTGGGCTCAGGAGCGTGCGTCCCTCTTTCTTTGGTGGAAGAGGGACGCTTCGTTGCTGCGTGCGGCTCGGCGCGGTCTGGGCACATACGCTGGCGGTGTGGACAAGCGTGCGCGGCCATCTTCACCGTCGGGCAAGGGGGGACGGCGGGCGCACGCGGGGCGCGAGGGGTCTTTGCGTTCACGGCCGGTGGTCAAGCAGGGGCCTTCGAGTTCCGCAGCGCCCGCGCGACCGGCGCCCACGACGCTTCGCCGGTTGCTCGTTGCGGCGCTTGAGCGTCGGCGGGGGCTGATCGACTCGGGGCGGACGCGGGCGTTCCGTGCGTTTTCCGGCGAGGTGGACGGTGTGGAGGGGGTGTACATCGACGTGTACGGCGAGGGGGCTGTGCTGATCGCGTATGAAGGCCGGGTCCCGCGGGGGTTCAACGCGAGCCTCGAGAGCGCGACCGTTCTGGATGTGCTGCGCGGGCTGGGCGTGCGGGCGGTGTATCTGAAGCCGTTTGCCAGGGATCGGTCGAAGCTGGGCGGCGCGCTCCCTGAGGTGGTAACGGAGCGGACGCCGGCGGCCGGTGAACCGCTGGCCGATGGCCTGCTCGTGCGGGAACTGGACTGGCGGCTGGAGGTTCGGCTGTACGACGGGCTCTCGACGGGCGTCTTTCTGGACCAGCGTGAGAACCGAGGGTGGGTGCGGGATTGGTGTGCGGGGCGCGTCGGCCGGGGCGAGGGCGCCCGTGTGCTGAACACGTTTGCCTATACGTGCGGGTTTTCGGTGGCGGCGGCGCGTGCGGGTGCTGAGACGACGAGCGTGGACGTTTCAGCGCGGTATCTGGAGTGGGGAAAGCGGAACCTTGCGCACAACGGGATCGATCCCGACGCGCACCGCTTCGCGCAGATGGACACCTTTGAGTTCCTGTCGTACGCGGAGCGCAAGGGGCTGGTGTACGACCTGGTGGTGCTCGACCCGCCGAGCTTCGCGGCGGGGTCGAAGAAGGACCGGGTTGCCCCTTGGAGCGCGGTCAGCGGGTATGCGAGGCTTGTCGCGGCGGCGGCGAGGGTGGTTGCCCGCGGCGGCGTGGTGCTTGCATCGACCAATACGAGCGAGTTGTGCCGCGAAGGACGGCTGGAGAAGGAGATCGTCAAGGGGTTCGGCGCGCGGCCGAAGTGGGTTGCGCTGCCGCCGGCTCCGCTGGACTTCTCCGGGGAGCGTGACCGGTTTGCGGCTCGGGCGTTTGTGGTGTGAAGCCCGGTTGGGACGGTGGCTACTTCATCGCTGCGGGGTTGAAGTTGGGGTTCTCGATGATCCCAAAGACGTTGCCGAAGGGGTCCTTGATCGAGGCGACTTTGATGCCGCCGCCGACATCGGTCACGGGCTCGTGAACCGGCGCGCCGAGGTCTGTCAGTCGCTTGAGCTCGGCCTCAACGTCGGGGACGCCCCAGAGGACCTGGACGCCGGTGGAGCCGGGTTGGCCGTCGGGGATGAGCCCGACTTCGAAACCGCCGACGGAGAAGCCGACGTAGAAGGGCTGGTCGAAGTAGGGCTCGACGCCGAGGACCTTTGTGTACCAGGCCTTTCCTTGAGCGAGGTCAGGGGCGGGGTAGCAGGCGGTTCGCAGTCCTTGGATCATCGTGGGCCTCCGGGGACAGAGTCTAACAGCGATTGTGCGCGCGGACTGGCACGCCTGGTGCGCTACCGTTTGGTCTGCCGCGCGGCAGCGCTGCTTCTGGAATGCCAACGAAACTGGATGCCACGATGCTCGCCCGAAGGCTGCAGGCTGAGTTGATGGATGACCCGGCCCTGGACGCCGGTGAGCATCGGCGGGCGCTGGCCGGGCTGGCGCGCATCAACGCGCTGAGCCGTGCGGGGGCAACGGTGTGGGGGGGCGTGCGCGAACTGCTGGGCGATCGCACGAGCGCCTCACTGCTTGATGTTGCGGTCGGGTCGGGAGATGTGCTTGTTGACGTTGTGCGGCGGGCCGGGCGTGCGGGCGTGACGCTTGCTCCGCGGGCGTGCGACATCAGCGGCGAGGCGCTGGCGGCGACCGCCGAGCGCGGGACGGCGGCGGGGCTCGGTGTGGTGTGCCACCGGTGCGACCTGGTGCGAGGCGGGATTCCGCTTGGTGATCGCGCTGTGGATGTAGTGATGTGCTCGCTGTTTCTGCACCACCTTGAAGAGCGTGACGTGGTTGGGCTGCTGGGTGAGGCGGCCCGTGTTGCCGGGGTGGGTGTTGTCATCAGTGACCTCCGCAGGTGCCGGCGGGGCGTGGTTGCGGCGGGGGTTGCCGGCCTGTTGCTGACGCGCTCGCCGGTCGTGCGTGTCGATGCTGTGCGCTCGGTTCAAGGGGCGTTCACGATTGACGAAGTGCGCGAGATGGCGGCGGCGGCAGGGATGAGCGGCGTGCGAGTCAGGCCGTCGTGGCCGCTGCGGATGCTGCTGACCTGGAGGCGCACGTGACAGGCGAGCGCTTTGACGTGGTTGTCATCGGTGCCGGCGTGGCCGGTGCGGCCTTCGCAGCGGCGTACGGCGCGGAGGGGCGCGTGCTGCTTGTGGAGCGGTCGGCCTGGCCGCGTGACAAGGTCTGCGGATGCTGTCTGAACAGGGCGGCGCTGGTTTCCTTGGAGAAGCTGGGCGTGGCAGCGGAGGTTGCGGAAGAGGGATCATCGCTTCAGCGCGTGCGCCTGCGGGCCGGCGGGCGTGCCGCGGACTTTGCGAGGGGCGGGGGGCTGGCGGTCTCTCGCAGGGTGCTGGACGGCCTGCTTGTTGCGCGCGGGATCGCGCGGGGCGTTGTGTTCGAGGAAGGGACGGGAGCGACGGTGATCGCGCCGCGCCGGGATGGTTCGGGCTGGCTGGTTCGGCTGCGGCGCGAAGGTTGCGATCGCACCGTGGAGGCGGGGATCGTGGTAGCGGCGGATGGGCTTGCGGGTGGATCGCTTGAACAACTGCCATGGTTTGGAACGCGCGTGTGTGGCAAGTCATGGTTTGGAGTTGGGGGCATGCTTTGCGCGGGCGATAGCGGCCCGGCGCAGGGCGAGATTGAACTGTGCATCGGCCGAGGCGGTTATGTGGGGCGCGTGCGGGTGACTTCGGTGACCACGGCGTTGGCGGGTGCGCTTGACCCTGAGTGGACCAGGCGGATCGGCGGGCCGCGGCGGGCTGTTGAGGTGGTGCTTGGCGAATCCGGTGCCTCGCCGATGGACGTTGATGGCTTGTGCGTTCGCGGGACGGGGTTGCTCTCGCGCAAACGAGACCGCGTGAGCGCGCCGGACCTGCTGGTGCTGGGGGATGCGGCCGGGTATGTTGAGCCCTTCACCGGCGAGGGGATGGCGTGGGCTCTTGCCGGAGCTGGGGCGGCAGCGACGTTGGTGGCGTCGGGCCTACGGGGAGCGGCGCTTGCGGAGGCCTGGTCGCGGTGGCACGCGGCCGAGGTTCGCGCGAGGCAGCGCGCGTGCCGGGTGATTCGCTGGGCGCTCCGCCGCCCTTCGCTCGTGGCGGGAGCGGTAGCGTTGATGGGGCGCGTGCCGGCGGCCGCGGGGCTTGCGCAACTCGTGTCGCGCGGGCTCGAGCGGCCGTACGCGGATGTCGGCGGGGTGCCCGCGTGACGGTGCTTCCGGCGGTTATCTCGCTGTGCTGCGTCACGCCCCGGCACAGCGCTGGGCAGGTCTCGGCCGCGCGGTTCGCGGTGGAGGCGGGCGGGCTTGGCCCTGAGGCGAGGAGGTTTGCGGAGGTGATCTACCGTCGCTCGGGGATCGAGCGGCGCGCGAGTTGTCTGCTTGAGGGACCAACGGAAGACGGTGACCGGCTTGAGCAGTCGTTTCTCACCGGCGGTGTCGGCGCTCGCGGCCCGACAACCGCGGCGCGGATGGAACGCTACGCCCGGGAGTCGGTGGCACTTGGCCTGGCGGCGGCGCGCGGGGCGCTGGAGGGGGACGCGGGCGCGGTCACGCACATTGTGACTGTGTCTTGCACGGGCTTCATCGCGCCGGGTGTTGACCACGCGTTGATCGAGCGGCTAGGGCTTTCACGAACGGTGCGGCGGCTGCACGTGGGGTATATGGGGTGCCACGGCGCGATCAACGCGCTGTCGGCAGCGCGGGCGATTGTGCGGAGCGAGCCCGCGTCGCGCGTGCTTGTGGTGTGCGTGGAGTTGTGCTCGCTGCACTTTCAGGCGGGAGAGCGTCAGGACCAGATCGTGGCGAACGCGCTGTTTGCCGATGGGGCGGCGGCGATGGTTGTCGCCGAAGCAACGGCCGAATGGGCGGCGCTGGGCCTGGTCGCGGGGACCGGCGGGTGCGTGTTTCCAGACTCGGGCGGGGCGATGGGGTGGCGCGTCGGCGACCATGGGTTTGAGATGACGCTTGCCGAGAGCGTGCCCCGGCTGATCGGCGAGCACCTGCGTCCGTGGCTGACCGGTTGGCTCGATCGGGAAGGGTGGAGCCTGCGTGAGCTTGTCGAGAACGGGGCGTGGGCTGTTCACCCGGGAGGGCCGCGCGTTCTGGAGGCGGTGGCGTCTGCGCTTGGCCTGAGCGAGCGGGCGATGCGTGCCTCTCGTGAGGTGCTGTCGCAGCACGGGAACATGTCTTCGCCGACTGTTCTGTTCATCCTGGAACGCCTCAAGCGGAGCGCTGAGACGGCCGCTCGGCCAACGGTGTTGATCGCGTTTGGGCCGGGGTTGTCGGCGGAGGCGGCGCTGCTGACGCCGGGCGCGCGTGCCGCGGCGGCTACGGCTTGTTGAGCGGGCCGGCCTCGAAGATCGCCCAACCGAGCCCGTTTGGCCAGCCGGTGAGGGCCCAGTCGTCAAGGGGGAGGTACGACACCCCGGTGCCGGTTTCGCCCGCACGGCGGAAGAAGCGCCACGATGCGAGCTGGCGGTTCTGGCCGGGCTCGACGACGGAGATCGTCGTGCGCGGGCCTGCTGGCGCGGGGACGACCGCCGGCGGTGGCGAGGCGAGGAGGTCTGTGAGCCATACGCGGGTGCCCTGCTTGATCACCTTGGCGGCGACTGCGCGGCGTGCGAGCCCGTCGCGCTGCAGCGAGCCGGTATCAACAAGGAGTGAGTCGGCGACGCTGATCCCGGTGAGCAGACCTGTCGAGAGGTTCACTTCCACGCAGGCGTCTTCACCGACGCCGATTCCCAGGCGCTTGCCGGCGGCTTCCTGTGCCGCGACGAGGCGTCCGACGCGGTTGCGCTCGAAGAAGTGCGAGTCGGTGATCGCCCACGGAAGAAGCCCCATGCCCGGCCCGATCTGCGGGCCGAGGGGTCGCGTGGGCGTGTTCTTCGTGGCGGGGTCGTCGTCGTCGGTGTTGCCCGTTGCCATTGAGCGGATGCCCAGTGCTTCGGTTGAGCGGCCGGTGTGGAACATCGGGTCTGACATCATGGCATCGCCGGCGCTGGTGCCGGCGATGACGCCGCCACGGTCGAGCAGGCGGCGCATGGCGGCTGCTTCTGGCGTGTCGATGCCGTTTGGGCGGTAGCGGTCGACGATGCGTTTCTGGTCGCCGCCGGTGAAGAACATGGCCGTTGCGGCGTCAACGAGGGCGACGGTTTCGGCCTGCGGGGTCTCGCGGGTGATGACGTCGATGGGGATGCTGGGGGCGTATGCGTGCAGAGACTCGGTCTTGCCCTTGGCGTTAACGTCCTGGTCGGCGCTGGCTGCGGTGGCGATGACGATCCGCGGCGCGCCGCTTGCCGAAGCGAGCTCGATGAAGCGGTGGTAAACGGGCTTGTTGTCGTCGTCGAGCCCGCCGCCGATGATCAGCAGGCTGCCGTGGAGGCCGGTGGGCGTGGGCGGGCCTGACGTGCAAGCACCGACGAGCGAGGCGGCGATAGCGACAACGAGCAGCAGCGTTCGCTTCATCTGTGCAGCATACCGAACTTTGCGGGCGCGTGCGCAGCGCGGAGGAGGGCGCAGGCCGGTTTCGCGTCAGTTGCCTTGAAAGAAGGCGTCGATGAACGAGATAAAGTCGTTGTTATCGAGCTTCTGGTCGACGCCGCGAACGCCGCCCTGGGCACCGACGTCGGCGCGTGGGTCGTTGTTGAAGAAGTAGTCGATGAACGCGATGAAATCGTTGTTGTCCAGCACGCCGTCTGCGCCGGGCTGGCCGCCCTGGCTGCCCATGTCTGCGAGGGGGGGCTGCACGCCGGCGGCGACGATGCGGTAGATGGTGCCGCCGCTGCTTGTGCCGCGGTTGGCCTGGAGGATGTAGAGCTCGCCCGCGCCGTCCTCGGCGATCATCGAGATGCTGCTCAGGCTGACGGTGTTGCCGGTCGTCGCGTGGCGGAGCTGCGCTGCGTGGGTCTGCACATCCACGAGCTCACCAGCGACGAACGCGGCCGAGTAGACCTGCGCAGCGCAGGCGTCAGACCAGACGAACCTGCCGCGCCAGGGGCGGATGTCGCTGCCGCGGTACATGACTCCGCCGCTGGTGGAGCACTGCCCGCCCTCACGGTTGAACGAGAGCAGCGGGGGCGTCAACTGGGCGGTCGTAAAGTCAGGGTTGAGCGAGCAGGAACCTTGCGCAGTGCCGTCGAAGCAGGGCCAGCCGAGGTTGGCGTAGCCGGGTTGG
Source organism: uncultured Phycisphaeraceae bacterium (assembly GCA_964403525.1). GTDB lineage: Bacteria > Planctomycetota > Phycisphaerae > Phycisphaerales > UBA1924 > JAJTGZ01. The sequence goes on along the minus strand of CAYOGE010000005.1, from coordinate 124,222 downwards.
GCGAGGGGGAGCCGGTCGATCTCGCCGGCCCGGCTGCCGCCCACATCGCAGATCCACATGCCGCCGCTCCAGCGGTCGAACGACCATCGCCACGGGTTGCGCAGGCCGATGTGCCAGATCTCGGGGGCTACGCCCGTGCGGGTGGCGAGGGGGTTGTCGGCGGGGATGTGGTAGTTGCGGGTGTCGTCGTCTGGGAAGTCATCGATGGGTGAGCGGACGTCGATGCGGAGCATCTTTCCCTTGAACGTCGTGAGCAGCTGGCTGTTGGCGCTCTGCATGCCGTCACCGACGCCGATGTAGAGCATGCCGTCTCGGCCGAAGTGGATCGAGCCGAGCGCGTGGTCGAAGGTCAGGCTGCTGAACTCTCGGATGGTGCGGGCCGACGCCGGGTTGGTGGTGTTGGGGTCGGTCGGCGAGACGGTGAACTCGGTGATCCGTGAGTTGGAACTGCCCGACTCGTGAGCGATGTAGAACTTGCCGCTGGAGGCGAAGTCTGGAGCGAAGGCGGCGCTGCGCGCCTGCGGCGTCACGACTGATGCGAAGTCGTTTGGGAGGAGTGTGTATATGGGCAATTGGCCAACGGGGCGGGCGATGGTGAGGATGCGTACACGGCCCCCACCTTCCAGCACGAACAGGCGGCCCGTATCGCCGGGGGGACTACCGGCCCACACCCATGCGTCGTTCGGCACAGGGAGGGGGAGGGCATCTACGTAGTCTGGCATTGTCTGGGCCGAAGCGGCGATAGGTATGAGCCAGCAAGAGCAGGCGACGAGCAAAGTCTGCACGGTGGTCCTTTCTTACCGCGAATCAAGGCCGGTACGGCGGCTGTCTGTAGAGAGACTGGTACGCAGACTTGTGGCTGTCAGTTGCCCGCGGCGCGTGCAGATTCTGCGGGTTGATTCCGTGGGCGTGTCTGGTTGGGGCGCGTCTGAGAGGATGGACGTTGTTCGGAACACCTTTTACCCGCGACTATCCTTTTCCCCTATGACCAATCACCACCGGTTCATCGTGCTCCCGGCCACCCTTTGTCTCTTGCTGGCCGCGGGTTGCGGATCGCAGCAGAAGCAGCCGGGCGACCAGCCTGCCTCGGTCTCCAGCGAGGCCTACTCGATCCCCTGCGAGACGTACACGCTCCCCAACGGGCTGCGGGTGACGCTGATGGAGGACCACACGCTGCCGCGGGCGTCGGTGAACACGTGGTACCGGGTGGGCGCGCGGAATGAGCCGCCGGGCCGCTCGGGGTTCGCCCACCTGTTCGAGCACCTGATGTTCATGGGGACCAAGCGCGTGCCGGGCGGGGACTTTGACAACCTGATGGAGGCGGGCGGCGGCAGCAACAACGCCAGCACGAGCCTTGACCGGACCAACTACTTCTCCAGCGGCCCTTCGAGCCTGCTGCCGACGCTGCTGTGGCTCGACGCCGACCGGCTCGAGGACATGGGCCTGATGATGACGCAGGAGAAGCTCGACAAGCAGCGCGACGTGGTTCGGAACGAGCGCCGCCAGACGACGGAGAACGCGCCGTACGGCCGTGCGTACGAGGCGAGCTACCAGCTCCTCTACCCCGCGGGTCACCCGTACCACAACGGCGTGATCGGCACGCACGCCGACCTTGAGGCGGCGCAGGTTGACGATGTGAAGAACTTTTTCAGCACGTTCTACACCGCGGGGAACACCGCGCTGGTCGTCGCCGGGGACTTTGACTCCAACGCGATCAAGCCGCTGGTGGCGAAGCTGTTCGGAACGCTGCCGCCCGGCAACACGGCGCCGCAGGTGAAGGTGCCGATGCCGAAGCTCGACCGCGTGCTGCGGGCGACGTACCTCGACAAGGTGCAGCTCCCGGCGGTTGAGTTCGCGTTCCACAGCCCGGGGCAGCTGAGCGAGGGTGACGCGGAGATGGACTTGATCGGGCTCATCCTGAGCGACGGCAACGGGAGCCGGCTCTACAAGCGCCTGGTTGTGCAGGAAGGGCTGGCGGCGGAGGTGAGCGCCTCGCAGGACTCGTCGGCGCTTTCGTCGGTGTTCAGGGTGACGGTGATGACCAAGCCCGACGCCGACCTGGCCCGAGTTGAGGCGATCATGGAGGAGGAGCTGACCCGCCTGATCAACGAGGGGCCGACGGCGGCGGAGCTGGAGCAGCGCAAGACGCAGATCGAGGTCGGCAAGCTCACGCGGCTGCAGAGCATCGAGGCGCGGGCCGACGCGCTCAACGAGTACCTCTACTACTTCGGGTTCAACGCGGGGAACCCGGCGTTCAACCCCGCCGACGGGCTCAAGCGCGACCTTGACCGGTACCGCAACGCGACGGCCGAGTCGGTCAAGGCGTGGGCGAAGAAGGTGCTGACACTCGACGCGCGCCTTGTCGGCGTGGTACTGCCGGAGGAGCCGGAGCGTGCGGCGAGCGGGCGGGACGAGCGCCCTGCGGACCTGCCGTCTGCGCCGTTTACTCCGCCGACGCCCGTGACGATCTCGCTCTCGAACGGGATGGAGGCGATGGTTTTCAGCCGTCCGGGCCTGCCGCTGGTTTCGATGGGGATCCTGTTCACCCCGCCCGCGGGGAGCGGCTGGGACCCCGCGGAGAAGGCGGGGCGCGCGGCGACGATGGCGCGGATGCTCAGCGAAGGGACGGGCGGGCTGGACGGGGCGGCGTTTGCGGCGAAGATGCAGTCGCTTGGGGCGTCGTTCGGCGCCGGGGCTGACGTTGAAGGGTTCAACGTGAACCTCAGCGTGCTGAAGAAGAACCTGGATGAGGCGATGGGCCTGGCGGCGGGCGCGGTGCTTGCGCCCCGGATGAACGCGGACGACTTCGCCCGGGTGAAGCGCCTGCGCATCGACGGGCTGCGCCAGGAGAACGACGAGCCGCGGGCGGTTGCGCCGAAGGTGAGCGCCCGCGCGTTGTTCGGCGGCGAGACCGCGTACGGCTCGCCGGTTGGCGGCAGCATCGCGAGCGTTGAGTCACTGACGCTGGCCGACGCGGTGGCGTCGCACAACGAGATCGTCAAGTCGGCGAAGGCGACAATCGTGCTCAGCGGCGAGATCACGCCGGACGAGGCCCGCTCGCTGCTGGAGAAGCACTTCGGCGGCAGGCTGCCGCCCGGGGCGGAAGCCCCCAAGGGGCGTGCGCCGGTGGTTGCACCGAAGACCGACACGGGCGGGATGCGCGTGCTCATCGTCGACCGTCCGGGGGCGGTGCAGACGATGGTGCACCTGCGGGCACCGGGCGCCGGCGCGAACGACCCCCGCCGCGCGGAGCTGAACATGCTCAACACGCTGCTGGGCGGCTCGTTTACCAGCCGGCTGAACAACAACCTGCGCGAGGTGCACGGGTACACCTACGGCGCCCGCACGGGCTTCAGCATGGGGCCGACGGTCGGCAGCTTCACCGCCAGCAGCGCTGTTCGGGCCGACGCGACCGGCGCAGCGCTCAAGGAGTTCATGGGCGAGTTGACGCGGATCGGCTCGGGTGACATCAGCGCTGAGGAGGCCGCCAAAGCCGGCGCGGTGACGATGGACAACATGGTCGAACCGTTCGGCACGATCGGTGGCGTGACGGGCGTGGCGCTCAACACCGTTGAGGACCGGCTGCCGTGGTCGAGCCTGGCGGCGGAGTTTGCCCGGATGAAGACCGTGGATCAGCGGGCGCTCAACGCGATCGCCAAGACGGCGGTCGACCTTGATCACGCGGTGCTGGTGCTGGTTGGCGACAGCACGCTGATCCGGGCTCAGCTTGAGGCGACGCCCGAGGTGAAGCACCTTCTGGACAAGGCGGTCGAGGTCACTGCGGAGGGTGAGAAGAAGTAACGCGCTGCAAGCCTCCCCCAAGACAGCGGACGCCCGGGCGTGCACGTGGCGTGACCGGGAGCCTGATTGAAGGCGTTTTCAATCGGTGCGCCGTTCTCCGCCGCTACAGCTCGGGCGCGAACCCGCGGCGCATGGTGTTCTCGCTGATGGCCCGTGGATCGACAAAGTGGAGCAGGTAGTCGGGGCCGCCGGCCTTGCTGCCGGTGCCGCTCATGCCGAAGCCGCCGAAGGGGTGACGGGCGACCAGTGCGCCGGTGATGCCGCGGTTGATGTAGAGGTTGCCGACGCGGAACTCGCGCTTGGCCTGCTCGAGGTGGCTGGGCTTGCGCGAGTAGACGCCGCCGGTCAGCTTGTAGGGCACGCTGTTGGCGATGCGGAGCGCGTCGTCGAAGTCCTTGGCGTGCATGACCGCCAGGACCGGGCCGAAGACCTCTTCGCGGGCGAGTTCGTGCGTTTCGGGGACATCCCAGACGATCGTTGGCGCAACGAACGCACCGGGCCCGCCTGTCGGCAGGTTGGCCGGCAGCGGCAACGAGAAGCTCGGCAGCCCGTCCTTCTTCGCACGCTCGATAAAGCCGTTGATCTTGGCCGCGGCCTGGGCGTCGATCACGGGGCCGATGTCGGTTCCGGGTTTGGTCTGGTCGCCGATGGTGAGGGCGCGGGTCGCTTCGACCAGCCGCTCGCGGAAGTGCGTGATCGCAGGGCCCTGCGGGCCGGCGGGGTCGACGACGATCAGACGCGAGGCGGCGGAGCACTTCTGGCCCTGGAAGCCGAAGGCGGAGTGGCGGACGGCGAGGACGGCCTCGTCGGGGTCGGCGCTGGTGTCGATGATGACGGCGTTCTTACCGCCCATCTCGCAGACGACGTGTTTGACGTGGGAGATGGAGGGCGCAGGGCCGAGGGCCGAGGGCCGAGGGGAAGAGAAAGGCGATTGCGGGGCCGAGGCGTTGAGGATGTCGAGGCCGACGTCGCGGCTGCCGGTGAAGGCGATGAGGGCAACGCGCGGGTCGCGGACAAGGGCCGCGCCGGTGGTCTCGCCGGGGGCGGGGCAGAAGTGCAGGACCTGGGCAGGTTGGAAACCTGCCCCACCCCCCCGCGACGCCTCGCTCAGGGCCTGCATCAGGATGTCGTACATCAGCTTCGCGATGCCGGGAGTCTGCTCGGCGGGCTTGACAATGACCGTGTTGCCCGTGACCAGCGCCGCGACGGTCATGCCCGTGCAGATGGCGAGTGGGAAGTTCCACGGCGCGATCACCACGACCACGCCGCGCGGCTGATAAACGGCCTCGTCAAGCTCGCCGATGAAACGGCCGATCCGCTGGCGCTCGAACAGCCGGGGGGCCTGGCGCGCGTAGTAGTCGCAGAAGTCGATCGCTTCGCAAGTGTCGGCGTCTGCCTCGCGCCACGTCTTTCCCGACTCCTTGATCATGACAGCAGAGAGCTCGTCGCGCCGCTCGCGCATGATGGCCGCTGCCCGCGTGAGCACGTTGCACCGAACGATGGCGTCAGTGTCGCGCCACGCCGGGAACCCGGCCTGTGCCTGGTTGACCATCTCCGCTGCCTGTTCCGGCGTGCGGTCGTTGGCCAACCGCGGTACCTGAGCCTTGGCGATCGCCAAGGCGTAGGCCTCGCGCACGGCCTTGTTCGAAAAGTCGCGGAACGCTTCGTTGAAGAACGGGCGCCCGTCCCCCACTCTCGGGTGCGCATCGGAGAGCCGGTGGCGCTCGGGTGCTTTCTCGACCGAGGCCGCTGACGGCTCGGCGGTCTTGATGGTGTTGGCATCACCGGTGGTGGCCGGGTCGGTGTTGAGGCCCTTGCCGTGGGGGGCGATCAGTGAGTCGTGCGGGCTCGCCAGCAGGCGGGCGGGGTCGGCGTTGTCGAGGAAGCCCGCCTTGAGCCAGCTCTCGTTGCTGGTGTTCTCGAGCAGGCGGCGGACCAGATAGGCCATGCCGGGGATCATCTGGCCCACGGGCACGTACTCACGGATGCGCAGGCCCATGTCGGCCGCGGCGTACTTGAGCTGGTCGGCCATGCCGTGGAGCATCTGCAGTTCGACGGCGTTGCGCGGCAGGCCGTTGGCGTCGGCGGCGGCGAGGGCTGCAGCGATCGAGCGGGCGTTGTGCGAGCCGAGGGCGAGCTTGACGCCGCCCATTCTGGGTAGCCCGGCGGTCCCCGCCGGGTGCGTCGCGCGTTCGGAGCCAGACCCGGCGGGGACCGCCGGGCTACCCAGGACGGGCGTGTAGTCGAGGATGATCTTCGCCATCTGCTCGAAGCAGGCGTCGGTCTGACGCTTGGTGGGCCAGACGGGACAGGGCCAGCCGCGTTGCTCGGCGTTGATGGTCTCGTAGTCCCAGTACGCACCCTTTACGAGGCGCACGGTGACGACCCGGCCGGTGCGCTTGGACCACTCGCAGACGCGGCGTGCGTCATCGGGGCCGCTCTTGAGGTACGCCTGCATCGCCAGGCCGGCCTGGAAATCAACCTGTTCGCAGCAGCGAAAGAAGAGCTCGAGGTTGAGGTCCTTGAGGGCGAATTGCTCGACATCGAAGTTGACGAAGACACCCTTTGCCTTTGCGGCCTGCAGGATCGGGATCAGGCGCGTCATCAGGTCGCGGATTGATCCCTCGGTGTCGATGGGGTCGCACCTTGCCGAGAGCGAGCTGATCTTGACGCTGACGTTGGTCCGCGGGACGACACCGACATGGTCCGACTCAAGGCGCGCGTTTGCCGGCCATGAAGCGACCTGCCCGGGGAGGTTGTTGATCAAATCGAGGTACTTGTCGCGGTAGGCGTCGGCCTCGGCGTCGGAGACACACGCCTCGCCCAGGAGGTCGACGGAGAAAGCGATGCCGTCCTTCCAGAGTTCCTTCAGGTTCGGCAAGGCGCTGGCGGCGTCGGTGCCGGCGATGAACTTGCCGGCCATGCCTTCGATCTGGCCGCGGATGGTCTTGACGGCGACCCCCTTGGCGAGTTTGCCGGCGGCGAGGGCGGTGGCGATGACGCCCGGAACGGTCACGCCCGGCTGGGAGAGATAGTCCTGCAGGTGGTCGTAGATGTCGTCGGTATCGTGAAGGACGGGGAAAGCGTCGACGAAGCGGAACATCTGGACCTTGAAGTTGTGGTCCTTCATGCTCCAGTTCATCAAGGCGTCGGAGTAGAACGCACCTGAGAGGACGCCGCTCTTGTGGGCGCGTGCCTTGTCAAGAAGCTCGGTGCCGATGGCGAGGATCTTCGCTTCATCTGACGAACGGGCATCGGCGAAACCGTTGGTGCCATGGCGCTGTGCGGAGCGAGGAGCGGGGGTGGCGACGGGAGTCGCCGGGGGGGTCTTTTTGCCAAACCAGGCCATGGTTTCGTTCCTTGAATCGGTTGTTGGCGAGTGTATCGCCGCGGGTTGCCCGCCGGTGCATGAGGCTGGATTCCGCGCTAGCGTTGGCGGCGTGCCGAACCGCCCATCCATTGTGACTGTGGGGAACTTTGACGGGGTCCATCTGGGGCACCGGGCTTTGATCGATGCCGCGAGGAGTGCGGTCACCGATGGGCGTGGCGAGCGCGTGGTGGCGATGGTCTTTGACCCCCACCCGGCCGAGGTGCTCCGCCCGGGGATGGAGCCGGCTCGGCTCAGCACGTTTGCCCAGCGCGAGCGGTGGCTGCGCGAGGCGGGGGCGGACGAGGTTGTGCACCTGGACCCGTTTGAACGGCAATCCGGGGCTGACGGGAAGAGCCTGCTGGCGTTGACGGCTGAGGAGTTCGTCGCGTGGGCGCAGCGGGAGCACGGGACTGTTGGGTTTGTCGAGGGAGCGGATTTTCGGTTTGGCAGTGGGCGAAGGGGGACTGTGGCTGACCTGGAGCGACTGACGGGCTTCGCCAAGGTCGTTGAGACGGTTGAGGTGAGCCTGCCGAGCGGTGAACGAGCGGCGGCTCGCAGCGGGGTCGTGCGCGCGCTCGTCACCGAGGGGCGTGTCGCCGATGCAGCGGCGGCCCTGGGGCGCCCGTATGAGATCGAAGGGGAGGTTGTGCGGGGCGACCAGCGCGGCAGAACGATCGGCTTCCCGACCGCCAACATCCAGAGCGATCAGCTTCTCCCGCTCGACGGCGTCTACGCGGGGGTTGCGGTACTGCCGACGGGCGCAGCTGCTCCTGCGGCGGTCAGCGTCGGCGTAAAGCCGACGTTTGACGGGGCGCACAAACGCACGCTCGAAGCGCACCTGATCGGGGTCGGCGGGGCGGGGGAGCGTCTTGCGGGCGCGGAGTACGGATGGGATATCCGGCTGCAGATCGTGGAGTGGGTGCGCGGGCAGGTGAGATTCTCGGGGCTCGATGAACTTACGCGTGCGATCGGCGACGACTGCCGGCGCGTGCTCCAACTGGTCAACAAAGGATCGGCGGCAACCGCCGGCGCAAGCAAGCCATGAGCGAATACAGCAACAACACAAGCGCTAGAAGCGTCGCCGAACGGCTGGCTGGGAGCAAGAAGGTCGTCATCTGTACGCACGCAAAGCCCGACGGCGATGCGCTCGGCTCGTCGATCGGGCTCAGCCGCGCACTTGCGCACGCCGGGGTAGCGAGCGAGGTGTGGCTGATCGGTCCGTTCCCTTCGTGGACCGACGCCGTCGCGGGCTCTACACCCGTGAAGAAGCTGAGCAGCGAGGCGACGCAGATCCCGGCGGGTTCGCAGGACGTCGACACGATCGTTGTGTGCGACACCGGCAGTTGGAGCCAGTTGGAGGGGCTGCGTCCGTGGCTTGCCGGCAAGGCCGCCGGCACCGTCATTATCGACCACCACCTGCACGGCAACGCGGAGGTTGCTGACGCTCGACTGATCGACACCAGAGCTGCAGCGGCGGCGCACCTTGTTGCCGATGTTGCTACCGCGCTGCTGAAGCTCTCGCCCGATGCGCCGCTGCCGCTTGACGTCGCGACGCCGCTCTATCTCGGGATCGCGACCGATACCGGGTGGTTGCGGTTCAGCAACGTGACCTCGAGCACGCTGAGGCAGGCGGCCCGCCTGCTCGACAGCGGCGTGGACCACCCGGCGCTCTACGAGATGGTGGAACAACAGCAGAAGCCGACGCGCCCGGTGCTGCTCGGGCGCGCGCTGAGCAGCCTGACGATGCACCACGGCAAGCGGCTTGCGCTGATGACGCTGCGTGACAAGGACCTGCGCGAGCTCGGGGCCGTCGGCGAGGACACCGGCGGATTCTCGGAACCGGTCATGTCGGTCGCGGGCGTGCAGGTTGTCGCCACGCTCACCGAGATGCCCCCCCCCACCAACGCGCCGGCCGGGTCGGGGTTGCTTGTGAAGGTGAGCATGCGCAGTAAACCGGGGCCGAACGCGGTGGATGTGGCGGCGATTGCCAGTACACTCGGCGGCGGCGGTCACGCCCGTGCCGCGGGCATCAAGTTGTTCACGACGGTCGAAGAGGCGCAGCGCACGATCATCGAGGCGGTGAGGTTCACGTGAAGCCCAAGCAACGTCCACCTCACAGTGATGAACGGCGGCCGGCTGTCACGCCCAACACACCACCGAGCCAGAACCCGCTGCTGGGCATCGGCGGGCGGCCGTTGGTCAATCGACCCCAGCCGGCGGGCGCTCAGCCGGCGCATCGGCAGGCCTCTCAAAGGTCCGTGCCAGCGGGTGGCACCGGTGCCCGACCGCAGCGGGGCGCTCCGTTCAATCTGCCACCGCTTGAGGTCATGACGACAACCCTTTGGTCGTATCCCAGCCAGCACTACTGGAGCCCGACGAAGCGGCGGCTGATCGGCGTCGAGGGCGCGAGGTACACCGGCGCGACGCCCTCGTGGGTCATCTGGCAGCTCCTGATGCGATATACGAGCGAGGGAGACGCGGTGCTCGACCCGATGGTGGGGAGCGGAACAACGCTGGACGTGTGCGACGACCTTGGGCGGAACGGCCTGGGCCTTGACCTGAACCCGCAGCACCCACAGATCAAGCTGAGCGATGCGAGGTCGATCCCGCTGAAAGGGAACGAGGTGGACTTCGTGTTCATCGATCCCCCCTACAGCACGCACGTGAACTATTCGGACGATCCGCGCTGTATCGGCAAGCTCGATTCGGGGGGGAGCGACGGGGGCGCGGCCTATTACGAGGCGATGACGCGTGTGACGCGGGAGATCGCGCGGGTGCTCAAGCCCGGCAAGCACATGGCGCTGTACGTGAGCGACTCGTACGTCAAGGGGCGCGGCGACAGGGGTTTCATGCCGATCGGCATCGAGCTGTTTGAGATCATGCGCAGGCCGTGGAGCGCGGGCGGTGCGGGCCTGCTGCCGGTTGACATCATCTCCGTGGTGCGCGGCAACCAGAAGCTGGCCCGGGGCAACTGGCACAAGGCGGCCGAAGGCGGGAACTTCTTCCTGCGCGGGTTTAACTACCTGTTCATCTGCCGCAAGGCGCGGAGCGCTGTCAACGCCCGTCCTTAAACTTCTGGATAAGCGAGTCAGCCTGGTCTGGTTTTCCAAGCTTGCGGAGGCAGTTGGCGAGCGCTGTGGCCCACTCTGCCACCTCCGGGTGCACGCCTTTCTCAATCGGGTAGAGGCGGAGCCCCATCTCGACGGACTCGTTCAGCAGCGGCTCGGCCTGGGCGGCGCGGCCGGCGCGAAACAGCTGCACGCCGTTGATGGCGAGGGTGCGTGCGATAGCGTAGTTGTCCTTCCCGCCTGCGAGACGGCGGTGGAGCTCGACCGCCTCTGAGAAGTAGGGTTGGGCCTCGTCGATGCGACCCGACACCGCGAGCACACGGGCGAGGGTGACGAGGCTTCGCGCGAGGTCTTCGTCGCCCGCGGGCGTCAGCCGCCGCCGCATCGCCAGTCCCTCGCTCGCGAGGCTCTCCGCCAAGGTGAGGTTGCCGGCGACGGCGTTGCGGACCGCGCAATGGTCGAGCGCGCGGGCGAGGTCGGGGTTGTCCTGGGAGGGGTAGAGCGCCCGGAACAGCTCCAGCGCACCGTCGATCATCTCGCGCGATTCTTTCTCTTCTCCGAGCTTGGCGAGGGTGATCGATACGTTGTTCATCGCCAGCGCAATGCGCGAGTCGCCGGGAGCGAAGAGCTCACGGGCCATCGCGAGCGCTGTTTTCTTGTACGGCAGCGCCTCACTCGTGCGGCCGAGTTCTTCAAGGCACGTTCCGACGTCGTTGTGGGCGCGCGCGAGCGCGGGGTGCGGCGGCTTGTACGCTTTTTCCGCCACTGCCAGCGCCCGCTGAGCGTGCTGGAGGGCCGTTGTCAGATCACCCTCGGCGAAGGAGACCTCAGAGGCGAGCAGGAATGCCCGGTACTCGGCCTGGCTGCTTGGCTCTTTGAGTGTGGCGATCAGGGCGATCGATTCGCGGTTGTACCCGGCGGCGCGGCGCGTATCTCCCACCATCAGGCACGCGTGCGCCCAGTTCTGACGCTCGTAGATCGCCGCGAGCCGTCGGCGCTCGGTTGCCTCTGGGCCGGGGAGCGCTTCGCCTTGTGAGGCCTCGCCGACCAATGCGATCGCTTCGGCCGTGCGCCCCAGCTGCAGCAGGCAGTTCAGCCAGGCGGTTGCCGCCTCGTGCGACAGGATGTCGTCGCGGCCGAATCGTTCACGGGCGGTTGCGAGGGCGGCCTTGAGCAGAGGCTCGGCCTCGGTGGGGCGGCCGAGGTTGAGCATCGCGTTGCCGATCATCACGCGCAGCCTTGTTTCGGCTTCGGGCTGCGCCGAGAGCACGCCGTTGTCGAGCTGTTCGAGAGCGTTGCGGGCACGGTCGAGAAGCAGCGATGTGTCTCGGCCACGGGCCACTTCGGGGTCGATCCCCGTGAGTGTTTCCTCAAGGATCGACAGGGCAGCTTCGGATCCCGCACGCTGCCGGTCGGCGTACGCCGCGGCCAGCCGCGCTGCGTCACGCTCCTTCCGGGCGATCACCAGCCCGTAGCCGGCCCCCGCGATGCCACCCAGCAGCGCAACAGTGATCAGCGTGGCCGCGCCCCACGCCAAAGGCCGACGCCGTACGCCCCACCGCACGCGCTGAAACAGCGACGGGCGACCGACTGACGTAGGCCCGCCGGCGCAGACCGCGTAAAGGTCCGCGGCCAGTTCGCTGGCGGTTGAATACCGACGGTCGGGAACATCGTCCATGGCCTTGCGCACCACCGGTTCGAGCGAGGTGAGCACCCGCCGATCACCAGGACGGGTCAGCGGTTGCGACCGGTCGGGTGCAGAGCCGTCGGCCACTTTCCCGGCGAGGAGATCGTACAGCACAGCACCCAAGGCATAGACGTCGGTGCGCACATCGACGACCGCTCCGTCACGTTGCTCGGGGCTCATGTAGGCCGGTGTGCCGACACGGACCTGCTCGAGGGTTGCATCGCCGGGATTTTCGGTGCCCAGGGCCTTTGCCACTCCGAAATCGATCAACCGCGCGATCGGGCCTGATTCGGCTGGTTCGACGAGAATGTTCGATGGCTTGATATCGCGGTGGATCACACCGCACTGGTGGGCGTGATGGACGGCATCGGCCACGCCGGCCATTAGCCTTGCAATCTCCCGGGTTTCGCCGTCTTTGGCCCAGCGGTCGATCCGTTGGCCACGGACCAGCTGCATGGCGAACCATGGGCGCTCCCCGCCCGCGCTGTCACCGAGGCAGCCCACGCCCGCTTCGTAAAGCCTTGCGATGCAGGGGTGGTCGAGGCGTGCAAGTGTGTGCTGCTCCAAAGAGAAGCGGGCGAGCACCTCGCGGGCACGGTGCGTCCCGTGGAGCACTTTGATGGCCGCCTCACGCACGACCGGAGACGTCTGCTCCCCGCGGTAGACGTCGCCGAACCCGCCACTGCCGAGGCGCTCACGCAGCACGAACGGCCCAGCCTGTAGAAGCGTGAGTGGTGATTCGTCCAGCAGGGTGCGGCGGTCGTGCGCGTCAAGGAGGGCCGACAACTCGTCACGCGTCGCCGGGTCCGTGGCGAGTGACGCGAGCACCCGCTCGCGGGTTACCTCATCGGCATCGGCCGCAAGATCGAATGCTTCACGGATGACCGCCCACCGTTCGCTCACGCTCGCTCCACATTCTGAGTGCCCATCTGTGTCTGCAGCCAGGCTCTTGCCAGTTCCCAGTCGCGCTTGACGGTCCGCTCGCTCAGACCGAGCACCAGCGCGGCCTGCTCAACGCTCAGCCCGGCGTAGAACCGCAGCCGTACAACCTCCGCAGCGCGAGGGTCCACGCTCTCCAGGCGCAGGATCTGTTCAGACAGGGCCAAGAGTTCCTCCGGCTCGCTGTGGCGGGCGGCGGCGAGGATGTCAAGGGGGACGCGTGACGCCTTTGTCTGGACCAGCCCTGCCCCGGGCTCGGCGAGCCCGCCTCCTCCCCGCACCAGGGCCGATCGCTTCCGCGCGTGGTCGATCAGCACACGACGCATTGCCTGGGCCGCCACCTGGAAGAACGCCCTGCGGGAGGACCAGTCTTCGACTTCACCGCGGGTATCGCCGCCGGGGCGGAAGAGACGCATGTACGCCTCGTTCACGATGGCGGTAGCGCCGACGGTAAGGCCTCCCCGTTCGCCGCGCATGGCCCGCTGGGCGATCGCGTACAGCTCGGCGTAGACGGTCTCAAGAAGGCGCCCCTCGGCCGCGCGATCACCGCTGGAGGCGAGCGAAATCAATCGTGTGACATCGCCAAGCTCAACGACCGGGTTGTGATTTCGTTCGGTATTCATGGGGACCCGCAGATTGAGTGTATGGGCAAATTGGCCCTCATCCGCTCATGTGTGCGCCTGAGAAGCGGAGTCGTTGGACTCAACCCTGAACACGGAGCACAACTATGAAGCGGATTCCCTTCTCTGCCCTCGCCCTTGTCGCCTGCTGCGGCCTTGCCTCTCCCCTTTCGGCCCAGTTTGCGCCCGGGTCAAAGCCGCTTCCCAAGCAGGTACCGGCCGGTCCTGCGGATCGACTGGACCCGGCTGTACCGCCCAGCGCAGCCGAGAAGGCGGCGGTCTGGGCCAACAGCCCCAAGCTGGACGGCCGGCTTGTGCTTTCGACGCTCAATCTGACGACGGCGCGGAGCAGCGACCCGCTGGCTCCGAACTGGATGGTCTATCGCGGCAATGCCGTGCCGATGCCGCTGCGCAAGAGTGAGTTGATGGTGAGGCTGAAGACAAAGGGGACCGCGCAGCAGGTTGTCGCGGCCCTGGCGGCGGTCGGGGTGAATGCCAAGTCGGCGACGGATACGGAGCTGACGGAGGACTGGATTATCGACCTGGCCACGCCGGTGACGGGCGAGACACAGATGCACGCGCTGGTTCGGCTTGCGCTGCGGTCTGCGCTGGTGACGTTCGCGGCGCCGTGCTTTGACGACGCGTTCGGCGGTGGGCGGCGGATCTACCCGACCCCTGACATCCTGGCGAGCCTGCCTGGCGACACGCTCAACCTCGCGGCGACTCTGGCGCCCGATGCGGTTGTCATCGATCCCGCGTTTGGCATGATCGACGGTGGCCTGGTGCTGCGGCCGAATACCGGCGATGGCTTCGCTGTGATGGCCCTGGCCAATCAGATCGCGGCAGACCCGCGCACGCGGTTCGCAGAGTGCGACTTCCGGTCCATCGGCTCGCTGAACACCCTTCCAAACGATCCGTTCTTCAGCCAGCAGATCCACCTGCGTGATACGTCGCCGGCCGCAATCGACTACCGCGCATGGCGGGCATGGAACTACGCCACCGGCGCCGGTGTACGAGTGCTGGTGATGGATAGCGGTGCCCAGCAGAACCATCCCGACATCAACCAGCTCACGGGGCGAAATTTCGTCAACGCGCCCGCCGGGGGAGACGGCGACGGAAGCCCGCTGGGGGCGTGCGACGATCACGGCACGGCCGTGGGCGGAACGATCTCGGCGGCCTTCAACAACGGCGTCGGCGTCGCGGGCGTCGCGCCCGACAGCCGGACGATGGCAGCGCGAATGAACCAGCAGGTCTCGGACCCGTGCGGCAGCGGCTTTGCGAGCTTTCAGGCTGCTTGGGTGGTGAATGCGCTGGCGTGGGGGCGTAACCAGGGGTGCCGGGTGAGCAACGCGAGCTTCAGCCTTGGCGCTGTGTCCGCGGCGATCGATACCGCGTACGAGGACGCTTACAACGCGGGGATGATCCACTTCGCCAGCTCGGGCAACGGCGGGGTGGGGACGATCGCCTACCCCTCCTCGGCGGCGTACGTGAACTCGGTCGGCGGAATTAACAGCGCGGGCGGCCGCATCTACAACTGGGGGGATGGGCTGGACTTCACCGGGCTTGCTGCAGGCGTAATAACGACCGATCGCACCGGCTCCATGGGCTACACGGGCACGGACTACGCCTCCGTCAGCGGGACTTCGTTTTCCTCACCGGGGTGCGCGGGAACGGCGGCGCTGATTATGTCGGGCCAGCCGCTGTTCAGCAACGCGACGGTTGAGTCGTCGATGCGCCTGTTCGCAACAAACCTTGGGTCGCCCGGCTACGACACGTCATTTGGCTGGGGTATCCCCAATCCGTACGCAAGCATCACCGGGCCCAGTCCGGCCAACGACCGGTGCTCGGGCGCACGCACCATCGACTCGTGGAACTACTCGCACGCTATGGAGGTGACCTACGCCACGGCGTCGAGCGAAGAGCCTCAGGAGAGCTGCGAGGCGGGCGGGGTGGGCGTCTCCAACTCCGTGTTCTACAGGTTCACTGCGCCGCCAGAGGGGGGCAGGCTGAACCTGTCCACCGGAGGGTCAAACTACGACACCGTCCTGTCGGTGTTCACCAACTGCGGGACGTACACCGCCGCATCTGATTCGTTCTTGGCTCCATCGCAGTTGGCCTGCAACGACGATGCTAACAACACATACCAGTCGAGCATCACGAACCTGCTGCTGTCTTCCAGCCAGACGGTCGTTGTCAAGGTTTCTGCCTACGCGCCGGCTCCGGCGACGTCGACCCGGAACCTGCTGCTCACAGCGACGTTCACGCCTTCACCACCGGCCAACAACACCTGCACCACTGCGCAGAGCCTCAGCGGCACGTCGATGGTGATCGGCGGAAGTACTGCTCTCAGCACCAGCCCCACGGCGTGCCGCTCGGACACGCCCGCGCCGTGCGCAAACTCCGGTAAGCCCGTGTGGTACATCTACTCCCCAACGACCGACGGGTATGTCAATCTCGACACCTTCGGCTCGTCGTTTGATACCGTTCTCTCGGTGCACACGGGGTGCCCTTCTCAGTTTCTCATCGGCCCCAACAACCTGCAGTGCTTTGCGCCGACGTCGCTGGGGTGCAGCGATGACGCTTCGGGCACCCTTCAGTCGCGCATCAATGCGCTGGAGGTACGCGCAGGGTCAAGCTACTACATCCGCGTTGCGGGGTACCGCAACGGCTCTGGCGTGATCGCGTCGGGCGCGTTTGTCCTCAACATCGCTCACACCCCGGCCAACTTCACCGCCCCGGCGAACGACGATTGCTCGCAGGCGACGGTGATCCCCGGTGATCAGGCGGTGTATTCGCTTACCGGCTACGACACAGCCAATGCGACGGTGCCGGCCGTCTGTGGAGACCCACCCTGGAGCGCTGTCGGCACGCCCGCTCCCGGGCACTCGGTCTGGTGGTCGTTCACCCCCACTGCTGACGGGACCGTTACAGTCGACACCATCGGCTCGGCGTACGACACGGTGCTGTCGATCTATGACGGGATCGGCGGGTGCGTCGATGCCAACTGCAACTTCCCGCCTTTGGTCAGCGCCAACGACGACTTTGACATCGCCAACTTCGGCTACACCTCGCGGGTTGCCGACGTACCCGTCGTCGCGGGCAACCCGTACCTTATCCGCGTCTCAGCGTACAACCAGACGGCCGGCGGATCGCTGAACCTCAACCTCGCGTACACGGCGAGCCCCCCGACCCCCCCGACTAACGACGATTGCGCCGGCGCTGTCGCCATCCCTCCAGACGCGACGATGTATACAGCAGAGACCGTCGATACGCGGGGCGCCACATCCGACAATCTCTGCGCCGATGCGGGGTACGACTGCACCACCGGCGCGGCAGACGGCTCGACCGCTCTGCGCAGCGTGTGGTACAGTTTCACGCCCGATGCGGCCGGTACGGTCACGATCGATACCTACGGGTCGACCTTCGACACAGCGCTGGCACTCTTTGACGCGACCGCCGGCTGCGGCACCTACGACCCGGAGAGCGGCCTGTGCGACGGGCCGGCGATCCTGGGCTGTAACAACGACGCAAGCGCCGAGACGACTCAGTCATTGATTGAGAACGTGCCGGTCCTGGCGGAGACTCCGCTGCTCATCCGCGTCTCGGCCGTCGAGGGCTCTGAGGGCGGGTCGGCCGTCCTCAACCTCGTCTTCACGCGGGATGTCCCCCCGCCGCCGGAGTGCCCGGCCGACTTCGGTAGCCAGGGAGGCCTCCCGGGTCACGACGGATTGCTGGATAACAACGACTTCGTGGTCTTCATCGACTTCTTCTTCAGCGAGAACCCTCGCGCCGATATCGGCGTGCAGGGTGGCATCCCCGGCTCTGACGGGTCGTTTGACAACAACGACTTCGTGGTCTTCATCGACTTCTTCTTCGCCGGTTGCCCGTAAGGAGCTCAAGCAGGGCCCGTGCCCACGCCCCCGACCCTTGAGTCGGGGGCGTTACCATTGGTGCATGCACGCTTTCCGCCGTAACCTCGTCGAGCATCTGGACCATTTCGCCTCTGTCGTCCTGCGACACACGAGCAAGGAGTACCCAAGCAAGCTCGACCACGTCATCAACGACGAGGGCGAAATCGTGTCGCCGCAGAAGCTGCACCCGATGTTCTTCGGCTCCTTCGACTGGCACTCGTCGGTGCACGGGCACTGGCTGCTGGTGCGGGCGTTGCGGCTCTCGCCCGGGCTTGACGGGCAGATGCCGGAGGTGCGGAAGCTCTTTGACTGCCGCTTCACCGCCGCGAACGTGCAGGCAGAGGTGGCGTACCTGGCGAGGCCCCGGCGCGAGACGTTCGAGCGCACGTACGGCTGGGCGTGGCTGCTGAAACTGGCCGCGGAGTTGAAGCTGGCCGCCGCGGAGAGCGCGGCGGCGACGCGGGGGACGGGGGCGCTCAGCGAGCTTGGGGCTGCGCTGGCGCGATGGGATGAGGCGCTGGCGCCGCTGACGCAGGCGTTTGTGGACCGCTACCTGGGGTACCTGCCGAAAGCGACCTATCCGGTGCGGGTCGGCACACACAACAACAGCGCGTTCGGGCTGGCGCTTGCGCTCGACCACGCGCGGATGGCGAAGCACGAAGTACTGGAGAAACTCATCGTTGAGAAGGCTCGGGGGTGGTATCTGAAGGATGAGGCGTGCCAGGCGTGGGAGCCGGATGGGATTGACTTTCTGTCCCCTGCGCTGATGGAGGTGGAGTGCGTGCGGCGTGTGTTGCCCTCGCATGAGTTTGTGCCGTGGCTCGACAGGTTTCTGCCTGAGCTTGCACAGAAGAGGCCCGCAACGCTCTTTGTGCCGGGCACGGTGAGCGATCGGACAGATGGGCAGATTGCGCACCTGGATGGCCTGAACCTGAGCCGCGCGTGGTGCTGGCGCAACCTTGGGAAGGCTCTGCCGGAGGGAGACGCTCGCAGGGCGCTGGCTGAAGAGGCGTACCGCGTTCACTTGGACTCGGCGCTGGCGCATGTGACTGGGGACTACATGGGGGAGCACTGGTTGGCGACGTTCGCGTTGCTGGCTCTGACGGAATGAAAGCAAGAGGCAGCTGTTCACCGTAGAGACACCCAGGAGCAGCCGAGACTGCCAAGTTCACGGGGCAACACCCTGCTTCGTGGGGGATTTGTGCGAATTCATGCAAGGGCGTGCTTGCGGCGTACATTGAAGGTGAAGCCTCCCTCCGCGGGGCAACGATTGCCGTCCCTCGCGCCGCGGATCGCCGGGGTTTTCCACGAAGGACCTTCTATGTCTAACGCATGTGTTGCCCGCCCTTTCGTTTCTGCGCTGGCCGTGGGGCTGCTTGTTCTTACCGGGGCAGGGCCGGTTAATCCGCCAGCGGGAGCGGTTACGCCGACGATGAAGACGCTGCAGGAGATGGAGCCCCGCGTGCCGTTGAGCGCAACGACAACGCCGGGCGACGTTTCAAACACGTACATCATTACGCAGCCGGGGTCGTACTACCTGACGGGCGATGTGCGTCCAACGGGCGGGCGGAACGCGATCCTGGTAAGCGCAGACAACGTGACGATCGACCTTCGCGGGTACGCGCTGGATGGTTCCGCGGACACGACGGGGTTCAAGGCGGGCATCACTAACTCGGGGAACCGGCGGAACCTTCGGGTGTTCAACGGGACAATCAGGCAGTTTCGCGGATACGGGATGATCGGGCGCTTTGACACTTCGTCGTTCGAGGACATGGCGTTCATCGACAGCGCGGGGGGCCAGCTTGAGATCATGCAGTCTTCTGGTTGCACCGTCAAGAACGTGCGGACGCACGCGGTGACGGGAGAGACCGGGATTCAGGTAGGGACCAACTCGGTGGTCGAGGGGTGCACGGTCGAGGGCGGGAGTGTCGGAATCACTTGCTTGTCGGGCGTGGTGAAGAACTGCTCGGTGTTGAACCCTGGGTTCACGGGGATCTCGTGCAGCGGGGGCGTGATCTCAAACTGCACGGTTGAGGGGGCGAACAACACCTCGTCGATCAACAACGGCGGGATCACACTGGCCGGGTCCGGCGGGCTGATCGAGTCGTGCGTGCTCAAGTCGTGCGCTTCCGGCGGCGTGACAGCCGCGGCGCGTGCGGAGATTGTCAACTGCCAGTTTGTCGGTTGCGCCAAGGGAGCGAACATCACGTCGAGCGGGCGCGTTCGGATCGAGGGGTGCCAGTTCGTGCTGTGCTCAAGCGCGGTGATCGTGAGCGGGACGCACAGCATGGTGTTGGGGAACCGGTTCAGCGAGTGCACGACGAACATCACCGCCGGCGCGGGGAACACGATCGGCGAGATGCTCGACTTCTCCGCGGCGGGCGGAACGTTGACAGCGGCGAACATGCATCCGGCGGCGAACGTGATTTATTGAGCGACGCAGTTTGAAATACAGCCGGCGCAGGGTCGATGCTCGGGGCCGCCTGCGTTGAATGGCGCCTCCCCTGGTGAGCCGTGGGTGATGGCACCCGGAGTTGAGGCTAACGGTTTGCGGAGCGGATCCAGCCGCCCGCGAGGATGCGTGTGTCGGTAGCGGCGTCGTAGAGGACGATGGCCTGACCGGGAGTGACCATCTCAGCGGGGGACTCGAACCGGACGTCGAAGCCGTCGTCGGTCTTGCGGGCGTATGCGGTGATCGATGGCATCGTGGAGCGGAACTTGGCACGGACGGGGTGCCAAGCAGCGAAGGGGGTCGGGTCGGTGAGCCAGTTGGTCTGGTCGGCGGTGCAGCCGGAGCGGAGGAGGCCTTCGCGCGGGCCGATGGTGACGGTGTTGGCGGCGGGGTTCTTGCCGGTGACGAAGAGGGGGAGGCCAATCGAGACGCCGAGGCCGCGACGTTGGCCGATGGTGAAGCGGTGGTGTCCGTTGTGGGTGCCGACGACTTCGCCCGACTCGTTGATGAGGTCGCCCTCTGACGGTGCGTTGTCGCCGAGGCGGCGGGTGACGAAGCCGGCGTAGTCGTTGTCGGGAACGAAGCAGATTTCCTGGCTGTCGGGCTTGTTGAATACTGGCAGGTTGAGGCGTTCGGCGATGGCGCGGACTTCGGTCTTGCGAAGGCCGCCGATGGGGAGGAGCATGCGGGTGAGTTTCTCTCGCTGTGCGCCGAAGAGGACGTACGACTGGTCCTTGCTGTGGTCGAGGCCGCGGAGGAGCGCGGGCTCTCCGTTGATCGACTCGACGCGTGCGTAGTGGCCGCTGGCTACGAAGTCAGCATCGATCTGAACAGCGTAGTCGTGGAGCTTGCCGAACTTGAGCCAGTCGTTGCAGCGGACGCAGGGGTTGGGGGTGCGGCCCGCGGCGTACTCGGCCGCGAAGTAGTCCATGATGCGTCCGAAGTCCTTGCGGAAGTTGACGACGTAGAAGGGGATGCCGAGCTGGGCGGCGACGAGTCGGGCGTCGGCGGCGTCGGAGACTGAGCAGCAGCCTTGGTGACCGAGCTTAAGCTTCTGTGGATCACAAGCGGGCGCGGCGGGGGCTTCCTGGAGTTCGTCGATGGTCTCGCCGGGGGAGCCGAGGCGCATGAAGACGCCGACCACGTCGTAGCCCTGCTCGAGCAGGAGGGCGGCGGCGACGGAGGAGTCGACGCCGCCGGACATGGCAAGGAGGACCTTGGGTTTACGGGGCGGAGGGGGCAAGCGGAAGGGTACGCGGAGAGGTAAACCGAGCGGATACCGATGGTTATCGCTGAACAGGTCACCCTCATCCGCCTCCGCTCAGAGCAGCGGTGGCGCGTTCTCCAGCAGAGCCGGGGGAGTGGGGACTTACTCACTCTCCTGGTAGTTGCACTCGGGGCAACGGCAACCGAACTTGCGGCCCTCAAGGTTGAAGCCGCACTGCTGGCAGTCGCGGGCCTTTCCGTCCATGCCGTGGCTGGTGACTTTGGGGGCGATCCGTCCGGCGTCTCGCTCGGCCTTCTGCTGCTGAAGGCCGGGGGCCCAGCGGCAAGCCTTTGCGAGGCTCAGCACGCCCATCGGAAGCATGATGACACCCGGGTAGATCAGGATGGACGCGGTCATGAGCACAAGCCCGATCGGGCCGCCAACAAGCCCGAGGAACGGGACGACGAGCAGGATCATGAGCGACGAGAACGCGCCGACGACGATGCACCAGAGGCTGTAGTTAATCAGGTTGAGGGCGCGGTCGTCGCCGGCGGTACGGGAGAGGTCGAAGAGGAACATGACCATCGGCACAAGCGCAACGACCGCCGCGGCCCAGACCACGTGCGAGACAGCGAGGAGGCCGCCGGGCACGTAGCTGTTAATCATCATCTCTGTGCTGCGGATCTCTGTCGCAAAGGCGGTGGCGTTGAGGCCCGCGGCGAGGGGGAGCAGCAACTGCGACCACTGGACAAGCCGGCGGTAGCCGCGGCTGTAATAGTCGCCGGCACCAACCGCGTTCTTTTCTTTCAGCTGCTTGCGCTGGAGCTTGGTGAGGATCACACCCAGTGACCCGCCGGCCCCGCGGTGGAATTTCCGGATGTCGAGCTTGCCCCTCCTCGGCGCGAGACTGGAGAGACCGCCGAGGAACCAGAAGACGCCTCCGACGACGCAGGGCCCGGCCAGACCGAGGATCGCGAATGGCTCGCCGCCGTCCCAGCCGAGGTAAACGCCGATCATGAGCGCGGCGTCGAAGATGGCGAGCCCGATGGCAACGAGCGTGATACCCCACGCCTGGAGAAAGGTTCCACGGGCGAAGCGCTTGAGGTCTCTGGCTTCGTACGCCATCAGCCCCGCCGATTGGTCGCGTGCGCGCCGCGGGTCGTCGGGGAAGGGGTCCTTCCACTCCTTCTCGTCGTTGGCGCTGATGGGCTTGCCGCACTCGGGGCAGACCGCGCTTGCGGAGAGGCCCTTGAGGTTGTACTTGCACCGCTCGCAGAGGCGGTCGTCGAGAATGGGGAGCCCGTTGACGCCGGGCTTGGACTTGCGTGCGATCTGTTCGAGGTACTTGCGGTCGAGCACCGCCGGAGTGTACCAGAATCGGCTGCTGTCGCTGTGGCTACCGGGCGGCGGCCCCCAACGCGGCTTCAACGGCGTTCTTGAACATCCGCAGGCCGGGCGTGTCGCCACGCCTGGTCCCCGGTTCCAACCGCGTCCAGAAGGGGTGCCGGTTCCACTCCAGGTATCGCTCGGGGTGTGGCATCAGCCCGAACACCCGACCGGAGACGTCGCAGATGCCGACGATGTCGTCGCTCGAACCGTTGGGGTTTGACGCATGGACCTCGGCACCCGTTGGCCGCGGAGCAGCCCCGTATCGCAGAGCGACCTGCCCGTTCTGCCTGAGCCGCTCCAGAACGGTTGCGTCCCGTGCGACCAGGCGTCCCTCGCCGTGAGCGATCGGGAGCATCATGGCCTCGGGGGCATCCCGGAAGTCATCCTGAAGGCCGCGGGTCCAGATGCAGACGCTGCTCTCGACGGCGTGGACAGGGACCCACTTATCGATGAAGCGACCGCCGGTGTTAAACGTAAGGCTGACTTCCTGCTCGGCCGGCTCGGCGGGCCAGGACTGGCCGGCGGCGGGGCCGGGGAGCAGGCCGGCCTGCACGGCGATCTGGAAGCCGTTGCAGACGGCGAAGACGGGCACGCCGCGGGCGACGGCCTCGCGGAGAGCAGGGTACAGGTTCTTCTTCAGACGCATGGCGAAGATGCGCCCGCTGGCGACATCATCACCGTAGGAGAACCCGCCGGGCAGGCCGAGCAAATCGGCCGCTTCGATCGCCCGCGGATCGGCGATCAGCGCATCAAGGTGAACAACTTCAGGTGCTGCCCCGGCGAGCGCAAAGGCACGGGCGAGCTCGCCGTCGCAGTTGGTTCCTGGTGCACGGATGATGAGAGCGCGTGGGCCGGGCATGTGCAAGCGTAGTGGCGTCGGCGCGGGCGGACAAAGGAACCGCGTTTCGCCCGTGACATATCCTCCGACATGACCTCTCCACGCGTCCATCCATTCCGCGCGATGCAGTATTCCGCCTCGACGCGCGGCCCGGGCGCCGACGTCTCTTCGCTGGTTGCGCCGCCCTATGACGTGCTGGACACCTTCGGTAAGGCCGCGCTCCTGGCCGCGAGCGACCGCAACATTGTCGCCGCCGATCTGCCGCACATCCCGGCGAAGGACCTTGGGCCGCCCGAGGCGTACCGCGGTTCGGCCGTGCGGCTGGAGCAGTGGCTCGCCGATGGGACGCTCGTCGTTCGTGACAAGCCGGCGATGTTCTGCTACCGAGAAACATTCGACTTCAACGGCAGGACGCACCAGCGGACGGGCATGGCGTGCACGCTCGACATCCGCGCGTTCGGTCCTTCCAAAGACGGGGGCGTTCTCCCGCACGAGCAGACGTTCAGCGGCCCCAAAGAAGACCGGATGGCGTTGATGAAGGCGACGGGCGTCCAGCTCTCGCCGATCTTCGGCCTGCACCCTGACGAGAAGGGGACCAGCGCTGCGCTGCTCAAGCGTGTGTGCGATGCCCGCAGACCAGACACCACCGCGACGACGCCAGACGGCACGCGCCATGAGGTCTGGTGTATCGACGACGACGCCACGCTTGCGGCGTACGCGGACTCACTCGCCGGCGAGGATGTGTTCATCGCCGACGGGCACCACCGCTACACGACCAGCCTCAACTACCTGCGTGGCCTTGAGGCCGCGGCGAAGGAGCGGGGCACGAAGCTTGCGGCCGAGCACCCGGCGCGGCGGTGCATGTTCGTGCTGGTCTCGATGAGCGACCCCGGGCTCGTGATCGGCCCGACGCACCGGGTTCTGGGCGCGATGGCGGGCTACTCGTTCCACGCGTTCGCGGAGCGGGCGCGTGGTGAACTGTTCATCACGCCGCTGGGCACGCAGGGCGAAGATGGGCTGCGCACCATCGAGCAGGCGATGATCAGAGCGACACGAAGGTGCGGCAAGAACGTGCTTGGGTTGTATGACTTCGCTTCGCGCTGCGCCTATCTGGCAACGCCGGTGCTGCCCGATCCGCTCGCGGACGAGCGGCGCTTTGCTGACAAGCCCCCCGAGTGGCGCACCCTTGATGTTGCGCTCTGCCAGCACCTGATCGTCGAGCGCCTCTGCCAGCCGCTCGCTGGGCGCAACGACCCCATCAAGTGGGCCTTCCCGCACTCGATCGCCGAGGTGATCGACATCGGCGCCGGCATCGAGCGGGGATCGGGCGGGGGCAAGGGGTTTACGCCGCAGCTGGCGGTGATCGTGCTCCCGACGCCGCTGGAGGCGGTTCGGGCCGTCAGCAGGGCCAATGAGCTGATGCCGCAGAAGAGCACGTTTTTCTACCCAAAGCTTGCGACCGGCCTGTTCATGAACCCGGTGCAGTGACGCTGCGTTCTGCAGCAGACCGCCAGCAGGCTCGCACACACACACGGCCGGACATCAATCGACCGCGACGACTGAGCCGCTACCCTTGTTTGTCCGATAGAGCAACCGGCGGACCCAATGTACGGGACGACCGCCGAACGGCTCGCAGCAGTCACCATCGAAAGGTGCATAACCAGTGGTCCATTCAACACCCGCCGCGGCGATCGCCGCCGGCAGCGATCCCAGCCCTTCTCCTTCCCAGCTCTCCGTGGCCCTCGCCGCCGGCGACGGCATCGGCCCGGAAATCATGAGCGCGACGCTCGACTTGTTCAAGGCAGCGGGCGTAGACGACCACCTCAACTTCATCCCTGTCGAGATGGGAGCCACGGTCTTCGCCAAGGGCAATTCCAAGGGCATGACCGACGAAGCGATCCGGACTGTCGAGGCCTGCGGCATCCTCTTCAAGGGTCCGATGGAGACGCCAAAGGGCGGCGGCGGCAAGAGCATCAACGTCACCGCTCGCAAGATGTGGAACGCGTTCGCGAACCTGCGCACGTTCCGCACGCTGCCGGGCGTGATCACGCCGTACAGCCGCGCTGGGCTCAACCTCCACTTTCATGTCGTGCGAGAGAACATCGAGGACACCTACGGCGGCGTTGAGCGCCGTATCTCCAACGACGTCGTCGAGTGCAAGCGGCTCATCAGCGCGCCGGGCAGCGACGAGCTGTGCCGCTTCGCGTTCAACGCCGCGAGACGGCTGGGAGTCAGGAAGGTCTACTGCGGGCACAAAGCGAACATCATGAAGATGTCCGACGGGCTCTTTCTTGAGCGGTTCAAGACGGCCGCGAAGGACTTCCCGGAGATCGAGCACGGCGACGTGATCGTCGATGCGCTGTGCATGAACATGGTCGTCAAGCCTCAGCAGTACCAGATGATCGTGCTGCCGAACCTCCAGGGGGACATCGTCAGCGACCTCGCCGCCGGCCTCGTCGGCGGGCTTGGCTTTGCCCCAAGCGCCAACATCGGCAAGCACATCAGCATCTTTGAGGCCGTCCACGGGACGGCGCCCGACATCGCCGGACAGGACAGGGCCAACCCCACCTCGCTGATCCTCAGCGGGTTGATGATGCTCCGCCACTTGGGCTTGCTCAGGCAGGCCGCGGTGATCGAGAACGCGCTGCTGAAGGGGCTCGAAGAGGGCGTGCGGACGGGCGACTTTGGCGATGCGGCCTCGCCCGCCGTCGGCACACGCGCGTTTGTGGCCCAGATCATGGACCGCCTGGGGAGCATCCCGGCAACCGTGCCGCCCGTGGAGTTGCCACCGAGCGGCGGCGCGGCCGTCTCACTTGCAAAGCCGCCCCTGCCGCAACAGCAGGAGGTGATTCGGACGTTTGCGCAGGTTGTCCGGCACGTAGCCGGGTGCGATATCTACGTTGAGACGGCGCTGTCGCCGACCGTGCTCGCCGAGCAGATGCAGCGCATCGCGTGTGACTCGCCGTTTCAACTCACGCTGATCAGCAACCGTGGCACGCAGGTGTGGCCGGCCGGCAGCATCTTTACCGAGTGCGTGGACTACTACCGCGTGCGGTTTGAACTGCGGGACGGGCACAGAGCTGGCGACTTCGGGCAGGCCCGCGCCGTCACGCTCCTTGACCGTGTCGCGGAGAAGTTCCAGGTCAGTTCCTACGAATTGCTGAGGACGTTCGATGGGGTGCGTGGCTACAGCCTGGCACAGGGGCAGTAGTCCGGTGGACCGCTCGCCCCTCTCTCCCCCCCCCCGTGCTTCCCCACGCCCGCTCATCTCAGCCCCCACCCACCTCAATCCCCCGTTACTCAGCAAATCACCGAGCGATAGTCCTGCCGTTCATCCGGTGAGCAATCGCCGCCAAAGAAGCTGTCGATGAACATGTCGTAGTCGCGTCCGTCGAGCACGCCATCGCCGTTCACGTCGGCCAAGTGTTGAAGGGCTGGCGATCCCTGACTCCACGACTGAACAAAGAACGCCATGTCAGCCGAGTCGACGCGGTTGTCACGATTCACGTCCGCGGGGCAGTAATAGTCCAGCTTCGACAGATCCTCCAACCCCACATGCGGGAGCGCCGCGGACACATCGGCGCGGAAAGAGGCACACTGCTCGCCCGTTGTAAGGACGGGGAGGATGATCGCAGCGGGTCTGCGGAATTCGACTGCAGTGGAAGCCGTTTGCCATTCCGCTGTGGGCGGGTGACGCCTCACGGGTACATTTGATGTGAAGCCTTCGGCCGGCTTCTCAGCTTGCTGTTTTGCGGGCCGCTGCCACACCGCCGGCAGCGCAAACGCCGCAAGTGCAACCATCAATGCTGCGAGCACACGGTTCATGATTCCGTTCCGGGCGATACAACCCGTCAGCACATGGGTCAGTGGCAGACGTCCAAGCCCTTCTTCTCCAGGTACGTCTGGTGATATTCCTCGGCGGGCCAGAAGTGCTCGAACTTGACGATCTGCGTCACGATCGGCTGGCTCCACTTGCCGCTCTTCGCGAGGGCATCCTTCGCGGCTGTTGCGGCGGCCATCTGCTCATCGCTGCGGGCAAACACCACTGAACGGTACTGTGTGCCTTCGTCGGGGCCCTGACGGTTCAGCGTGGTCGGGTTGTGGTTGCTGAAGAACGTGTTCAGAAGCTCGGCGTATGTAATCGCCGCCGGGTCGAAGACAACGTCGACAACTTCCGCGTGCCCGGTCTCGTTGTAGCAGACCTCCTTGTATGAGGGAGCGGCCTTTCTGCCGCCGCTGAACCCGACGCTCGTGGCGACGATTCCCGGCAGTTTCCGGAACGTCGACTCCACGCCCCAGAAGCAACCGGCGCCGAATGTTGCGGCCTGCAGCGTGGTCGGGAGCTTTCCGGCCTCGGTCAGTTCTTTGCCAAACTTCGTCAGTGTGTGGCTCTTCGTGATGAGGGGGCTCGCGGCAGAAACGGTGGTCATCAACTTTGCATCCTTGTTCGTTGAATTGGCGGCGTGGGCCTTGTCGGCCGCGGCGTGCGATGCGGCCGATCCGGTCGTTGTGTTTTCGTTTGCGGGTGGGGTGGGCTTGCTCGCCGGCTGGTCGCTGCTTCGGCAGCCCCCCAAGGTGCAGACGGCCAAAGCCACGAGCGATGTCAGAACAGCTGAGTGTGTCATGTCCGCCTCCGATCAGGTGTAACTGTACGGCCGCCGCCAGGGACAGGTTCGACTACGCCGCAGCCTCTACGGTGAGTCGTCGGGCGGTCTGGAACCTGACAAACCGCAGAAAAAACGCGCTCTTTGGGGCGTCAGGCTTCGTCACGCCGCGTTCGCGACTCGACGCGGCCGTCGGCCCACTCAACCAGCAGCGTCTGGCACTCCATCAGGAAGAGGCCGTGGTCAACAACGCCCGGGAGTTGCTTCAGGTCGTTGTCGAGCGCGTAGAGCTCATCACGGTCGCCCGCGACGTGCGCCGGCAGTGTGAGGTCGAAGATGAGGTTGCCGTTGTCGGTGACGAAGTCGGTCGCCGCGGACGTACCGGCCAGCGGACGCTGGCGCCAGGTCCCCTCAAGCTCCATCTGCCCCTCCAACTCACGCTCGACCAGCCCTCGGGCCATCGGCAGCACTTCGACCGGCAGCCGGAAGCGCGTGCCCAGCCGCGGCGTCAGCTTGCCGCTGTCAACCATGTACACACGCCGGTTGGCCGCGTGCGCGACGATCCGCTCGCGCGTCATCGCGCCGCCGCCACCCTTGATCATGTAGAGGTTTGGATCGACCTCGTCGGCACCGTCAAAGAGCAGGTCGACCGCGTCGACGCTGTTGAGATCAACCACGCTCAGGCCGAGCTCGGCCGCCAGCTCATCGGTGGCGCGACTGGTCGAAACGCATCGCAGCTCGAGACGCTCGGCGCGCACGCGGTCGGCCAGTGCACGCACTCCGCGCGACGCTGCGCGGCCTGTGCCAAGGCCGACGACCATTCCCGACTTCACCCCTGCCACAGCCTGTACAGCAAGCTGGTCCATTCGTCCCCTTCTTCACTGGTGCCCGGCGGCTGATCGCTGGTGACTATTCGCCGAACTTGATTCCCTGCGCCAGCTCAAGCTTCCCGCTGTAATTCACCACGCTGGTCTGCCGGCGCATGTAGACCTTCCAGGAGTCGCTGCCGCTTTCTCGACCGCCACCGGTTTCCTTCTCGCCGCCGAACGCGCCGCCGATCTCGGCGCCGCTGGTGCCGGCGTTGACGTTGGCGATGCCGCAGTCGCTGCCCGAGCCGTCGGCCGCGAGGAAGGCCTCGCTGGTGAGCAGGTTGTTGGTAAAGATGGCGCTGGAGAGGCCCTGCTCGACACCGTTCTGAAGCTCAATGGCCTCTTCGATCGTCTTGAACGTGAAGACGTACAGGATGGGGGCGAACGTCTCTTCCCGCGCGATGGGCAACTTGTTGCCGGCCGGTGCACGCACGATCGTCGGCTGCACGTAGTTGCCTTCGCCAGCGACCGCCTCGCCGCCGATGAGCACCGTGCCCCCCTGCTTTGTTGCCTCCGCCACCGCCCGCCTGTACCCGTCGACGCTCGCCGCGTTGATCAGCGGACCGACCAGCGTGCCCGGGCTCAGCGGGTCGCCGATCTTCCCCATGACCTGCTTATACCCGTCCACAAGCCGCCGGCAGACATCGTCGGCGATCTTCTCGTGCACGAACAGTCGACGCGTCGACGTGCAGCGTTGTCCCGCTGTCCCTACAGCGCCGAAGACGATGGCCGGCACCGCCAGCTTCAAGTCCGCGTCTTCCGCAACGATCACGGCGTTGTTGCCGCCAAGCTCGAGCAGGCAGCGTCCCACGCGGTCGGCGACGACCTGCCCGACGCGCTTGCCCATGCGGCACGAGCCCGTCGCGCTGATCAGCGGCACGCGCCGATCGGCCACCAGTCGCTCGCCGATCACACTGTCGAGCCCCATGACAAGCCGGAACACCCCCGGGTGCCCCATCGATGTGCTGACACGCTCGGCGATGCCGTTGCAGGCGAGCGCTGTCAGCGGTGCAAGCAGGCTCGGCTTCCAGATTGTCACGTCGCCGCAGACCGTCGCCAGGGCCGCGTTCCAGGCCCAGACCGCGGCGGGGAAGTTGAACGCGCTGATCACGCCGATCGGCCCGAGCGGCAGCCACTGCTCCAAAATCCGGTGCTTCGCCCGCTCGCTCGGGAAAATCTGACCCGGCAACTGCCGGCTCAGGCCGACGGCGAACTCGGCAATGTCGATGATCTCCTGGATCTCACCCTCTCCCTCCGCGCGGATCTTGCCCACCTC
The DNA here is from genome assembly GCA_964403525.1 of uncultured Phycisphaeraceae bacterium. Classification (GTDB taxonomy): domain Bacteria; phylum Planctomycetota; class Phycisphaerae; order Phycisphaerales; family UBA1924; genus JAJTGZ01. The sequence goes on along the minus strand of CAYOGE010000005.1, from coordinate 94,191 downwards.
AAGGGCGACCAACTCGCCTAGGTCCTTCTTATGCGTCCGGAACTCTTCGCCGATCGCCCGCACGATCTGGCCGCGGACGGGTGCCGGCACCGAACGGAACCGCTTGAACGTCTCGACCGCACCGGCAAGCTCCCGCTCGTAGCTTGCGGCATCGTCCAGCTTCACCGCGGCGATTGCCTTGCCGGTTGCCGGATTCTCAGTCACCGCCCACCCGTCGCCACCGGCCCCGCCAACACGGACACGGGGATGATCGGCCAGTCCAAGACGCTTGAAAAGATCGCTCGCCATAGATGCGCAGGTTACGCCGGTTGTTCCGATCCCGCACCTGCCACGGCCCAATCCGGAGCGACCACTGATCGATCGCCGATCATGGCACCGTGCTCGACTCTGCGACCAGGCACCTGATCCTCGACATCCTCGCCAAGGCCATGACGGTCGGGGGTGTGCTTTGCCTCACCTACTGGGCCGCGGCAATCGCCCGCAAGCCCCGCCGATACTGCCCCGGCCAGCCGCGCCCACGCTCGGCCTGGCTGTGGCCGTTCACCTGGGTGACGTTTCCACAGTGCGGATACGACCTGGCAACACTGCCCGCAGCAGGAACCGCCTGCCTCTGCCCTGAGTGCGGCCGCGTGAGTTCTTTGCCGCAGCGGCGTCGCACCCCGGCTGTTTTCGCGTATCGCCGCGTGGGCGTGATGCTGGTTGCCGCCGGCCTCTTCACACCGTTGGCGCTCTACCTGCGTTCGGGGCGTTGGGCCAGCCACGCCCCAACACCCATCCTTCTCGCCGTGCGGTCAGTGATGGGCACGCACACGCAGTGGGCGGTCCGCTCGAACATCTACCTGCGCTGCCGGCCGCTCTACGACGAATCGGGGAACCGGGTCGGCGGACCGGCGCTCCCGCAGTGGCAGCAGCGCTGGGCCGTCAGCCTGTTTATCGACGACATGCGCGACGATGACGTTCGCGACAACGCCGACAGCGCCCGGTACGCACTTTCGTGCCTGCCCCCCACTCTTACGGTTGCTCCTCTGCAGGCCGCGCTCAACGACGCCGACTCCCAGCTCCGTCAGTTCGCCGCTGACATCCTGCGGTCCGACCGCTCGTTGCCCGTGACAGACGACCTGCTCCGCGTGAGCGTCGAGTCGCTCCGCGACGATCGCCCGGGTCCGAACGGGCGGTGGAGCTGGCTGCGGATGTCAAACGCGGCCGGTGGCTTTGACTTTCTGCTCGCGCACGCCGAACGCGCCGAGCCGTTCATCGCCGCCGCGATCAACGGAGAAGACCCGCAGCAGCGGTTCCTCGCGTCGGTCATTGCCGCCGCCGCTCGGCTTGAGAAGCTCCTACCCGCTGCTTGCCCGCAGCTCATCGAGGCGCTGGGGAGTGACGACATCGCCGAGAACGCCAAGTTCGCGGCCGCCGCCTTCCTCAAGCTCGGCCCCGCAGCGCTCCCTTATCTCGAACCCGCCTGCCGCGATGACGACGCTCAGCGCCGGCAGGTCGCTTGCCTGCTGGTCGCCCGGATCAACGAACCCCGCGCCCCGGCAACCCGCCTGCTCCCCAGCGATGCGGCGTCGATATCACAGCTCGCGGCCGAGCCATCGCTGCTGAAGATCGAGCAAATGGAACGACGGTTCTCTGACTTCCCTTCGATCAGGGCGCGGCGGTGATCGGTCTTGATACCGGCCGCCCGCCTCGCCACAATCGCTCATGGCTTCACCCGCTCTGACGCAGAGTCTCCCCCCTGTCGAAATCGTCCTCGCGACGGGCAACCCGCACAAGGTTGACGAACTCCGCGCGATCTTCACAGCGTCAAACGCCAGCATCCACGTCATCGGCCTCGCCGACCTCCCCGGGCACCCCTTCCCCGAGCCGCACGAGACCGGCTCCACGTTTGAGCAGAATGCCGCGATCAAAGCGCTCGCCTACGCCGAAGCGACCGGCCGCCTTTGCCTCGCCGACGACAGCGGCCTGGAGGTCGACGCTCTCAGCGGAAGGCCCGGCGTCATCAGCAGCCACTACTGCACCGACGGTCGCGAAGAGGGCATGGACCGCAAGGCACGTGACGCGGCGAACAACGCCCGTGTACTCAAAGAGCTTGAGGGGGTTCCCCCGCAGCTGCGCACCGCCCGCTTTGTGTGCGTGATGGCGCTCGCACGGCCGGGCCTGCTGATCGCCCGTTGCAGGGGAACGTTCGAAGGTCGCATCGGCGTACCACCGGCCGTGCCCGCGGGCGCCAACGGCTTCGGGTACGACCCGCTTTTTCTGGCAGCACCTGAATTTGCCCAGACAGGTGCCCAGCTTGCGCCCGCAGAAAAGAACGCCCGCTCGCACCGGGCCGCTGCTGCCCACCGCATGGCTTCGCAGATTGCGCAGCTCTACGCTGGGAGAACGCGCTAGCCAGCCCGAAGTTGCCGGCTTCTACTTCACAGCACGGTGGCAGACGCACACCCCGAACGTCAGCGCCGACTGCGAGACGTCCTTGAAGCCCGCGCCCTTGATCACCCCGCTCAGTTGATCGCGGTCCAGGAACGTCTCGACGCTCTTTGGCAGGTACTTGTACGCCCCGCTCTTATCCCCGCTGATCAGCGTCGCCGTCAGCGGCATGATCCGCCGGGTGTAGAAGTCGTTGCCCCACCTGATCAGCCCGTTCCGCGGCCGGTCGAACTCGAGCACCACCAGCCGCCCACCCGGACGCAGCACGCGGAAGAACTCCCTCACAGCCTTCGCCGGGTCCTGCACGTTGCGAATGCCAAACGCGATTGAGACGACGTCGAAGGTCTCGCCCGCGAACGGCAGCGCTTGGGCATCGCCGCGGATGTATTCGATGTTGCGGGCCACCGCCCCGACGCTCTGCCCGCGTTTCTCGCGTGCGACGGCCAGCATCTCTTCGGTGTAATCAAGCCCCGTGACACGCGCCGCCCCCGAATCAGCAAAGAGCCGCGAGAGATCGCCGGTTCCGCAGGCGACGTCCAGCACGTGATCGGTCGGCTTCACCGCCGCCTGACGGACGGTAAACCGCCGCCACCGCTGGTCGAGCCCGAACGAGTGGACCCTGTTGTTGACGTCGTAGCTGCCGGCGATGGCTGCGAACATCCGGCGTACCCGCTCTTGCTTGTCGCCCGCGGTGTGCGGGTTCGAGGCAAGGTCCCTGCTTGACCACGCGGCCGCTGCACCATCCGGTGCTCGCCCGCTCAGAACCTGCTTTGTACCCGCTTCGCCGGTGCTCATCGGGCGATGGTACGCTGTACCATTGCCCAACCCCTCCAGGAGCATCCGCATGCGCCGCGCCGCCTACTGCCTGCTGACCGCCGTCGTGTCTACCGCCCTGTGCGGGCTCTCGGGCTGCACGACCAACGCGGCGACTGGACGCTCGCAGTTTGCTGCCTACTCGCGCTCAGACGAGATCGCACTCGGCACCAGCGCCATGCCGAGCATGGTGGCCGAGTACGGAGGGACCGTCAGCAGCGCGCCCCTGCGGGCGTACGTCAGCGACCTCGGCAGCCGCCTCGCCGCAAAGACCGAGGCCGACAACCCCACGCTCCCGTGGGAGTTCACCCTGCTGGACTCCGCCGAGATCAACGCGTTCGCAATGCCGGGCGGCAAGGTCTTTGTCGCTCGCGGCCTGATCGAGAAGATGACCAACGAGGCCCAACTCGCCGGGGTCATCGGACACGAGATCGGGCACGTGACCGCGCGCCACATCTCCGAGCAGATCGGCAAGCAGACGGGCGTGCAGATCGGCGCGGCGGTGCTCGGCGCGGCAGTGACCGCGGCGGCTGGAGAAAAGCACCGCGACGCGGGGGCCGCGGCGGGCGTGGCCATCGCCGTCGGCGGGCAGCTCGTCACCCTCAAGTTCTCGCGCGATCAGGAGGCCGAAGCCGACCACCTGGGCCTCCGCTACATGAGCCGCCTCAACTACAACCCGGCCGCCATGGACCAGGTGATGGTGATTCTTGAAGAAGCCATGGGCTCCGGACGCCAGCCTGAACTGCTCGCCACGCACCCAGACCCCGCGAGCCGCCGTATCAACATCGCACGCGAGATCCGCACGACCTACGCCGCAACGCAGAACAACCCCAGGTACGTGCTCAACGAGGAACGCTTCCGCACGCAGTGCCTTGCCCCGCTCAAGGCCCTCCCCCCGGCGAAGGGACAGCGATCATCGCTGGAAATCGCGCCGAACGACGCCGGCGCTTTCGTGCTCGACCGGCCGGCTACCTGGTGCGCTCACTGCGCAGCGGCGGCACGGGCCGAGCGGCAGGAAGCAGCGGATGCCGATTCCGGCTACACCCCCGGGAACACGCGTGCCCAGTTGCCAAAGGCGAATCCCTCAACCTCTGCATTGCTCCAGCCAGCCGCCGCGAGCCCATCGGCGAGCTTCTGATAGTCCGCCGGTCCGTCGATCCCATCAGGGAGTCGGGCGGAACTGAAACCGCCGTCGGCGTCGCTACCAAGCCCAACGCACTTCCGATTGCCGGCGATCGAGCAGACCCGCTCGATGTGCGCCAGGCAATCGGCAATCGTTGCCCTTTGCGGGTCTTCGCAGCCAGAGCGCAGGAAGAGGCTGAAGAGGTTGAGGCCAATCACACCGCCGCGCCGCGTGATCTCTTTGATCTGTGCATCGGTCAGGTGACGCTGCCGTCGCGCGAGGGGTTCGATCACATCGCCTCCGTTCAGCGCCCGGCAATTGCTGTGGCTGGCCACGATCAACCGGTCGGTCGCTTCGCAAAGCTCCCAGAACGCCCGCTCGCTCAGGTGCGAGGCGTCGTGCACGACGGTCAGGCGGTCCATCTCCGCGACCAGCTGACGGCCCAAAGGAGTCACGCCGGTTTCTACGCTGTTGCCGCCCGCGTACCGCGATTGATGTGCCCAGGCCAAGCCCACCGCCACGACGCCGCGTTGGACCCACCACGCGAGTTCGTCGGGCTCGCGGATTGGATCGGCGCACTCCATCAGCACGCCCATCCGCGGCCCCACTCCGGCTGCCCGCCAACTGGCGTACAGATCGACCTGCCGCGCGCCAGCCCGATGGGCCCCCTCGGCATCTCCTTCGGTGTATTGCTGATCCTCGGTCAACGCCGCACCGGCTTTCACAGACTCGGTGAACACCGTCGCCAGGCACCGGTTCACCCCGCCCGCTCGCAGCGAAGGGAGCGTGATGCACCCCGGCAACCAGAGCCCGCCCTCGGCGTGCTCCTTGAGCAGGTCGCGCCCGTTCAGGTGAAGGCAGGCCAAGTCGAGGTGCGCGTCGAACCACTCCATCGTCAAGCCTAAGCCAGCACCTTTGTCACCACCTCGCCGTGGACGTCGGTGAGCCTGAAGTCACGGCCCTGCGAACGGAAGGTCAGCTTCGTATGGTCGATCCCCAGCAGGTGCAGGATCGTCGCCTGCAGGTCGTGCACGTGCACAGCATCCTCAACCACGCGGTAGCCGATGTCGTCGGTCTTTCCCAGCGTAAGCCCCTTCTTCAGCCCACCGCCCGCCATCCAGACCGTAAACGCGTGCGGGTGGTGGTCGCGCCCGAAGAACTTGCTGCCGTTGCGAGCCTCGTTCAGGGGTGTGCGTCCAAACTCTCCACCCCATACCACCAGCGTGTCGTCGAGGAGGCCGCGCTGTTTCAGGTCCATCACCAGCGCGGCGGATGCCCGGTCGGTCTCCTTGCAGCGCTGCGGGAGCGAGTGGACGATGTCGTCGCCCGTGTTTGTTCCATGGCTGTCCCAACCCCAGTGATAGAGCTGGACGAACCGGACGCCGCGTTCCAGCAGCCGCCGGGCCAGCAGGCAGTTGTTGGCAAAGCTGGTCTTGCCCGGTTCGGTGCCGTAAGCCTCGTGCACCTCCTGCGGCTCCTTGGCGATCTCCATCAGTTCCGGCATGCTCGCCTGCATCCGGTAGGCGAGTTCGTACTGCGCAATGCGGGTGGCGATCTCAGGGTCGGCCACCCGTGCCTCGTGCGCACGGTTCATTTGGTTGATCGCGTCGATCGACGACCGCCGCAGGGCGTCGCTCATGCCCGGCGGGTTGTTCACGTACAGCACCGGGTCTCCCGCGCTGCGCAGCGGCACCCCCTGGAACTTTGTCGGCAGGAAGCCGCTGCCCCACAGCGCCGCGCCGCCGTCGGGGTTTCCGCCGCTGGTGAGCACCACAAACCCCGGCAGATCGCTGTTCTCGCTCCCGAGCCCGTAGGTCACCCACGATCCCATGCTCGGCCGTCCGACCAGTTGCGAGCCGGTCTGAACGAACAACTGCGCGGGCGCGTGGTTGAAGTGGTCGGTCCGCATCGACCGCACGATGGTCAGTTCATCGGCGATCGCCGCCGTGTGCGGCAGCAGCTCGCTGATCACCGCGCCGCCCTGGCCGTACTGGCTGAACGCGAACGGCGACTTGAGCACGTTCGGCGTGCCGCGCGTGAACGCGAACCGCTCGCCGGCGATGACATCGGCCGGGCAGGGCTTGCCGTCGAGCCGCTCAAGCAACGGCTTGTGGTCGAAGAGGTCCAGTTGGCTTGGGGCACCCGCCATGTGCAGGTAGACCACCCGCTTGACCCGCGGCGCAAAGTGAAGTCCCCTCGTCCCCCGCGCGATCCTCGTCCCCTCCGGCGGCTGAGACGCCAGCACCGCTTCGACCCCGCCCGAGCCGCCGCGCAGGAGCGAGGCGAGCGCGATCATGCCGATACCGCTCGTGCAGTTGACCAGCAGCTGGCGGCGCGTCATCGCCAGCAGTTCAGCCGCAGAACGTGGTTGTGGTTGACCCTGGCACACCGGCATCGCCCCTTAAGACTTCGTCAGGAATTCATCGAGGTTCAACAGCACGTTCGCGACAACCGTCCACGACGCCAGTTCCACCGCGTCGCTCTGGCCCGCGCCGTCTGGAGCCCCAACCAGTTTGCGGGCTTCGGCCGGCGCACCGCCGTACGCCGCTCGGGCCTCGTGCAGAACTTCGGCAAGCGCGGCACGCTCTGCAGGAGCAGCCGATCGCATCAGGCACACCCGAACCGCCCAGTCGAACCGCTCATCGTCCCCGCCCCTCTGGCCAAGCACCCTGTGCGCAAGGCCGGTGGCTGCCTCGACAAAGACAGGGTCGTTCAACGTCGTCAGCGCCTGCAGCGGAGTGTTGCTGCGCATCCTGCGAGCGCAGACGACCTGCCGCGACGGCGCATCGAACACCGCCATGGACGGGTAGGGCGTGGCACGCTTGACGAACGTGTAGATACCGCGGCGGTAACGGTCCTCACCGACGCTCTCGACCCACTTCTCTCCGCTGTAGGCGTGCCCCCAGACACCCGGCGGCTGCGGCGGCTTCACACTCGGACCACCAAACCGCACGCTCAGCAGCCCGCCCACCGCCAAGGCCTGGTCCCTGATCGTCTCCGCCTCAAGCCGAAACCGCGCGCCACGCGCCAGCCACACGTTCTTTGGGTCCGCCTCGTACGTCCCGTCGCTCGCCTCAGACGACTGGCGGTACGTTGCGCTCGTCACGATCAACCGGTGCACCCACTTCTGGCTCCAGTTGTGCTCCACGAACGAACACGCGAGCCAGTCGAGCAACGCCGGGTGGCTCGGCTCAGCACCCCTTGTGCCAAAGTCCTCTTCTGTCTCCACAATGCCGCGGCCAAAGTAGACGCTCCAGAGCCTGTTCACCTGCACGCGGGCGACCAGCGGGTTCCCGCCGTCGACCATCCACTCAGCCAGCCCCAACCGGTCCGAGCGCTTTGGTGCCGCGGCACGCCCCGACAACTCGGCCGGCACAGACGGCTCGACGATCTCGCCAACATCGCGGAAGTTCCCGCGGTGCATCAGCCGTGTCTGGCGGGGCGTATCCAACTCCTTCATCACTTCGACCGTGGCGCCGGGTGTGCCGGCGAGCGTCAGCGTCGGGGCGATCACGTGCGTCTCGCCGTCACCGACCGTCTTGATCTCCTCCGCGGTGCTGTTGAAATACGCCAGGAATCCGTAGTAGTCCTTCATCGTCACCGGATCAAACTTGTGGTCGTGGCAGCGTGCGCAACCGAGTGTCGCCCCAAGCCAGACCGTCGCCGTCGTGTCAACGCGGTCAACCACCGCCGTCACCCTGGCTTCCTCCGGGTCGATCCCACCCTCTTCGTTCAGCATGCTCAGTCGCTGGAACGCCGTAGCCACACGCTGCTGCTCGGTCGCACCCGGCAGCAGATCGCCGGCAATCTGCTCAACCGTAAAGCGGTCAAACGGCATGTCCTCGTTGAGAGCGTTGATCACCCAATCGCGGTAAGGCCACACAGACCACGTCTGGTCCTTCTCGTACCCCCGCGAATCACCGTACCGCGCAAGGTCCAGCCACGGGCGTGCCCACCGCTCGCCAAACGCCGGCGACGCAAGCAGGCGATCCACTACCCGCTCGTACGCCGCCGGAGACTTGTCCGCCTCAAACGCGTCCAGCTCTTCGAGCGTCGGCGGCAAACCGGTGAGATCGAGCGTGACACGACGCAGCAGGGCGGCCTTCGTGCCCTCGGGCGCGGGCTTCAGTCCGTGCTCGCCCATCTTCGCGTACACGAACCCGTCGATCTCGTTGCTCCCCCAGCCATCGGCCGGCGGGATCGGCGGCTTCTCGGGAGGCACATACGCCCAGTGCTTCGCCTCCGCCGCGCCACCGGCAGGCTCGGCACGCGTCTGCTCCCGCGGCCACTCGGCGCCCGCGTTGATCCACACCTCAATTGCGCGCAGCTGTTCCTCCGTCAACGGCCCCCCCTCCGGCGGCATCTGCTCATCCGGACCTTGCCCGTACACGCGTTGCATCAGCAGGCTCGCCGCTGCGTCGCGTGCCACGATCGCAGGCCCATGCTTTCCGCCTTTCAACAGCGACGCCAACGAGTCAACGCGGAGCCCACCCTTGCGTTTGTCCGGGCCGTGGCACTCGACACACCGCTCAACGAACACCGCATACGCCGCGTCGAACCCGTCCGCCGAGCCGCTTCGAACCGGTACGCGCCCGCTTACTGGCCTCTCCTCGCCGTCCATGCCGGGAACCACGCGGTAACCACGCAGCACATCCGCGAACGCGTCGGTCAAGTAGCCGCTCCCGTGGGCAACCGAGCCGCCAAAGTGCGCCGCCACGCCGACGGTCACCGCGCCCAGGATTACCGCGACCCGATAGCCCAGTGCACCGCGCCCAACGTCGCTGTGGTCAGCTTCGATGGCCCGTCGTCGCAGGAACAGCACCACCAGCCCGACCGCCGCGGCCGCCGTGCCCGTCCAGCGGTGGATCTCAACGAGCGTTGACGTTCCAGGAAGCCCGGCGTTCAGCCAACCGGTGGCAACCGAAACAACGCTCCCGATAACGCCCAGCCAGACGCACACACCCGCCGCCTGGCTCACCCTGCCCCGTCCGCGCGATCGCAGCCAGGCCCAGGCCTCAAGCAACGCGGCGACCAGAAGCAGCGCCACCGGAAAGTGCAGCACAAGCAGGTGCAGCCGACCCAGCGCGATCACCAGGAGCTTCCAGAACCCGTATGTCTCTGACAATGCAAGGGTGGATGAGATCACCCGTGCAGTCTAACCACTCTTTGGCGCACTGCAACAGGTCCCCCGTCCGCCGATTCACCAGCCGCTGCGCATCTCTGCGACGATGTCTTTCGCCAGTTGCTGCACGGCCGCATCCTCGCCGATTTCGATCCGCTCGTTCACGCCGTTGGCGGGCACGAACGACCTCGCCGCCATGAAATTGCGGCGTGCAACCAGCACCTTCCCGCTGCGGTTGTCCTTCCAGGTGAAATCGCACACCACCTCGAGCGACAGGTCCTGCACGAGTCCGGTGTTTCGCCCGGTGGAGAGCGGACGCATCTCCACCGCGGTAATTGTGCCCCCCAACTCCGTGCTGGCGTTCCCCGCGCCCGTCACGCGGTAGGGCGTGCTCTTGTTGATCTCCGAGACAATCGCCTGCGCGACCTTCGCTTCAAGCCCGTGATAGAAGGTGTTGTTGGTCCACACCGGCACCGAGACAGTCTTGACGTCGCTCCGAAACGCCGGCTCGAACGAATACCCCTCCCGCGGGTCCGATGAGCAGCCCGATGCCGCCAGCACCCCCAGAACCACCCCGGCCGCTACTGATCGAACGCTCGTCACTTTGTCGCCTCCGAACCGCTGGCCTGCCCTGCCGGCGCCGGGGCCGAAGCCTCCGCCGCTGGCACCGTAGACGCGTGAGCGGCAGGCTGAGATTCCTCCAGCCAGCCGCGTGATTTGAGCATCTCGTAGGCGGTGCCCGCCGAAGCCGTCTGCGGATGGTTCCTCAGCAAACGCCGCAGGGCCACCCGCGCGCTGACGGGGTCACCACGCCCCAGGTACCAGTTCGCGGTCTCAAGCAGCTGCGCCGCACGGCTGTCATCGATGCGCGTGAGCAACGCGTCGTCAAGCCCGACGGCCTGTGCCTGCGCGGGGTACTCGTTCTGGAATCGCCGAATGAGCACCCCCGCATCGAGAAGACTCGTCGTGTCGTAGCGCGGGCCCTTGAACTGTCCGAGGCTCGAGAAGATCTGCCGCTGCTTCGCACGCATCGCGTAGGCGCTCCGCGGGTAGTTCGCGGCAAACGCCTTGTACACCACCGCGGCGGACTCGAGGTCGAGCTCGCGGTAGTAGTAGTCGCCAAGCTCAATGACCGCGCGCTCACCAAGCTGCGACCCCGGCATCCGCTCGTGCACGCGCACCAGCAGTTCTTCCCCGACCGACTCGGCCCCCACCCACCGCAGCCCAAGCTGCTTGCGGTAGAGTCCGTTGAGGTACCGGACGCCGATCTCAAGCTCACGCTCCACCGCCGTTACGTACTCGGGCGAACCCGGGAATGACTTGATGATCGTCTCGTAGTCATAAAGCGCCTGATACTCGTCGCTCACCGCCGTCGCGTCCGCACGGATCAGGTATGCCTGGGGCACCAGCGGGCCGACCGCCCGCTCACGCGGCTTCAGCCACGCGTTGATCGTTCGGTAGGCCGCCGACGGCCGGTCTTCGGCAAGTTCGCGGCGGGCGGTCGCAAGCACGGCCTCATCTGACCCCTCCGCCGGAGCAGCATCTGGCACCCATCCGCCCTGGCCGTCGGCTTTGTACGTCGTGCTCACCGCACCGACAAGTGGCGCCTCGCCGGTCCGCGCAATAGAGGGAGTAGCCCCCGCGCTCAGCGTCGGCGCGTTGGAGCAGCCGCCCACGCACAGCCCCGCCAGAGCAAGCAACAGCATCACGCCGAGAGGTCGGTTCACAGACTCAGGGTAGCAAAATCGCGAAGGCCTTTCCGCAACGACGCTGCACTCAATCGCCTCGCCGGGCAAGCTCCGCCTCCGCCCAAACCCAGTTCTCGATCGCACTGCCCCCCGTCTGCAGCCAGCGCTCGTACGCAAGTTTCTCAATCTTTTCGTTGTTGCGACCGCCCTTCGCCTCAGTCTCCCCAACCGGCGCCGCCGACTTTGAAACCGCGCCAGCGGGCAGCACGCCAGGTCCAAGCAGGTTGGTCTCGGGGGTCGCCGGACGCTCGCCCGAACCCGGGACCGGCGTTACAGACCGGAACATCGTGCGTAGTTTGCGTGCCATAGGCCTGCCTCCTGGTTGCAGACGCCTCGCCCCATCGAGCATCTAAGGATATACCCCTCCTGAGGTAGATGCGCTAGCCAAGCGATTGTTCAAAAGCCCGCTTCGCGGCCAGACCGTGACGATGCTTTCCCCATATTGCCAGCAGACTTCTTTGCAGCGACCTTATCAGCCAACTCGCGCATCCATCCCCCCAAGGTCCACCAGCACCCTCGACAGGTTTGCGTCTAACCCCCCCCTTGTCATGACCAGATCGGCCCCGGCAGACCGGGCGGCCGCGAGCTGTTCGGCCTGGACATGAGGGCCAAAGACCACCACTCGAACTCCTCCCGTACCGCTCGCCCCCTCGCCCTTCAGCCTTTTCAGCATTGAAAGCGCTATCTCACCCTCCTTGCCCTCCTCTCCAGCGGCCAGGTCAAGGAGCACGCCCCGCACCGGGCTGTCGGCAAGGCGCGCCTCCAACATTTCAAGGGTACGAACCGGGCGTGCCGCGACCGAGAGGTCTTCGGCACACGACTTGATCCGGGTTGCCCACAACAGGTCCGAGGCTAGATAAAGTACCACCCTGTCTCCAATGCCAAACGGGCTCGCTGGACCCCGCGCCGATGTGGCCCGGAACGCAGCGAGACAGGCGAACGGGATCAGGGTACCCCTCACGCCCCGGCACGCCGCCGCGGCCCAACACAGGAACCTGCTTTCATGTCCAGCACCACCGCAAAGAAATCCAAGGCGTTCACCAACGGGGCGGCGGCTCACGCGCGCAGCACGCAGGTCACCCCAAAGAGCATCGGCCAGATGGCCGCGATGTTCGAGGACCTGGGCCTCCCCACCGACACCAACAACCTCTACGGCCAGACCGTCAGCACCATGCTGCACGCCGCGGAGGTGATGAACCTGCCCGAGTACCTCAAGCAGATCCTCGCGCAGCCGAAGAACGAAATCATGGTCCACTTCCCGGTGAAGATGGACAGCGGCAAGACACAGCTCTTCAAGGGCTACCGGGTTCAGCACAACAACGCCCTCGGACCGTACAAGGGCGGGCTACGGTTCCACCACGACGTGCACCTTGACGACGTCAAGAGCCTCGCGTTCCTCATGACCATGAAGTGCTCGCTGGTGGGCGTTCCTTACGGCGGCGGCAAGGGCGGCATCAAAGTGAACCCGCGCGATCACAGCAAGGGGGAGATGGAGCGCATCGTGCGTCGCTTCACCACGGCGATCGCCCACAACATCGGGCCCGATTACGACATCCCCGCGCCCGACGTTGGCTCCAACAGCCAGCACATGGCGTGGATCGCCGACACCTACTCGTTCCTTTCAGAGATCGGCGGCGACAACCCAATCGCGGTCATCACCGGCAAGCCCATCGAGTTCGGAGGCTCGCTCGGACGCGAAAAGGCCACCGGCCAGGGCGTTGTCGACACCCTCGTTGAGATGCTCCCAGAGCTCAAGCTCAAGCCCGAGAAGAGCACCTTCTCCGTGCTGGGCTACGGCAACGTGGGCTCCTGGAGCGGCAAGATCTTCCAGGACAAGGGCGCCAAGATGATCGCCGTTGCAGATCACACCGGCTTTATCGGAAACGCCAAGGGAATCGACGCGTTCGACCTCGACGAGCACGTCCGGCAGACCGGCGGGGTCAAGGGCTTCCCCAAGGCCAGCGCGATCACCAAGGAAGAGTTCTACAAAACCAAGGTTGACGTCTTCATCCCCTGTGCGCTCGAGCAGATGATCCAGGAGCCCGAGGCGAAGATGCTCGACTGCAAGGTTGTGGCCGAGGGCGCCAACGCCCCCACCACGCCCGCCGGCGAGCGCATCCTGCGCGACCGCGGCATCGAGATCCTCCCCGCCATCCTCTGCAACGCCGGCGGCGTCACCGTCTCGTACTTCGAGTGGGTACAGAACAAGACTTTCCAGGCGTGGGACCTTGAGTACGTCGACCGCGAGTTGAACAAGCACATGGTCAAGGCCGCACAGAAGACACGCGCCGCACGCAAGCAGTTCAACTGCGACCTGCGCACAGCCGCCTATATCGCTGCGCTGCAGCGGCTGCAGCAGGCGTACGAGGTCCGAGGGATCTTCCCGTAAACACGGGTCAAGCCGACACCACAGTTACGCGATTGTTCAAAGAGCCCGGGCAAACGCCCGGGCCTTTTTGTATGGCATTGGCCGCGGGTGACATCAATTCGTCCGCCGGCTCTGCGTCACGGCCGGCCATTGGCTTCGCCGCCCCTGAGGTCCGCGAGTTCTCGCATCATCGCGTCCATCCGGGCGCGCAGGTCGGCGACCGGGTCGACCGGGGCTGCCCCTGTTGCGGGCACACCCCAACCAAGCCCCGTGCCGGTCATCCATGGCGGAGTTGTCACGCCGGCGCCCGGAGCGCTCGCGCCCATCGGGCCCATCCCCTTGATGAACTGCGCGAACCAGCCCGACGCCATCCCCCGAAGCATCTGTTCGCTGGCACGGATCATCAGGTGGAGCACCTCGGGCGGGAACGCCGCGAACTTCTCCGGGCTCCGTTCGATCAGCGACTGCGCGAGCACAAGATTGGTGATGTCGGCACCGGTCTTGCTCTCGGTCACCATCACGGTGTGCCCGGCAACGACCAGGTCGTAAAGGTCGTCGTGGGTGATGTGCCGGCTGCGGGTCTGGTCGTAGAGCCGCCGGTTGGGGTACTTGTTGACCTGGATCAGTTGGGGGTTCGGCATGATCGTTCCTGTCGGGGGCTTCCCCCGGCTGGTGCAATTGCAGCAATTCTAGTCCATGCGCCTCCTTGTTGATCGGTAAATACCCTCAAGATGTCCCGATTTCCCAAGAAATAACGTGGATTCTTGAGTTTTGTGCGATTGCACAATTTCATCTTGACGATGCACTACTCACGGATATACTTACTCCATCAGCCGCGACGCTGCGGCACCAACCGAACACCCCGAAAGGAACGACCATGAACGCAACCACCACCAAGCCCAACAACAACGGCACCTCGAACACCAACGGCACCACCAACACCGCCGCGGCCGCCCAGGCCTGCTGCCAGACCGCGACCGACACGGTCAAGACCAACATGGAGGCCGGCCAGAAGATGTTCAACACCTTCGCCGAGACTTTCTCAAAGGGCTTCAACATGAACGCGATGAACACCCCCATGGCCACGATGCCGGCCATGTTCGAGAAGATGACCAAGGCCATGCACGGCATGGTCGAGGCCAACGCCAAGCTCGTCACCGAGATGAACACCATCGCGGTCGAGTCAATGAAGGCCAACGCCCGCACGATGGAGCGGACCGGCGAGATGATGGTCGGACAGATGACCGGCAAGACCACCAAGCCCGTCATGGAGACCGCCCGCGAAGTCTACGACGAGGCCACCGCCTTCAACACCAAGAACGTTGAGCGCATGACCAAGCTCAGCACCGAGCACGCCCAGCGCGTCACCGCGATCATGGACGAGACCATGGTCTGCAAGACCGGCTGCGGCAACTGATCTTCAAGGCTTTTCCAGCGGACCCAGGGGCTTACGCCCCTGCGGCCGTTTTTGCGTACCGCGATCCAGTCAGGCAGCGAGCACGGAGAACCGCCCATGGCCGAGCAGTCAACCAGCACGACCCCGCCCGCCGTCGATCCGATCACCGCCTTCTGGCGTGACATGTGGGCGAGGTCCACCGCCGCCGGCGCCGGGCCGATGCCGGGGATGCCGGGAATGCCCGGCATGGGCGATCCGTCGGCGTTTGCCTCGCCCGAGGCGCTCAGGCGGATGCAGTCGGCGTTCTACGACGCGATGGCCCAGTACGCCGAGCAGTACATGCGCACGCCCCAGTTCCTCGAGTCGATGAAGAAGTCCATGGACCAGGCGATGCAGCTCCGCCAGCAGATGGACGGATTCCTGAAGTCGAACATGGCGACCGCGTTTGAGTCCGCAACGGGCGGCTCAAACGCCGAGATCCTCGGCGCGATCCGCCAGTCTTCTGCGCAGCTCCAGGCCCAGATCGCCAAGATCGACCAGCGCGTCAGCGACCTGGAGGCGGCCGTCACCGGCAAGCCCAAGCCCGCAAAGCCCGCCCCCGCAGCAACGAAGAAGCCCGCCAAGCGCTAAGGAACGCCATGACCCAGAGCACCCCACCCAACACGCCCCCGGCCTCACCCCAGATGCCGTTCAACCCGTTCTCGCAGGCCTTCCCCTGGGGCGCGTTCGACCCCGCGGCGGCCGGCAAGGCGTGGCAGACCGAAATGGAAACGATGGCGAAGAAGCTCGGCGCCATGCCCAAGGTGCTCGAGGCCGCGATGAAGGCGAAGAAAGGGGCAACGCCGCACGAGGTCGTGATGACCGAGGCACCCGTGAAGCTGATCAAGTACACCGGCAGGGCCGACAAGCGGCACGGCACGCCCGTGCTCTTCGTCTTCGCGATGGTGAACCGGCCGTACGTGCTCGACCTTCTCCCCAACAAGAGCGTGGTCAGACAGTTCCTCAACGCGGGCTTTGACGTCTACATGATCGACTGGGGCATCCCCACGCCCTCCGACGCGAGCAAGACACTCAACGACTACATCGAGGGGCACCTGCACCGCGCGGTCGAGCGAATCCTCGCCGACAGCGGCAGCGAGCAGGTCAACCTGATCGGTTACTGCATGGGCGGCACGATGTCTGCCATCTACACGTCGCTCCACCAGGACCTGGTCAAGAACCTCATCCTCATGGCCGCGCCGATCGACTGGTCCAGCCGCGACTCGCTGCTGCTGAACTGGACCGACCCGAAGTACTTCGACGTCGACGCGGTGGTCGACACCTTCGGGCTGATCCCGCCGCAGTTCCTCGGCAACTCCTTCGCGATGCTCAAGCCTGTGGCGAACTACTTCCAGAAGTGGGTCGGCTTCTACGACAAGATGGACGACGAGAAGTTCCTTGAGGACTTCTTCGCCATGGAGGTCTGGAGCAACGACAACATCCCGATCTCCGGCGAGGTCTACCGCGACTTCGTCAAGTACGGCTTCCAGCAGAACGCGCTCGTGCAGGGCAAGTTCCCGCTCGGCAACAAGAAGGTCAACCTCGGCAACATCACCTGCCCGATCCTCTCGCTGACGGCCGACGCCGACCACCTGGTTCTGCCGTGCCAGAGCACGCCGCTGAAGGACGTGGTCAGCAGCACCGACTACACCGAGATGAGCGTGAAGGCCGGGCACATCGGTCTGAGCGTCGGCTCACGTGCCCACAAGGAAATCTGGCCGAAGGCGACCGCCTGGATGGGCGAGCGCTCCGAGCCGGCCGACAACGAATGACCCTTCACCGGGCACGCGGCCGCGTGCCCTTTCTTCTACACCCGTTTTGAGCTCAGGTTACGGAGGACTCCCACATGACCAGCAACCTCTCCAAGCGCGTCGCCGTCATCACCGGTGGTGCGAGCGGCATCGCCCGCGCAGTCTGCCGCCAACTCGGCCGCGAGGGCATCAAGGCGATAGCCGTCGTTGACTTCAACGAGGCCGTCCGCGGCGTCTGCAGCGAGATCAACGCCGAACTCGGGCGCGAGTGCCTGATCCCCTACCAGGGTGACGTCACCGACCGCGCGTTCCGCTCGCACGTCTTCGCCGACATGAAACACCGCGCCGGCCCCGTGACGATCTGCGTCCCCGCCGCAGGCATCGTCCGCGACGGGCTTGCCGTGAAGGTCGATAAGGTCGCCAAGACGGCCAAGCTCTACGACCAGGACCTGATGGAGAAGACGATCGCCGTCAACCTGATCGCCGCGACCTACTGGGCGATGGAGACGATCGCAAGCGTCGCCGTCGCCCGCGCCGAGCGCGGCCAGAACGGCTGGAAGGGCGGAGACGAGGTGCAGGGCGAGATCGTCTTCGTCGGCTCGATCTCCTCGGCCGGCAACAAAGGCCAGGTCGCCTACGCCGCGACCAAGGCTGGGCTCGAGGGCGTGCGTTCCACGCTCGCGAAGGAAGCGATCTACTACGGCGTGCGCGTCGCGATCGTGCACCCGGGCTTTACCAACACGCCGATGGTGCAGGCGATGGACCAGAAGATCATCGCCGAGCACGTGCTGCCCAAAACGCAGCTCGGCCGCCTGATCACGCCGGAAGAAATCGCGGACGCGATCTGCTTCATGATCCGCAACCCGGCGGTGAGCGGGGCGCTGTGGGCCGACGCTGGCTGGCACCCGCCGGCTTGATGCCGACCGGCGCCGAATTCACCACGGCAGTGGAGTAAGGCGCGAGGCGGCTTGCCCGCCCAAGGCTCTCCCATGGCCGGGGAGATTCGCGACAATCCCCGGCCCCCCACTTGCACCGTTGCGGCCAGCCGTTAGACTTTGCCCGCACGGTCAAGTCACCCAAACCGCCGCGAGCGCGGCCTTCAAGGAACCATCGCATGCAATCACTCAACGGGCGTGTCGCACTCGTCACCGGGGCTGGGCGCGGCATCGGGCGGGCGATCGCGCTGTCGCTTGCCCGGCACGGGGCCGATCTGGCGATTAACTTTGCCAGCAACGAGCAGGCGGCCGGCGAGGTCGCGGAGAAGGTCCGCGCGATGGGGCGAAGGGCCGAGCTCTTCAAGTGCAACATCTCCGACGATGCCGCGGTGCACGCGATGGGTGAGGCGATCAAGAAGGTTTACCCGAACATCGACATCCTCGTGAACAACGCGGGGATCACGCGGGACAAGTCGTTCCTGAAGATGAACCACAGCGAGTGGGACGAGGTGGTGGCCGTGAACCTGAAGGGACCGGTGCAGATGACGCACCTCTTCCTGCCGCAGATGGTGGAGAAGGGGTGGGGCCGGATCATCAACATCACCAGCGTGATCGGGCAGATGGGCAACTTCGGCCAGGCCAACTACGCCGCCGCCAAGGGCGGGCTTGACGCGTTCACCAAAACGATCGCGAAGGAAGTGGCCCGCAAGGGCGTGACCGCCAACTGCGTGGCTCCCGGGTTCATCAAGACCGACATGACCGCGCAGGTATCTGAAAAGGCCCTTGAGCACATCAAGTCGATCACGCCGATGGGGCGAATGGGCGAGGCTGAAGAGATCGCCGAGGTGGTGGCGTTCCTCGCGTCGCCCGCGGCGTCGTTTGTGACCGGTCAAGAGATCGGCGCCAACGGCGGCCTGTACATGTAAAGCCAAACGCCGCGGGCACTTCACAGCAAACCGCTGCCGCTCTCAGCCGGCGGCGGTTGTTCATGCTCGAAGCGATCGGAAACAAAAAACCCGGGCCGTAGCCCGGGTGATGCAAGGACGCGTTGAACTGCTCGCCTGTTACGGCTTCTTGCGGCGGTCGATGCGGGCACTGTTGGCCGCGTCGGGCGGGACAAGCCCGCTCTGGACGGCGATGCGGGCAAGGTCCACGCGGTTACGGGCGCTGAGCTTGATGCCCAGCGAGAGGCGGTGGGCCTCGATGGTCTTGCGGCTGCGGAAGAGCTTCTCCGCGATCGCGGCGGTCGTCAACCCCTGGCCGATCAGCGCCAGGATCTCCATCTCCCGCGGGGTGAGGTTGGCCAGCTGCCCCTTGTCAACGTGCTGAGCCTGCACGATCTCGACATCCGCTTGGGCCGCGCGCGTGTCATCGGCGGGCACGATGCCACGGCAGACGATCAGCACGCGGTCGGGCTTTGAGGCTGGCAGACCGTCGGCGTGCAACGGACGCATCACCGTGCGGGTGCGGATGCCCTTCCACGCGGCGTGCATGACCAACGGCTTGTTGGTGTCGAGCACGCGCCGGATGAGCTGGCCACGCTCGTCGGCGATCGGCTTGGGGAACAGGTCGGTCAAGAGCTTGCCGGCGAAGCCGTCGAACGGACGCGTTGGCGCCCACCAGGAGAGCACCGGGCTCATGAACAAAACCCGACCCTCGGGTGTCACGACGGCAACGTCGGCGCCGGAATCGTTGGTCAGCGTGGCCCAGACTTCAGCAAGGTCGCCTGGGAGAGGGCCACCGGCTTGGATTTCATTGCTCGAACTTGACATGACTCGCTCCATCCCCACAGAGAAATCGTTGGTTGTGTGCAGCACAAAAGACCCTTAGGAACTATGCCCCTTCCATGGGCGAAATGCGAGGAAAAGCGTAGGCCAGTCGATCCCTAAGGTCATGCAAGAGCAGACTTTGCGGTGTTTGCCGTCTGTCTGGGAATCCAGAACCGGCCAAACTCCTCCGGATACTCCCCCATACGAAGGGGGTGCCGACGCGGTTCCCCTTCTGTGAGCCGCTTACAGCTCCAGCATGAGCCGCTCGGGGCGTTCGATGGCGTTCTTGATGTTCACAAGGAACTTGACCGACTCCTGTCCGTCCAGGAGGCGGTGGTCGTACGACATCGCCAGATACATCATCGGGCGGAGGGCGAGCTCGCCGGGCTTGTCTGGATGCTCGACGGCACGGTTCTTGACCGCGTGCATGCCCAGGATCGCCGTTTGCGGGGCGTTGAGGATCGGCGTGCTCCACATGCTGCCGAAGACCCCTCCGTTGGTGACGGTGAATGTTCCACCCTGCAATTCATCGAGCGTGAGCTTCCCGTCGCGGGCGCGGGTCGCGACGTCCTTGATCGCCAGCTCAACCTGCGCGAACGACATGTTCTGAACGTTGCGAAGGATCGGGACCGTGAGTCCCTTCGGCGTGCTGACGGCAACAGAGATGTCGATGTGGTCGTGGTACTCGATCTCCATCGCACCGTCCTGGCCCTGGACCAGGTACGCGTTGACGATGGGCGAACCGCGGAGCGCCTGGCAGGCGGCCTTGACGAAGAACGACATGAAGCCGAGTCCGATGCCGTGCTTCTTCTCGAACTCCTCTTTGTACCGCGTGCGCAGGGCCATCACGTTCGTCATGTCGACCTCGTTGTAGGTCGTGAGCATGGCGGCGGTGTGCTGAGCCTCTACCAATCGCTGGGCGATGCGGTTGCGCAGCGGCGTGACGCGCTCGCGCCGGGTGCCGGGCCGGGCGCCTGCGGTGGGTGCTGAGGCTGGACGTGCGGCCGCGGGGGCGGGCGCGATCGCTGTAGCGGCCGCGGCGCGGCTCTGCGAAAAGCCGGTAACGTCCTGCTCGCGGATCTTGCCGCCGGGTCCTGTGCCCTGCACCTTGCTCAGGTCGATTCCCTGCTCCTTGGCGATCTTCTCGGCCAGCGGCGTAGCGCGGATCCCGCTCTCAGCGTGCTGACCGTTTGATGCCGGTGCCGCGGCCGGCTGCGGTGCCGGCGCGGGCTTGCCCGCCGGCTCGGCGGCGGCCGGGGTGGGCTTGGGCTCGGCCGCGGGAGCGGCGGAGGCGGAGGCGGAGGCGGAGGCGGCGCCCTCTTCGATCCGCGCAACGACCGCACCGACCGGGACGGTCTCGCCGACCTTGACCAACTGCTTGAGACGTCCCGCGGCGGGAGCGGTGATCTCTGCGGTGATCTTGTCGGTCTCGAGTTCCATGACGATCTGGTCACGCTTCACCGAGTCGCCGTCAGCGGCGACCCAGCGTGCGACCACGCCCGTACGAACCGACTCGCCCATTTCCGGGATGCTGATGTCAACGGCCATGTGTGGGTGTGCTTTCTGGCAGAGGGAGCGGGGGTGTGAACGCGAGCTGTTTCCGGTGATTGAAGATCAGGCCTTGGCTTTGGCGGGCGTCTCTGCGGGCTTGGGGGCCGGGCCGAGGGCCTGGACCAGCAGGTCCGTCTGCTCGTCCTTGTGCAGGTGTTTGGAGCCGCCCGAGGGTGTCGGGCTGGCGGGGCGTCCGATGAACTCGAGCTTGAGCCCGAGCTCGTTGCGGAAAATATCTTCGAGGAAGAGGTACGCCCCGTTGTTGCGCGGCTCCTCCTGGAACCAGGTGAGCTTCGCCTTGGCGGGGTATTGGGCCAGGAGCTTCTTCGCCAGCTCCTTGTGGAAGGGATAGAACTGCTCGATTCGGAGCAGGGCCGTGTCGTACCGGCGCGTCGCCTCGCGGTGCTCGGCGAGCTCGTGGTAGACCTTGCCGGAGCAGAGGATGATCGACTTCACGCTCTTGCGGTCGGCCTTCGGTTGGGAGCCGTTGCTCTGCGCGAACGCGGTGTCGTCGAGCAGTTCCTGGAAGGTGCCGGTGGTCAGATCGTTGATGGTGGCGGTCGGGTTGCGGAGCCAGCTCTTGGGCGTCAGCACGATCAGCGGCTTGCGGAACATCCGGTCCTTGTTCACCTGCCGGCGCAGAAGGTGGAACATCTGAGCGCCGGTGCTCGGGTAGCAGACCTGCCAGTTCTCGTGCGCGCTCCCGGTGAGGAAGCGTTCCGGGCGGCAGGATGAGTGCTCGGGGCCCATCCCTTCAGCGCCGTGGGGCAGCAGCATGGTGAAGCCGCTCCAGCGGCGCCACTTGTGCTCGGTGCTGCTGACGAACTGATCGATCATCACCTGTGCGCCGTTGACGAAGTCGCCGAACTGGGCCTCCCAGCAGACGAGCATCGTGGGGTCGGCGAGGGAGTAGCCGTAGTCGAAACCGATCACGGCTTCTTCACTCAGCGGAGAGTCGTAGACGCACAGCCTGGCCTGCGTGAGCTTTCCGGCCTCGTTCTTCTTGCCGGCGTCGTCTGGCATGTACGAGATCGGGCGCATGTTGTTGAGCGGCGTGAACGCCTCGCCGGTCTTGAAGTCTCGAAGGACGGCGTGGCGCTGCGAGTAGGTGCCGCGCCGGCAGTCCTGGCCCGACAGACGCACGGCGTGACCCTCGAGCATCAGCGTGCCGAAGGCGAGCAGCTCGGCGTCGGCGTGGTTGAGCGCTCCGTTCTCAAGCAGCGACGCACGCGACTGCATGAGGGCCTTGAGCTTGGGGTTGAGCTCGAACCCCTCGGGGAACCTGTTGAACGTGGCGCACACCTCGGCGAGCAGCTCCCTGCTGACTGCGGTGTTGACCGGCTCGAACGACCACTTGGCGCCGTACCCCTTCCAGCGCCAGCCACCCGGCTCCTTGGTGGTCGGGCCCGGCTTCTTCTTCGCCTCGGTCTCGGCCGCCTCGTGCTCGCGGTCGAGAGTCTCCTGCAGCGCGGCCATCTGGCCCGGCGTGAGCACGTTCTCGCTCACGAGCCGTTCGGCGTACTCGGAGACGAGCGACTTCTGGTTCTTGATGAGCTGCGCGAGGATCGGCTGGGTGAACGACTGCTCGTCCTGCTCGTTGTGCCCCCACTTGCGGAAGCAGTACATGTCGATGAACACGTCACGCTTGAAGTGCTGGCGGTACTCGACGGCCAGCTGCGTGACCGCGACGCACGCCTCGGGATCGGCGGCGCGAACGTGGAACGCAGGAACGTCGACCATCAGCCCGGCGTCGGTGCAGTAGGCGCACGATCGGCCGTCCTTGGGGACGGTCGTGAAGCCGATCATGTTGTTGGCGACGAGGTGGATGGTGCCGCCGTTGGTGTACCCCTCCAGCTGGCTCATGTTCAGCAGCTCGGGACCCACGCCCTGGCCGATCAGGGCCGCGTCACCGTGCTGGATGACCGGGATGACCTTGTGCCGGTTGTCGATGTCGCCGCGGAGGCGCTGCTTGGCGCGGACGCGTCCGCACACGACCGGCGCAACAACCTCAAGGTGGCTGGGGTTGAACGCCATCGAGGCCTGGATCGTCCGTCCGTCTGGGAGCTTGTACTCGCCCGAGTAGCCCATGTGGTACTTCACGTCGCCGCCGCTGCCGGAGTAGTTCTCTGGCCAGCTCCCTTCGAACTCGGTGACGATCTGCTTGTAGCTCTTGCCGAGGATGCCGTTGAGAACATCCAGGCGACCGCGGTGAGACATGCCGATGATGACCTCGGCGCAGCCGGTCTCGGCGGCCGCCTGCATGATGCGGTGGTAGATCGCCAGCAGCGTCTCACCGCCCTCGATGCCGAACCGCTTCTCGCCGGGGTACCGCTTCTGCAGGAACTGCTCGAACGCCTCCGCGCGGGAGACTTGTTCGTAGATGCGGACCTTGTCCTGCTGCGTGAGCGCGAGCCGGAACCGCGAAGACTCGATGCGGCTGCGGAGCCACTCGCGCTGCGCGTGGTCGGCGATGTGCATGTACTGCACGCCGACCGAACCGCAGTAGACCTGCTCGAGCGCGTCGATCAGTTGGCGCAGCGTCGATCCCTTTGCGATCGGAAAATCGCCTGCTTCGACCGGCCGGTCAAGGTCGGCGTCGGTCAGACCGTTGGCAGCGAGGTCGATCGCCCGGTCACGCGGGCGTGCCCGCCCGAAGGGATCGATCTTCGCGCCGAAGTGACCGTACCTCCTGTAAGCGTCGATCAGCGAGCGCGTCCCGGCGAACAGCCGCAGCGCGTCGCGCGTGTCACCGCCGGCGGGCGCGGCCGCACCGCCGCTGGCGATCGCAAGATCAAACCCGGCAAAGAACGACTGCATGTCAGACGGCACGCTCGTCGCATCGGCCTTGAACTGTTCGTAGACAGACTGGAGGTACTCGGCGTTCCAACCGTTTACTGAGGGGGAAGCGGCCTTGAGAGCGGGGGTAGTTGCCATGGCGGTGGTTGAGGCGAAAAGGGGCGGTGTCGATCGAGCGGGAAGGGCCGTACGCACAAATCCCCGGGGCCGGCGCGTCGGGGCGCTGTGCCGCGGGAGAGGAACGTTAGGCGTTGGAGTACGGGTTTTGGACAAGTTGGCTGTTTCAGTGAACGCTGTTCACTGGCCCGAAGTCGGGCTGCAAAAAACGCGGGCCAATGGCCCGCGCTGCTTTCAGAAACGCGTTTTCCGGCGGTTCGGGTCGATCATCTGGCGGCCGCGATGGGCGACCCTCAGACCGTTTCGATGTCTTTCTGCTTCTTCACGACGAGCGCGTCAGTCTCTGCTTCGTACTTCTTCAGCAGTTCCTGGACCTCTTCCTTCAACGTCTCAAGCTCCGCCTCGGGGAGGGTGGCCTTGATGCCATCGGCGTGCTTGTTCGCATCCCGGCGCGCGTTGCGCAGGTGGACTTTGGTCTCCTCGGCGAGCTTCTTGCAGTGGGCCGAGAGCTGCTTGCGGCGGTCGCCCGAGAGCGCGGGGAGGTTGATTCGGATCTGCTGGCCGTCGCTGTTGGGGACCAGCCCAAGGCCGCTCCCTTCAATCGCCTTGCGGATGTCGTTGATCGCACCCTTGTCGAAGGGCTTGATGAGCAGCTGCGTCGCCTCCGGCACGCTGATAGCAGCGATGTTCTTCAGGTCGGACATTGATCCGTAATACTCGACCTTGATGAACTCGATGAGGGAGGGGCTTGCGCGGCCGGTGCGGATGCCGTGGAGCTCCTTTTTCAGGTGGTCGATCGCCTTGGTCATCGCCTCTTCGGCGGTCAGCAGGATGGTATCGGGGTCCATTGGAGCGTCCTTGGTGTGCCGGGGTTGATGCGCTGATGGTAGCGGTAGACGCCACCACCGGCGAAGCCGGCCCCAAGGTACGCCGGGCCTGAAGTGGCTCCGAAACACGTACAACCCGGCGGAGAAACGCACCCCTTGCTCACGCGGGCGACCTGCACGCTTACCGTGTGCTAAACCCGCCCGGAGCTTGAGCATGAGCAAGAACACTGTCTGCCTCTGGTACGACCATGATGCCGAAGAAGCCGCTGGCTTCTATGCGCGGACGTTCCCTGACAGCCGGGTTGTCGCTGTGCACCGGGCCCCGGCGGACTACCCGGGGGGGAAAGCGGGGGACGTGCTGACGGTTGAGTTTGTGGTCTGCGGAGTAGCCTGCCTTGGGCTCAACGGCGGCGACCGGTTCACGCACAGCGAGGCGTTCTCGTTCCAGATCGCGACCGACAGCCAGGCGGAGACGGACCACTACTGGAACGCGATCGTGAGCAACGGCGGTGCCGAGAGCATGTGCGGCTGGTGCAGGGACAGGTGGGGCCTTTCGTGGCAGATTACGCCGCGCGTGCTGACCGATGCCCTCGCCCAGGGTGGGGACGTTGCAAGGCGTGCGTTCGCGGCGATGATGGAGATGACAAGGCTCGACGTTGCGAAGATTGAAGCGGCCGTGCGCGGCGGCTGAGTCGGAGCGGTCCGCACGGACGCATAGAGCACAAAGGCCCCGCGGCCAACGTCGCGCGGGCAGCAGGGGCGGGCGTTCAGCCGACGGCCACGTGCTCTTGCACGCTCATCCGGGCATCGATTGTGCAGACTTGACGATCGGCATGAGCAGCTGGCCGACGGTGCAATGGCATTCAACGGGGTGACGCAACGGCTGGTCGGGGTGGACTCTGTAGCGGTTTCTCCGGCCTTCACGCACGCGGCGCAGCACCTTGGCAGTTTCAAGGTCAAGAACGATCTTCTGTACGGCCCGCTCGGTGATACCGATGCGGGCGGCAACGTCGCGGAGGCGCGACGAGGGGTCTTCCATCAGGCACACCAGCACGTGAGAGTGGTTTGTCAGGAACGTCCAACCCTGGACCCTTGCAGCGGCCCCGGTGCCCTTTCCTGGGCCTGGGCGCCCGGCGGCGGCTCTGGAGGAGCGATCGGCGGCTGGCGGCTTTGGTGGCATTTGACGGCTTCCCCTTGACTCAGCACGGGCGGCGGCAACTATATACGAAGACTAATTCGTGTATCCGAATGCTTTATTTGGCGTTCGTTCTTGGTTCTAGCGTGCATTCATAGGCGGACGGCGCGTCGACGGCGATCCAGCGGCGGGCGCCTCGCGAACGGGAAAGGCTCAACGATGACGGGAACTTCTGCGGTTTCGAGCGGGATTTCGGGGGTGGCCTCGGTCTTGAGCGCGAGCCCACCGGTGCTCTTCTTCTTCCTGGGGATGTTCGCCACGTTTGTGCGCAGTTCCTTGTCGATCCCCAAGGCGGTCACCAAGCTGCTCTCGCTCTACCTGCTGTGGGCGATCGGGTTCCAAGGTGGCGTCAAGCTCGTGCACGGGGGGCTCACACAAGATGCGCTCTTGGCGATCGGCGTCTCGGTGGCGCTGGCCTGCGTGATGCCGGTGGCCGTCTACTTCCTGCTGCGGCGGTGGGTCTCAGCCGCGGACGCGGCCGCCGTCGCTGCGAGCTACGGGTCGATATCGGCCGTGACGTTTGTCACCGCGTGCACGGTTCTCACCAGTCAGGGCATCGCGTACGGCGGGCACATGGTCGCGTGCATGGCGCTGATGGAGAGCCCCGCCATTGTCGTCGCCGTGCTGTTGCTCAACCGTCACAACCGGGACGAACGCTCCGATCAGACGGCGTGGGGGAAGCTCTTCCACGAGGCCCTGCTGAACGGTCCGGTTCTGCTGCTGCTTGGATCGATGGCGATCGGGATGCTGACGGGCGAGCGCGGGTATCAGGCCTTCAAGCCGCTGTGCACAGACCTGTTCAGCGGCGTGCTCGTGTTCTTTCTTCTGGACCTTGGCCTGCTCGCTGCGCGCCGGCTGGGCGATCTGCGAAAGGCCGGGGCGCGGCTGATCGCCTTCGGGCTGTTGACGCCGCCGGCCGCCGCGGCGGTCGCGCTCCTGCTCGCGTGGGCGCTGGGTCTGAGTGCGGGCGACGGGGCGCTGCTGATGGTGCTCGCCGGCTCGGCGAGCTACATCGCCGTGCCGGCGGCGGTTCGCCTGGTGATCCCGCAGGCAAACCCGGGCATCTACATCCCGCTGGCGCTCGCCGTGACGTTTCCGTTCAACATCGGCGTCGGGATTCCGCTCTACACGCTGGCCGCGACACGGCTGCTCCACCCTTGAGTGCGCCTGTGTGTTTGCAGCGCGCCCGTGGCCTACCCCCATCTCCTGCACCTGTCTCAATGAGAGTCGGTGATCGAAGGGTTCACGCTTGCCGCCCCTGAGCGAGGGGCGCAGCCCCGACCGCAGGCACGGCCAAAGTCGCCGCGCACACCGAAGGGGGGACGTACCCCCGGGCTGCTGTGCGCGGTTCAGATGCGATGGGGCTCTTGACGACCCATGAAGACCGCCTATCAAGGCCTTGCCGCACGCTCGAGCAACTCAAGAAAGCCGGCTTTGTTCAATCCCCCGGCCGCTTGATCCAGGACGTTCCCTTGCGGGTCTGTAATGATCGTGTTCGGAGTGGCACCGACCTGGTAGCGGCTGATCACCGTGGCCGCGTCGGGATCGTCTACGTCGATCGTCAGGGGTACAAATGCCGCGTTGACCGTTTCCGCCACCTGTGCATCAGCCCAAACGTTGCGCTTCATGATCCGACAGGGGACGCACCATTTGCCGGTGAAGAAGAGAATGATGGGCTTGTCAGACTCCACAGCGAGTCGCTGGGCGGACGAGTAGTCGTCGGCCCAAGCGATGTTGTTGCCGGGCACGTAGAAGCAATACCCGGCGTAGCCGAGCGAGACCACAAGGAAGGTCAGCCAGAAACATCGCCAAAACCTGAAGGTTTTTCGCCGGAGGGGCTGGCGTGAGTGGTCGGCAGCCAGTGACGACTGAGGCCGCGGTTCGAGGTTGTTCATCAGGCACATCGTAGGAAAAAGATCGCTCTGCGTCACCTTGTGCAGTGACCAGCGTGCATGTCGTTCCCGCGACGCTTGAGTTGAAGCCTGCCCGCAGACCTGATGGCCCCGGCACCTGCCGGGGCCATCAGGTCTGCTGAATCAGGGTGACAGGACACGGCTTGAACTCTTTGAGGAGGCAATCCGCCATTGGGAGCCGGATACGCGGCTGTTGCTCGGCGTGACACCGTGAAAAAGCGAGCGGAGGACAGCCCTTCAGTCGCCCGGGCCGGGTGTTGGCGCGGTCGCCAGCGAACCAGGGGCGTTTTCAAGCGAGACGGACGGGGCTCGAACCCGCAACCAACGGATCGACAACTGGACCCAGGGTCACTTAACGATCTCAAAGTCCCCGGGCTTCCACGTCTTGTTGAACCAAGGCTCAAGAGGACCATACAGCCGAAGGAAAACGAAGTAGCTTTTGCCGGGCATCGTCTGCACCCAGTTGTCTTCCTTTCCTTCCGGAGGTTTGGGGGCAAAGTAGACCGTGTACGAGCCGTCCGCATTGGGTTTCATGTTCTTATTGTTGCTGTCGATGCCAGCGCTCTTCTGATCGGTCTCCAGGAGGCTGCGTGTCTGGCCGTCATAGACGGTGAACGCCCAGAAATTGTTCACGGGGACCGGCGCGGGAAGCGTGACCGAGTAGGTCTTGCCTCCGTCGAGGTACTGCCCATGGGAGTCGCGGGCGGCCATCGGGTAGACTGAGCCGGTGCCCACTTTGGGCGTGGACATCGCAGGAGTTACTCCGGTGGCGATATAGAGCCACAGCACCCGCTTGTCGGAGTCGAGCACGCCGTTCTCAATGAAGTCGTGTGTCCCGGCGAACGACGCGTACCACTGGCGATCGGGGTAGTAGTAGATGCTCCTGTCGCGATTGGCAAAGCAGAAAGACCGCGCTGCGGCGTTGCCGATCGCCACACCCTCGGTGAGCAGCCTCTTCATCCGCTCGTCGGGAGCGAAGGGCGTGCCCTTCCTGATTCCGATCGACGCGAAAAGGCCCAGCGACTCGGGGTCGCACGCGTCCGCTGGCTCGTACTGGATGACCGCGTCGATCTCATGGAAGAAGTGAAAGTCGTTGGAGTGGACCGTGTTGAACTGCTTGCCGGAGACGTTAAAGAACCTCTGCTCAGGCGGGTTGGCCGCTTGCGCCAGCGGGTAGCATCGGAAGAAAGACTTCACCGACTTCGCGGCCGCCGCGGTGTCGCTGTCCTTGACAAAGACGCGGAAAAAGCCCATGTTGCGGTAGGTTCGAGTGCGCACCTCGAACGCGCCTTGGGGGATCGGGCCTTTGTAACTCTGGTGCGCAACAACGTACGTCCCCCCCTTGCCCTGATCGGGGCCCAGCGGGCCTAGGTCGACGACAAATCGGAACCACGCATCCTGCAACGGCCCGAGCACGCCCGGGGGTACCTTGAGGACGACGGGCCCATCCTTCACATCGAACTCCAGCATGCCATACACCGTTGTGGTGTTGGGAGTGAGGAATAGCGAGCGGGCGTCGAGAAGGTCTTCGCTCAAGCCCAGGTCGCCCGGCCGCATACCGACCTGCCTGAAACCTTCCATCACCGAGTACGCCGACGTCGCGGGGATTCCGGCGAGGAATGCCTCGGAGGCGCGAGCGACGTCGAGATAGTCGTAGATCTTGGTCGCGGTATCGGGGCTGGGCATGCCGTCGAAGAACCGCAGGGTGCCCAGCGTCTTGGTTTCAACTGTGTCCGGCGTACGGATGGGATCTGGGACGTTTGCCTTGTACTTGGGCTCGGTCGCCTGCTGCTGACCCCAAGTATTGGTTGTTGCGGCCAGCACAAGGCCCAACGCCGCGCCAAGCCCGATCCCTGCGAATGTCGTCTTCACTTTGAGTTTCCTAATACACGCCTCATGTTCCACTTCACGAAAGGTTTTCACTCGCCCATCGAGTGAGATGGTCAACGTGCTCAACATACAGTCGGGGTACCGGTCGCTGCCTTGAGGCGATCGGCTCCGTTGGCCGTCATGGCGACCTACTTCACTCGCTTGATCGCCGGCGGGAACCACTCGCCGCGCTTCACGAAGTCCTTGGGGACGTAGGTGCGGAGGGTGAGCGAGAAGGCCTTGCCGTCTGCCGTTGGCAGCCAGTTGGACTCTAGGGTTGCCACGCCAGGCTGTTTCGACAGCAGGATCTTCAGAGAGCCGTCGGCCTCGGACTTGAGGCCCGAGTAGTTGTTCAGGTTGAACCGGTTGAGCCTGTTGGGCACAACGCGGTAGTTGGGGACGTCCAAGAGAATCACCGACCAATAGCCATTGACCGCCTGCTCCGGCCGGCCCGCCTTGGAGAAGTCGATGATGTACTCGTTTGAGCCATTGAGAGGCTTGCCGTCGGCGTCCTCGGTGGCCACGAAGTAGATGACCTCGTCGTTGGCGTTGGCCCAGATGCCGACCAGATTGGCGGCGGCCCGCCGCCTGTAGTCGGCCCCATAGTTGCCGGTACCAATGGTGGCGAGCCAGTTGTTCTTGTACACGCCCGTCTTAGTCACCGCGTCAACCCGGAACTGCGGGATCACCTCGGTCCGGATCATTCGGTCTAGGACCTGCCGCTGCTGGGGGTCCTCGGCCATCTTCGCAACCTCGCGAACCTTGGCTTGCATCTCGGGTCCTGCTGGCGACACGTCGTGAGCGCTGGCGAGTAGCGCGCCGGCGCTATCGAAGAGCTCGACGCCCACCAACTCCTTGTTGTCAATCTCAGCGATCGCCACGGCCGGCTCGATTTCGGGCCTGCCCATCGGCGTGATCTTGAACTGCTTCTGGAGACCTACCGCGCCCTCCTTGTCGTCCTTGATCTCCACGCGGCCGAGCATCTTGGCCTTGCGCGAGTTCAACTCGATGCGCTCTGCCCCTTGCGGGACAACGGCCTTGGATCCGGGCGCGACGAACGCGAACGTGCCGTTGGGATGGAAGGGAAACGTGCGCTCATTGATGTTGGTGATGACCTCCCCCCACTCGTCCAGGATCTGCGCGGTGTAGTAGCGCCCGTTGACCTTGGGTACTTCGAGTAGCACGGGGGTCTTGTCGTCTACCGCGATCCAGGCTTCGAGGTACGCCACGTCAAGATTAGGGTTGGCGAATTCGGCGGACCCCAGCGCGTTGTACTTGATGACGTTGTAGGTGACGCCTGGCTCTTTGAGGTCGGTGTGCTCCTGCCGGACCACGAGTGCTCGCCCGAGCAGGTACGCGTAGGCGTCCGCGACGGTCTGTTTGTCCGGCGGGGGCGTTTGGGCGGAGCTTGCCGACGCCCAGATGACGCTCAGGACCGCGCCGAAAACCAACCGTGTTAGAGTCCAGTTCATGGCTAGTAGTGTATTTGCAGATGCCGTGTTTTCCAGTCACAGGGTCGGCCCGGCGGCCTGAGGGCGGTTCCATTCTGCAACGAGGTTCACGGCTCGTCTGACGGCCAATCGCTGGTTCCCACTGAGGTGCCGGCAATTGGCTCGCGCCTTGCCAGTCCGCCCGCGCTGGTAACCGACGTACTTGCGATGCTGGGCTTCGGCTGGGAACCAACTCACGCCGACCGCTATGCCTGCTCGTCGTTCCATGACGACGGGCCGGTACCAGTTTCACGGGCAGGCCTCAAGCCAGAAGAGGCGCACAGTCCGGCATTCGAACGTCCGATGCGTCAAAAGCGAAGAAAACCGCTCTCGAAGCAGGCTACTTCAAACGAGACGGACGGGGCGCGAACCCGCAACTAGCGGACCGCCAGTACACTCTGCAGGATGAAACGCCCGCCCGCCGTAGACGGACCTGCGGTTGGTAAAGCTCCAACCACAAGAGCAGTTCAACTGAACGGCACCGACGCAGGTTGACAGGATTCGGCTTGAACTCCGCCGTAAACGCCGATGACCCCGGCACTTGCCGGGGCCATCTGGTCTGCTGAATCGGGGCGAGAGGATTTGAACCTCCGACCTTCTGGTCCCGAACCAGACGCGCTACCAAGCTGCGCTACGCCCCGTCATTCTGCTCTGGATATCCAGCTGTTGTCGGCTCAGTCTCGGGTAGAACGGCCAGACGTCCTTCCTCAGGACGTGCCGACTATAGGGCGAGCCACCGGCTTGGAGCAACGCCTTTGCGTGTTTAGCGGTTTTGGGACCTCAGGAGGCCCGGCGAGCAGCCGCTCTCGTGTGCTACTGGCCGTTGGCTTTTACCAACGTGTCGAAGATTGGCCGGACCGAGTAGACGTTGTCGGCAACCGTCGCGGCGTTGGCGTCGCTGCCTGCCGAGTAGAAGTAGGGGCGGCCGCCAGCGCACAGGCCACCGTCTCCGGTACCCTGGAACGTCGGATCGCCCCCGGTGCTCACCGCCTGCCAATCACGCGTGATTGAGAAGGTCATCAGACTGCCACCTTGGCGCAGCGAGATCGTGCGTGCCGGGTTTCCGCCGATGCCGTAGATGCCCTGATAGGACGGGTGCACGAAGCGGATTGGTCGGCCCCACGCGTCCTTGATGCGCGTGTAGGTGAGGGGGGCCGTACCGCTGGTTGTGCTCTTTGTCGGGGTCTGGCCGTTGATTACCGCGCTGGCGGGGACGAGCTCGACAAACTCCGCGGGGATGCGCTGGATGATCGCGGCGGATGCGGGCTCGCTCTTGAGCAGCTCAACCGCAAGCTCCCCGCTGGGGAACGGGGGATTGCCAACGCCGGTGGCCGCGTCTGCCAGCGGGAACTCGTTTGCCGAGGCGTCGACGAAGCGGTCAGGGAAGCGTCCGGCGGTCCCCCCCTTGGCTTGTATGAACGCCTCCATCGCCTGGTCGAGCGTCTGCACGACGTTCTGCGTCGCACGCACCTTGCTGCCGGCAAGGATCTTCTGCCCCACCATCAGCACGACCGCGATGAGGATCGCGATGATCGTGAAGACCACCAGCAGTTCCAGCAGGGTGAACGCGCGGCGGGCTGGCATGCCGGGCTGGGACGGATTGGTGGGCGATGGGCTCATGGGTCGGACTCCTGTCGGCGAGAACTAGGGTACTCGAACCGTCGGCCCGGCGACGCGTGCATGGAACCTGACCCGTGCGCCACGAGGAAGGGCTGCCAGTCCATACGACAACCGGCGGCATGGGGTTGCCGCCGGTTGGAAAGGGTTTGGGGGTCGTGCGGGCCGCCCCGCGGCCGTTTGGACCGCCCGGACCGAGGCTGTGAGCTACACGCCGAGTCCGGGCCCGGTGATGTTTGACCCGAAAGCCGGGCCGCCGCTCCTTTGGCCAGGGCCGGCGGGGGGCGGGCCGCCGCTGATTTCCATCTTCAGGATGAGGTCGGTCACGCGCTCGCGCAGGTTCTCCATCATCTCGGTGAACATGCGTGAACCCTCGCGCTTGTACTCGATGCGTGGGTCCTGCTGGCTGTAGGCACGGTAGTTGATCGTGTCGCGCAGCTGGTCCATCGCAAAGAGGTGCTCACGCCAGATCTCGTCGAGGATCCGCAGGAGGATCATCCGCTCGAACTGGATCAGTTCACTGCGCAGGGCCTCTTCGACCTTGGAGCGCACCGCGTCGGCTCGTTCTTCGCCGGTGAGGTACCTCATGGTGTCGGGCATTTCCGTGCCGAATCGCTCGCGCAGGAAGGCCTCGATCTCGGCGTCGGTCTTGAGGGCCTGCGCCTCCTTGACGACCTTCTCGAGCTCGCCCGACTCGACCCACTTGCGGTTCTCGGCCATCAGCTTTGCGGCGACCTGCTGGGGTCCGCCGATGGTCATGAGCGACTCGGGCTTCCAGTCGAGCTTGAATCGCGCGTTCGCCCAGCCGACGAGTTCGGTGAGCGCCCCAAGCGGGCTCTGGCGGGCCTGCTGCATCGTCATCATCATCCGGATCTGCACCGGCATCTCGACCTCGCGCTCGACATATGCGGCGTTGGCCTTGTCGACGATGAGCCTGATCACGGCTTCGTGCCCGCCGTTGGCGTCGACTTTCTTCAGCTCGTCGACGGGGATCTGAACGTCGAACTTTCCGGCGACCCACTGGGCGAGCTCGTTGAAGCCGTAGTCCTTCTCCAGGATCGGCATGATCCCCGACAGGTCGGTGGTGTCGATCTTCTCTTCGGCGGCCTTGAGCAGACGCTCCTCGACCATCGCGCGGGTTGCGCTGTCGTTGGTGCGGAGCTCGTCGGGCGCAAGCTCGACGCCGAACTTGTCGGCGGCCCAGCGCATCAGGCCCGACGCATCAAAGTCCACAGCGCGCGAGGCCTCCGCTCCTTCTGCGCCGCTCCCGCCGGCGGCGGGGTCGGTCGGGTCGAAGTCCACCATCGGCATGTACTCGCCGAGGGTGACCGAGATCAGGTTCTTGGTGTCGGCCAGCGCATCGTTGCGGATGCGTTCGATCATGTCCTCGGGCTCCATCTTGCGGAGGCGCCCGGCGGGGATCACGATGTCGAGCTTCTGCCGCACCAGCTCGCTGACGCAGTGGCTGGCGTAGCTGGGGTGCAGGAACGACCCGTCAACGGCCTCACGGGTTGCCGCCTCGATGAACTCGAAGATCAGGCCGCGGAGGTCGCGCCCCTCGATCACACGCTGGCGAAGCGCGTAGAACCGGCGGCGCTGGTACTCCATCACCTCGTCGTAGTCGAGGATCTGCTTGCGGTGCTGGAAGTTGCGTTCTTCGACCTTGCGTTGCGCGGCCTCGAGGCGTTTGCTGAGGAAGCCGCTCTCGATCGGCATCCCCTCCTTCATGCCCATGCTGGCGAGGACGCGCTGGGTGGTCTCGCCTCCGAAGTACTTCATCAGATCGTCCTCGAGGCTGACGTAGAAGCGGCTGGAGCCCTTGTCACCCTGGCGTCCGGACCGGCCGCGGAGCTGGTTGTCGATGCGTCGGCTCTCGTGACGCTCGGTGCCGATCACGTGCAGGCCGCCGATGTCCTCAACGCTCGTGAACCAGCGGATGCGGTGCAGGATCGTCTTGCCGCTCTCGTCGAGGGCTTTGCGGAGCGTCTCGGCGCTGCCCTTGCGGATCTGCCCGTCGGACAGTTGCGTGTACTTCTCCGCCCAGTGGCGCAGGAGCTTCATCTCCAGATCGGCGAAGGGGATGCCCTCAACCTCGCGCTTTGCTTCGCCGAGTTCGGTCGGGGCGACCTTGCGGTAGACCGCCTCGCGGAGCTGCTCGTCGGTCATTTCGATCGAGGCCTCTCGCGGGGCGATGCCGCGGCGGAGCCAGTGGTCAAGCAACGCCTGGCGGTCGACGCGTCCGAGCTTGATGTCGGTGCCGCGACCGGCCATGTTGGTCGCGATCATTACGGCGCCGAGCTGACCGGCGTTCTCGACGATGTGTGCCTCCCGGTCGTGCTGCTTGGCGTTGAGCACCTCGTGCTTGACGCCGTGGCGCTCGCCGAGCATCTTCGAGAGCATCTCGCTGCGCTCGACGCTCGTGGTGCCCACCAGCACAGGCCGGCCGAGGTCGTGGAGGTTCTTGATCTCGTCGACGATCGACTGCCACTTGTCCTTCTGTCGGAGGTAGACGGTGTCGTCGTTGTCCTTGCGCACGACCGGCTTGTTGGTGGGGATGGCGACCACGTCGAGCTTGTAGATGTCGTTGAATTCCTGCGCCTCGGTGTCGGCGGTGCCGGTCATGCCCGAGAGGCGCTTGTACATTTTGAAGAAGTTCTGGATGGTGATGGTCGCCACCGTCTGCGTCTCGCGCTTGATCGGCACGCCCTCCTTCGCTTCGCACGCCTGGTGCAGGCCGTCGGACCACTGGCGGCCGACCATCGGTCGCCCGGTGTTGACGTCAACGATGACCACGTGCGGCTCGACCTGACCGGTCTCGTTGCTCTCCTGGTCCATGACGATGTAGTCGCGGTCTCGCTGGTAGACCACGTGGGCCCGCAGCGCCTGCTCAAGCAGGTGGGGCATGTCCATGTTCTCGCCCACGTAGAACGACCCGACACCCGCGACGCGCTGGGCCTCGGTCACGCCGTCGTGTGTGAGGTGGCAGGCCTTGCGGTCAAGGTGCACCTCGAAGTACTGCACGTGCTTCTTCTTCGCAGCCTCCAGCGCGGGAAGCTCACCCTGGAGCTTGCGTAGTTCCGCCTGCATTCCCGGAACCGCCGACTTGTCCGCGGTGGTGCGGATGTCGCCCTCGAGCCCCTTGATCCGCAGCTTGACCTTCTCCGCCGCGTCCTCGGCCTCCTGCCATGGGACCTGTTTCGCCGCCAGGTGGCGGGCGAGCTGGTCGGCGAGCTCGTAGCGGGGGCGCACGCTGTGCGCGGGGCCGCTGATGATCAGCGGCGTGCGGGCCTCGTCGATGAGGGTGCTGTCAACCTCGTCGACGATCGCAAAGTCGCGGCGGCGCTGCACCTGCTGTGCGGCCACTTGCTTCATGTTGTCACGGAGGTAGTCGAAGCCGAACTCGGCGGTCGTCCCGTAGACGACGTCGCAGCCGTACATCTGGCGCTTGACGTCCTCCGGCTGCATGTGCATCGGGTGGATTGCGCCGATCGTCAGGCCGAGGGCGTGGAAGAACGGGAACGTCCAGTCGCGGTCACGCTGCACCAGGTAGTCGTTGACGGTCACCACGTGCACCTTGTTGCGCTCGACGCAGGCGAGGTACGCCGCCAAGGGCGCGACGATCGTCTTGCCCTCGCCGGTCTTCATCTCGGCGATCTTGCCCTGTGCCAGCACCATTGCCCCGATTAACTGCACGTCGAACGGACGCGCCCGGTACGGGGGGCGGCTCTCGGGGTAGATCTCGCGGACCGCCTCGTAGAACGCGGGGGGGATGTCGACCTGCATGTAGCCCGGCTGAGGGCCGGGGCAGCCTTGAAACTGGCCGGTCGGCGGCGCCGGGGGAAGGGCATCCATCTGCGCCCGCAGTTCGGCGTACAGACGCTGCATGTCGGCGGGGAGCACGGTTGCGTCGAACTTTCGCGCCGGGTTGAACACCTGGCGGATGCCCACCGAGCGGTCCATCGCTTCACGCGCGGCGGCGAAGACGTCGGGGATCAGCTTGTCTTCGCTCTCGCCCTTGTCGAAGCGAGCCCGGAAGACCGCGAGCTGGTCCTTCAAATCCTGGTCGCTCATCGCGCGGAACCGCGGCTCCAGCTTGTTGATCAGATTGACTTTTTCGTTGTAGCGACGGACGAACCGGTCGTTGCGTGAACCGACGATGCGGTTGATGATCGGGCCGAGGATTGGGATGTCTTGCTTTGCCATGGTTGAACCTGCGAATGAAGAATCAGTCGGGAAAGCGGCCGGCGGCTGAACGCCACGGCCCTCAAAGGAATGACTTGTGACTTGGATGTGCCCGGCAACGCGAGCTCAGGATCAAGGCCTGTCGCTCAAGACCAGTGATTGCGGCTGGTCCGCGCTGCAATTGTTCAGGATGCGACGGAGTTCGCCGGCGGCGGTAGCGCCAGCAGCGCCTCGCGCACGAGAAGAACCTGACCGGTTGATGCCGCTGCTCGATCGAAGCGGCGTGTGGCGAGCGCGGTGCGCGAGCGGAAAGATGCGGACGCTCTCGTCGGGTCGGGGCGCTCCTGCTGGGCGCGACGAGCCTGACGCTCGATGATCTGCGGGGCTACTGCACGATCGAATCCACCGTGACCAGCACCCCCACTCCCAACCGTCGCCAGCAGATGCCCAGCGGGTACGCCGGCCGCGAGCGCGAACGCCAGCACAAGCAGGAGGGACAGCCCTCCCGTGATGAGGCGTGGCGTCACCGCGGCGGGCTTTGAGGGAATTGGTCGGTAGGGGTCGAACATCGTTGATGGGCCGAGACTCAGGATATACGCACAATGCCCTTGTCGGCGTTCGCTGGCGGGGGGTTTCGCCGAGGCTGCGACCGGTGCCGAAAAGGCCATGTCACGCTGCTCAGAAAGTACCCCCGGCACCCCTTCGCCCTCACCTACCCCCCCCCCCCCCCTGCTGGCACTTCCCAAGGCTGGTCATGCCAGGCCCTCATTCGCCCTGCCCCGAATTGGCGAGCGAAAATTGCGCTTTCGACTGACAGCCCGCTGCAGGGCTTTGAGGCGTACCGGGCGGGTATGCTGTCGCAATGAACAGCGATCCCGCATCTGCCCCAGATTCTTCATCGGCGGTGCCGCCAGCGATCGACGACGCGACGCTGAAGCAGGCGCTGAACGCCTTCAAGAAACGGCTGAAGTTGACGATCCTTGACCAGGAGTCGAAGCTCGGTGCGCACAAGCCGATGACCGGAGGGCACAAGAGCACCGGGATCGGCATCATGCCGCCCAACCAGTTCCCCCGCGCTGTCTGGATCGAACTTGCGCGGCAGGGCAAGATCAAGGACATGGGGGGCGGGTTCTTCGGCGGGGTGTAGACCGGCAAAGCTTCGGTCCCCCGCGTGGTTCCCGCCGTGGTCGTGTTGCCCTTGCATCGCGATGTCCGCTCGCCACCGGGTTACCTGGGGGCGCGGTTCGTCTTCCACCAATTGATCAGGCCGTTCGTGCTCGCATCGTGGCTGGTAACCGGGGCGTCACCTCTCAGCTCGGGCAAGATCTTCTTTGCGAGCTGCTTGCCGAGTTCGACACCCCACTGGTCGTAGGAATTGACGTTCCAGACCGCGCCCTGCACGAAGATCTTGTGCTCGTACATGGCGATCAGCGCGCCGAGCGTCTGCGGGGTGATCTGTGTAAGAATGATCGACGTTGTCGGGCGGTTGCCCGGAAAGACCTTGTGCGGCAGCAGCGCTTCAAGGGCTTCGCCCTTCATTCCCTCGCGGGCGAGTTCTTCCCTGACCTGAGACGCGGATTTGCCCAGCATGAGCGCCTCGGTCTGCGCGAAGAAGTTGCTGAGGAGTATCCGGTGGTGCTCGTTGCCAGCGACTGGGTTGTGCGAGACCGCCGGGGCGATGAAGTCACAGGGGATCAGCTTCGTTCCCTGGTGTATCAACTGGTAGAAGGCGTGCTGCCCGTTCGTGCCGGGTTCTCCCCAGATAACCGGGCCGGTGGAACAGGTAGCCGGCGTTCCGTCGCGCGTTGTCCCCTTGCCGTTGGACTCCATGTCGCCCTGCTGGAAGTAGGCCGCGAAGCGGTGAAGGTACTGGTCGTAGGGAAGGATGGCGCTCGACTGGGCGAATTGGCCGAAGGGGCCGGGCAGGAAGTTGTTGTACCAGACGCCGAGCATCGCGAGGATGGCGGGGAGGTTGTTGCCCGAAGCGATCGGCGTGGTGCGGAAGTGCTCGTCCATCTCGTGTGCCCCCGCCAGCAGCGCACGGAAGTTTGCGGCCCCGATGCTGATCGCGATCGGCAGGCCGATCGCGGACCAGAGCGAGTAGCGCCCGCCGACCCAGTCCCAGAAACCGAACATGTTCGCCTGATCAATGCCGAACGCGCCCACGGCCTTCGCGTTGGTGCTGACGGCGACAAAGTGCTTCGCTGTAGCGCTCTGATCCTTGAGGGCGTCAAGCAGCCACGCCCGCGCGGTGTGGGCGTTCGTCATCGTCTCCTGCGTTGTGAAGGTCTTGCTTGCGACGATGAAGAGCGTCGTCTCGGGGCGGCACAGGCGCAGCGCTTCGGCGATGTGGGTGCCGTCGACGTTCGACACGAAGTGGAGGTTGATGTTCCGCTGGGCGTAGTGCTTGAGACCCTCGCAGACCATCACGGGCCCCAGGTCGCTGCCGCCGATGCCGATATTGACGACATCGGTGATGCGTTCGCCGGTGTGCCCCCTGTGCTCTCCTGAGCGGACGCGCTCGGCGAACGCGAGGAAGCGGTCGAGGGTTTCGTTGACCAGTGGGACGACGTTTACGCCGTCTGCGTAAACCGGGCGGCTGTGCGCTGGGGCGCGAAGCGCGGTGTGGAGCACCGCGCGATCCTCGGTTGTGTTGATCTTCTCGCCGCTGAACATCGCATCGCGGAGTTTCTCGACCCCGGCAGCCCCGGCGAGTTCAAACAGCAGCGAGAGCGTGCGCGCCGTGATGCGGTGCTTGGAAAAGTCGAGCAGCAGTCTCTCGCCGCCCAGGCGCAGCTCGCGGCTGAATGTCTTGAACCGCGTGGGGTCTTTGGCGAAGAGGTCCCGCATGTGCAGCGGTTCGACCTCTTGAGCGTGTGCGGTCAGAGCGGACCATTGAGCAGAAGCGGTAGCCATGACCGAGCGTAGCGGGACGCTGATTGATTCACCAGATTGCACCGGCACGCCTGCCGGCCACCCGCCCCCCTCCAACGATGACCGCATGCGAAAGGCACTCATCACAGGCGCCGGTTCGGGCATCGGCAGAGCGGCGGCGATTGCGCTCGGCAACAGCGGCTACGCGCTCGCGCTTGCGGGGCGCAGGCGGCAGCCACTGGAAGAGACCGCTGAACTGACCGGTGCCCCAGAAACGCTCGTGCTGACTGGCGACCTGTCCGTCGCCTGCGAGGCGGAAGCGATCGTTGACGCGGCAGCCGCGGGGCTCGGAGAGGGCAGCGGGCTGGACGTGCTGGTGAACAACGCGGGCGATGCCGCGGTGGCACCGATCGGCGTCATGACGGCCGGAATCTGGGACAAGTTGCTGGCGGCGAACGCCTCGTCGGCGGCGTACTGCACGATTGCCGCCTGGCGCCACCTTTCGATCAGAGGTGGCGTGATCGTCAACGTCGCCAGCATGGCGGTGTACGACCCGCTGGAGGGGTTCATGGCTTATGGTGCGGCGAAGGCGGCGATGGCTCACCTGACCGTCTCGAGCGCAAAGGAGGGTGCTCCCTTTGGCATCGCCGCCTTCTGCCTGTGCCCGGGAGCGGTGGAGACTGCGATGCTCCGCTCCGTGATGAGTGAATCCGCCGTCCCGAACACCGCAACGCTTCAACCCGAGGAGGTCGCAGCCGTCATACTCGCATGCGTGCGGGGCGAGCGTGGCGATGACAACGGGCGGTCGCTCCCGATCCTGCCGGCAGCGTCGGCCGACTGGTGGTCGAAGTGGCAGGCAGGACACCGCGGCGCGTGGCTGGGTACTTCGCCGCAGTATGGGCACAACGGAGCGCACTAACCGTTTGTTTGGCACGGTGCGGACTCGGCGAGCGTTGACGCTGGAGTTTGCCTAAGGTTGCCGCCTTTCTTCAGCCCACCCTCGGTCTACGCTCCACCCGTTTCAGGGAGGTTTGACGGTGCCAAAGTCCAAGCCCGCAGGCAAGAAGCCTTCATCCGCAGCCCCCAAGAAGCCCGTGGCGAAGGCCAAGCCGGTCGCGAAGCCAGCAAAGCCCGCCGCAAAGGTGACCGCGAAGAGCGCAGCAAAGGGGTCGCCGAAGCCAGCGGGCAAGGCGGCCGCCAAAGCGCCCGCGAAGCCGGTTGGCAAGGTGAAGGATGTACCGCCAGCTGCACCCGAGCGCACGCTGCTCAAGCCGCTGAACCGTGTGCCGGAGTTCAAGGCGGGAGCGTCGCTGGCACCTCTGGGCGGCCCTGTTGATCCCAACAAGCCCAAGGGGATCACGATCGTCAACAACAAGACCGCCAAGCGCCCGAAGCCGCCGAAGAAGGTGTTTGAGATGCCTCAGCTCGGTGCACCCCTCTTTGGCGCGGGCAAGAAGTGGAAGCCGCTGATCCAGAGCGGTCCGAACGCGCCCAAGGCCGGCAAGACCGGGATCGACCCCGCGACGCTCAAGGGCAAGACACCCTTCAACAAGAAGGACCTGGAACACTACAAGCAGATCCTCCTTCGCAAGCGCGCGGAACTGATGGGTGACGTCGAGAACATGGAAGGGGCGGCCCTTAAGGAAAACAGCGGTTCGCTGAGCCACCTGCCGCAGCACGTCGCCGAAGCGGGGAGCGACGCGTACGACCAGAGCCTGGCCCTGGATATCGCCGACGTCGACCGCAAGCTGATCCGCGAGATCGACGAAGCGATCGGCCGGATCGCCGACGGTTCGTACGGCCTGTGCCAGGCGACGGGCAAACCGATCAACAAGGAACGGCTGGAAGAGTTGCCGTGGACGCGCCACTCGATCGAAGCTGCTCGCGAGCACGAGAAGCGCCACTTCTATGTGCCCCGGAAGACCGCTTCGTCCGGCGAGGAATAAGCAGTGCCCGATACCGCAGGGACGAACGCGACCGTCTCCGACCGTGCCGGTGGGGCTGCGCGGTCGTGGCTTGTGCTGATGGCGGTGGTCGTGCTGGGCCTCGCCGCCGATCTGGGGTCCAAGTGGTGGGCGTTTGCAAACATCGCCGATCGGCCGGTCGTTGTCGATCGCGAGCGTGTGCTCGAGATCGCTCATCAGCAGGGGCCGGAGTTCATCGGTCACCTGCTCCCTGAGCACCAACCGGTCGTGGTGGTGCCGCACGTGCTGGACCTGACCCTTGTCTTGAACCCGGGGGCGGTGTTCGGGATCGGGCCCGGCAAGAGGTGGTTCTTCATCGTGTTCACAGTCGGCGCGATGCTGGCGGGGTTGCTGCTCTTTGCCAGGGGGACACGGCAGCGGCAGACCGCTGCGCACGTTGCGATCGGGCTG
Source organism: uncultured Phycisphaeraceae bacterium (assembly GCA_964403525.1). Taxonomy (GTDB): domain Bacteria; phylum Planctomycetota; class Phycisphaerae; order Phycisphaerales; family UBA1924; genus JAJTGZ01. The sequence continues at coordinate 51,891 of CAYOGE010000005.1, read as the reverse complement.
CTGATCGCGGGGGGGCTTGGGAACCTCTATGACCGGCTGTCGTACGGCTGCGTGCGTGACTTTCTGCACCCGCTCCCCGGCGTTGAGTGGCCGATGGGCATCACGGTGCCGTGGGGTGGCCGGGACGGTCGTCAGGTCTGGCCGTATGTGAGCAACATCGCCGACCTCTGGCTCATCATCGGCATCGGCATGCTCGTGGTGATCCTCTGGCGGAGCGACAGCGCCAACGCCAAGCGCCACGCACAGCACAGCAAGGGTGGCGCGTGAGCAGCGGTCGCGGCGATGCACCGCTGCGGATCAAGGCGTACACACTCGGGCCCTACGCGACGAACTGCTACCTGCTCTGGCTCGAAGGCGAGAGCGACGCGTGGGTCGTTGATGCGTCCTTTGATCCTGCTCCGATCTTGAGAGACGTACGCAAGCTCGGGCTTCAACCGAGCCGCCTGCTGCTGACACACGCGCACGTTGACCACATCGCAGGGGTTGAGGAGGTGCTCGGTTCGCTCCGGAAGACAGGTTCGAGCCTGCCGCTGCTCATGGTCCACGCGGACGAGTCGCAGTGGCTTGAGAATCCGATGCTGAACCTCTCCGCTATGGGCGGCGCACCGGTGACGACCCGATCTGCGGACGCCCTGCTGAACGACGGGCAGAGGCTTGTGCTGGGCGACCCGGCGAAGGGCGTTGAGTTCTCTGTGCTGCACACGCCGGGGCATTCGCCCGGTGGTGTTTCGTTCTACGCGCCGTCGCACGGGGTCGTTCTTGCCGGGGATGCACTCTTCGCCGGCTCGATCGGACGGACGGACTTTCCCGGCGGCGACCTGCCGACCTTGGAGCGTTCGATCCGCGGGCGGCTCTACGCGCTCCCGCGTCAGACGCGCGTGCTCGCCGGGCACGGGCCGGAGACCACCATCGGGGATGAAATGGACGGCAATCCGTACGTCCCCGCGTGACCGGCACGCACCGCTGATGTGCAAACGCCCCGGCATTGCACCGGAGCGCTTGGTCTCACGGGTCGCATCCTTGCGACCATCTCACCCTGGTTTGTCTGCCGGCGTGCCTCAGTCGCGGGGCGTCGCGTCGGCGGTTTCGATCGGCTGGTGCGCGAGCGAAGCGATGGCGTTCAGCAGCGTCGTGGCGTTCGCGTTGGTCGAGTCGAGCTTGAGGGCGGTGCGCAGCGATCGCTGGCTCTGGGCGTAGTCACCGCTCTCGGCCTGGACAAGGCCGCGGATCACCCACTGCTCGGGGTTGTTTGGGTTGAGGCTGATGGCGGTGTTGATCGCCTGGAGGGCGGAGGCCTGCTGGTTGCTCATGCGGAGCAGCATGGCGCGGAGCGCGTATCCCTCGGGCCGGTCGGGCGCGAGGTTGATGATGCGCTGCACGGCCTGGCGCAGACGGACGGGGTCTTCAAGACGCGCACAGATGTTGCCGTAGAGGATCCAGGCGGAGACGTCGCTTGAGTGGCTCTCGGCCGCGACGACCGTGCCCATCAGCGTGCGGGCCTCAGCCAGACGGTCCATCGCCGCCAGGCAGCGGACGCGGAGGACCTGGAGATCGGTCCGGTTCTCGTTACCGGGGGCTTTCAGGAGCACGGCCAGGTTCAGTTCCGCGTCGGCGTAGCGCCGGCAAGCGATCTGGGAGCGTGCAAGGTCTTCCATCACCATGATGTCGTCGGGGGCGAGGAGCCGCGCCTCGGTGAAGTACTCGCTCGCCTTCTCGAACTGTGAGCGGAGCATCTCGAGCTGACCGAGCGCGTGCCGGATGCCCGCGTTGGAGGTAAACTCGGCGGACTTTTCACGCAGCAGCGCCTCTCCCTGCTCGACCTGGCCGAGTTGGATGTGCATCTCGCTGGCGGCGATCACGTACTGCGGGTTGGTCGGGTCGAGGTTCATGGCCGTTGAGTACCGGGTCAGGGCCTTCGCGAACTGGCTCTGTCGCTCGTTGATGACCCCGAGGAAGTACTGCGCGTCAACGTTGCCCTCCTCGAGGCTCTCTGCGGTGAGAAGGCACTGCTCCGCCGCCTCGAACGCGCCCTTCTCGATGAGGATGCGCCCCTTGAGAACGTAGCACTTGGGAACGTCGGGCGTCATGGCGATCGAACGCTCGAGCGTTCGGAGCGACTTGTCGAGGTCACCGGCGAGGAACTGCCGCTCGGCCGTTTCCCACTCGATGCTGCTCTTGAGTGCGTTGATCTTCTTCTGGGCGATCTTGATCCCTTCGCTGGTGTGCTGGCTGTGCTGGCCGCCGGTGTTGCATCCGGCGGCGGCGAGCAGTGCACCAAGGCCGAGAACCGTGAGTGTGCGTGCGAACATGATCTGACTCCATTGAACGGGTGAGGGTGTGAGAACTATGAGGAAGGTGAGGGCGCGGTGCGCTCGCTGCGGCGCTCCGCGCCGCAGCAGCCAGGTCGGTTGGACAAGCGGTCAGGGCTTGGTCGGCACGGTCGCCTGCTGGGGCTCGGCGGGGGTCGGAGCGGGGGCGTTGCTGAACGACCCAACGCCCGATGCGCCCGTCGACTTGGCGTTCGCGCTACCAGCGGGTGCCGGAGCGGTCTTGCCGGCGGGGGAAGCCGACTTGCCGTTCGCACTGGCCGCGGCCTGTTGCGTGCCGGCGGACGCTGGCACAACGGCCGGGTTGGCGGCGGCATCGTTGTTGGGGAGAACGATCGGCTGTCCGCTCGCCCGCTGGCCGTCAGGCTCAACCATCGGGAACGGTGAGGGTTCGAGCTTGAAGAGCGCGTTGAAGTCGTAGGGCAGCTTGCTCGAGAGCGGGTCGATAGCCTCGCCGTTGGTAATCTCTCCAGACGCGGGAGCCGGTGTTGCCATCGGGTCCATGTACTGCTCCAGCGGGTCGCCGCCGAGACCGGTGGGCTGAACGCCCGTTGCGCCGGCCTGCTGAGCGGGGTGCTCGAGCTTCTTCATCGGAACGCCACCCTGGAACCAGGGCGACTTGTAGTCTGGGGCCGGTACGGGCGGGTTGATCTTGAGCAACTCGTCGCGACGCTCCGTGCCGAAGATGCCCTGCAGGCGGCTGTTGGACGGCCAGACCTCGCGCTGCCCGAGGATGCGCTCACGCAGGCGCAGGGCGTCCTCGTTCTGCGGGTTCGCCCGCAGCGACTGGTTGATCAGCCACAGGGCCATGTCGAAGTCGCCCTCGCGTGCCTTCTGCTCGGCGCGCAGGTTGTACTGGCTCGTGCGCTTCTCGCGGCTCCAGTCGATCAGCGAGTTCTTCACGCCCGTGCGGAGACGGTCCTCAACGCCCTTAGCCTGCTCGCCCTGGGCGACGAGCGTGCTGTCGGAGACGATCGTGGGCGTGACAAGGAAGATGATCTCGTCGCGGGTGGTCTTGTCGGTGTTGCCCCGGAAGGCGGCGCCGATGATCGGCAGATCGCCCAGCCCGGGGATCTGCGAGCGGCCGGCGATCGTCGTCTCGGTGAAGAGACCGCCGATGACAACCGTCATGCCGTCGGGCACCATGATGTTCGTGACGACTTCCTGAGTCACCTCGTCGGGGACGGTAACGGTGCCACCGCCGGCGGCCTTGATTTCCTTGGTGTCCGCGGTCGAGACCTGCGGCTTGATCTCCATGCGGATGTCGCCCGTCTTTGAGACGAACGGGCGCACAAAGAGCTGCACACCGGTGTCGAGGTACTGCACCGTCTGCGTGGTGCTGGTGTCCGTCGCCGTCGTGCTGAGGTACGCAACCCGGCGGCCGACCAGCACGCGGCTGGGCTGGCGGTTGAGCGTGAGCAGCTTGGGGTTGGCCAGGACGGTCGTGTCGGACACTTCGTCGAGCATGCGGAGGAACACGCCGACGTTGTTGCTGATCAGGCCGGCCTTGAAACCGCCCGCGCCGGACGTGCCGCCCACGGTGCTCTGAAGAGCGCGGCCGGTGTTGTCGGCGGGGGTGACGCCGGTTGCGCCCGAACCGCCGTTGATCAGCGCGTTCGCGACGCCGCGTGGTCCGGCCGCCGCGGTAGCGAAGTCGGTGAAGTCCATGGAGCCGATGATCGAGAAGTCGATGCCGAAGGCGTTCTCTTCGGTGAGCTTGGTCTGCAGCACGGTGCTCTCGATGAGCACCTGCGCCGGCTTCGTGTCGAGCTCGATCAGCAGTGTCTCGATCGCCTTGAGGTTCTCTTCGTAGTCGGTGATGACCAGCGCTGCGCCGAGCGCCCACTTGTCCGCGCCAATGGGCGCGTTGGCGGGGATGCTGAAGTCGTCGACCTTCGGCGTCGCCTTGATCTCACCCTCCTTCGAGAGCATCCCCTTGACGAACTCGGCGGCGTCGGGGGCGTTGAGGAAGTTGAGGATGACGACCTTCGCGACACGCTTCTTGAAGGTCTTCTCGATCTTCTCCAGCTCGTCGAGCGTGTAGACGTAGATGAAACTGCCCTTCTCAACGTACGCAAAGCCGTTCGCGTGCAGGAGCGCGTCCAGAGCCTCGTAGAACGTGACGCCCCAGAGGTTCATCGTGACCTTGCCCGAGACGTTCTTGGAAACGATGATGTTCTTCTGGGCGGAGATCGAGAGCATCTCGAGGACGCTCACCAGGTCTTCGTCCTTCACGTGCAGATCGACCGTGTTGTGCTCGGTCACCTTGACCTTAGGCTGGTCCTTTGGCTGGCTCTTCGCCTCGGCGGGCGTGGCGACACGCACAGCGCTGCTACCGGTGGCCTTGGCCTCGGCGGCGCGGGCCATCATGGTTCCGACGCCGGGTTCTGCACCGGCGACCGAGGTCAGACTGCCGGCCGCGATGGCCAGCACAGCGGCGAAAGTACCCGAACACACCGGCGTGAAGTTCTGACGCATGGCTCTGCTCCGAAGAAAAGGGGACGTGCTTCTTTCTGGCGTTGTGGGATTGGCGGTTTCCGGTCGAAGCCGCGCACGGGTGGTTTTGTCGTCTATTCCGACTGGCGACTTTGGGCCGGCGAGTAAAACACCACCGACATTTCGCCTTCCCTGTGCGGCGGGGCCTCCCGCAATCAGGGTGACCGCATAACAAGAACGGCGGCCGCGGGGCCGCCGATCACTGTTTCAGAACTCCTTCGTGGGTTCACTCAAGTCTGCGATGCGGCGGTCCGAAGGGGCTTCTTGCTCGAATCCCCGCTTCAGTGCGCATCGGAGCCATTGACGGGCTTCTCGTGCATCTTGGGCAGTGCCTTAGCCGGCCCGCCCGGCAGTTGAGCTGCCCCATGGCCATTGATTTCCGGCGCAGGCTCCGCCGTTGCGACGCGCGGTGGGTGGCTGACCAGCAGGAGCCGGGCCCACAGCAGCAACCCCAGCGCGCACGCAGCGCACGCGAAAAGGCTCATCCCGCGCTTGAGTCGTAGTTGCTTCATGTCAGTTCCCCGAGATCTTGCGGATGGTGGTACGCCCGGTGTAGGCCTCGATGAGCAACTCGTGCCGGCTGTCGGCGGTGATGATCACGACCTTCCCGCCGGTGCTGGGCGTGTTGCCCCCGGCGGTTGTCACGGGGGTGCCCATGTCGTCGAAGATCAGCATGTTGTTCGGGAGCGTCGTTGATGCGATTGTCGCCCCGCCGAAGTCGCCCCCGTTGAGCTCCGTGATGAACCGCCCAGAGGCACGCGAAGGGTCGTAGAGGGTGTTCGAGTCGTCGGTGGTCGAACCAATCACCTGGACGATGCGGTAGCTGTTGCCGCCGGGGTTGAACTTGACAGCCCTTCCCTGCTGCATCGAGATCGCATCAGCCTGTGCGAAGGTGATATCGCTGACAATCTGCCGGATTGCGCCCTGCACCTTCAGCACCCCCGTGCTCCCCATCGCGGGAATCACCATCGCGGCGGCGATCGCCAGGATTGCGACGGTAACCAGAACTTCGATCAGCGTGAATGCGTGGCGTGAATGACGCTGGGCGCGTGCGTGGACCGATTGGGGGCATGCCATTGGTGGCTCCGTTGCGAACGGTCATCGGCCCCTGCGGCCGTGGGCGTGGGCGTGGAACAGGACCTATTTCGACGGCGCTGCGGCGGGCCAGTTGGTCACCGTGACTTGCTGCGGCGCAGAGAGGCGGGCTTCGATGCGGGCCAGGTGTGCGTTGATCTCGATCTGCTGCTCGACGACCCTCTTGAGCATCTCAACGGAGCTGGTCGGCGCTGAAGGGATGTTCTCGGGAGCGGGCGTCACGCCCGATGGGGGCGCGGCGTTGACCAAACCGCCGTTGGTGTAGCCGCTGACCTGCGCCGCCGCCGACGAAGGGCCAGTGTGCTGCCCGAACGCCATGACGAGCAGGTTGATGCCCAGCAGCGTGCAGAGGCTCGCCGTCAGAGCGGTCGCGAGCTTGCCCGCCCGATCAGCCCCCGACTTGGGGTGTGGGCCGGTCGTTGCTGGTGGTGTTGACGGGTTGGCGGGCTGAGGCTGGTTCATCTGGATTCCCTCGAATGAAGAGGTTGAGTACTGGCGGAAGGACCGCACGGCTATCGACGCGGCCGGGCGCCGACTTGGGTCTACTTCGGGAACGGCTCGTCCTGCGCGCTGAAACCACCCGCCCAGATGCGCCCCGTTGCCGGATCAAAGATCCAGGCGTAGCCGCTCTGGTACGCTGTATCCGGCGTGTCACGAAGGATGATCGTGCGGTTGTTCGCCTGATCGACCCACGCGTTCACTGGCGGACTCAACAGAAACTCCGGCCCGATAATCGCACCCCACGTGCCGTCACCCGCTGTTACGGCGGGCAGGCTTCGATGAACGATGTGGTACGCCTCCATGTGGCGCCGCAGCTTCTTCAGTTCGCTATACGTCACACCGCTCTGGGCGTCCTTTGTCACGTTCCACGATGCTCCGAGCACGATCGCGGCGAGAATTCCCAGGATCAGCACCACGATGAGGATCTCGATGAGCGTAAATGCGCCGGCCAGGCGACGGGAAGGAGCAGCACCTCTGCGGGTCGATTGCGTGAGGCTCGCGTTCATAAAAACGGCCGGCACTCTTTCGAGTTCCGGCCGCGATTGAGTTCACGTCAGACCGCGGTCGGTGTTATTCCCAGACCTTGGTCGTCTCGTTCCAGCGGCAGGCGAACAGCGTCTTCGCCGTGTCGTCCCAGATCCAGCCCGAGGTCGTCGAGGCGGTGTGGCTCGTGCCAGCCGTGATGACCGAGCTGTTGGTGCGGGGGTTGACGGGGTCCGAACGCAGGTAGTCCGGGCCGCGCAGAGCGCGGGCGGCAGCGGTCGCACCGGCCGGGTCGCCCCAGGTCATGGCCGACGAAGAGAAGGGGTAGGCGCCGTTGTTGCGGACCCGGAAGAGCTCGACCATGTTGCGGATCGTGCTCAGCTGGGTCTGGATGTTACCGGCCTGAGCGTCGTCGCTGGCCTTGGTGAACTGCGGGATGACGATCGCCGCGAGAATACCGAGGATGACAACCACGATCAGGATTTCGATGAGGGTGAAGGCCTTCTTGATACCGTTACGCATAGCGAGACACTCCTGGGGCATTTGCCGTGCCGCCACAGGGACAATCCCAATGGCCGGCGTTCAACGTTCGCCGCCCTCTCCGCGTGGGGCGACGCCCTGTACATCGACCGTTGCCCATGTCGCCTGAGCCGCAGCGTTGCGCTTGGTGTCAAGGCAAACCGGCTGTGACGTCTGTAACGCGCATGACGCGTCGGCGCCGCCGCACGGCGTGCCTTATCGGAGCTCCCCCCGCGGCTGTTGATCGATCCGGCTCAAGTCGACAGTGGACGCAGCACCTGCAGGCTGTAGCCGATCGGCTCAAACGCCTTGGCACGTCCGGTCGGCCCGTAGCAAGCGACAACCTCCCACCCCGCCTCGGCCAGCAGCCGTTGCCACTGCGGCTTCGTGTACGTACGAAGGTGGTACACGCTGTCGATGTGCCGTTCCGTTCGTTGTGCACCTCGCCCAATCAGCACGGTCTTGTGGCTCAGGGCGGTCTCGCGGCGTGACCGGCCCTCGGGTGGGATGTACGACACGAACTGGTGGACGCTCAACCCGGCGACCCGGCCCTTCCAGACGTCCTCACACGGCTGGGCCATGCCGACTGGATTTACCTCAACGCCGACGATGTACACCCCTCCGCGTCGCAACGCTCGCCGAACGCAAGAAAGGTGGCCGAGCATGGCACGGTCGGTCATCAGGTGGCGGACCGAATTGATCGGGTTGATCGCGACATCAAACGCGGAACGGCGGACGCTGAAACCCTCCATCGGCGCCGTGACAAACCGCAGCCGCTCTCCAATCCCCATCCGCTCGGCCTCAGCCGTCGCGAAGGCGTTCATCGGCGCGAGCCTGTCGACGCCAACGCCGGAATGCCCAGCCCGGGCCAGCGCGTGCAGATAGCGGCCCGATCCGCTGGCAGGCTCAAGCCATCGCAGCGGGCCAGCGGCAGCGCCGGTGGCGTGCCGCCGTGCCAGGCGCTCAAACACGCGGGTTTCTGCCTTCGTTCCGTGCAGGTGGAGCACGTGGTAGACGAGCGGGTCGTCGTAATAGCTCGCGCGGTCGCTCTCAACGCGCATCATGCGACAACGGCGGCCCGCCGCTCCAACTGGACCTCGCCACCCACCACCGTCGCGACCGCCCGCCCCCTCACAGCCCAACCGATAAACGGCGAGTTGGCGCTCTGCCCGGCGAAGGTCTCGCGGGCGATCGTCCACTCGGCGTCAGGGTCGATCACCGTGACGTCCGCCGGCCCGCCCACGCGCAGGCTGCCCAGCCCAATCGCGTCGAGCCCGCAGAGGCGGGCCGGCTCGATCGTCAGCAGTTCTATCAGCCGCGCCCACCCGATCACACCCTCGCTCACCAGGGCCTTGACGTAGAGCGCAAGCGCAGTCTCGAGACCGATGATCCCGAAACTCGCGGAGTCGAATGGCACGTCCTTGCTCTCTTGCGTGTGCGGGGCGTGGTCTGTCCCCAGCACCGAGATCGTGCCGTCGGCAACGCCCAGCCTGATCGCCTCGATGTCCTTGCGTTCGCGCAGCGGCGGGTTCATCTTCAGCCGCGTGTCGTAGCCTCCGTTGAACGTCTCGATCAGATCGCACGTCAGCAGCAGGTGGTGCGGGCTCGCCTCCGCCGTCACCGGCAGACCCTCCCTGCGCGCCCTGCGGACGATGTCAACGCTGCCGCCGCTGGAGAGGTGCTGCACGTGGTACCGGCAACCGATGGCGCGGTTGAGCGACACGTCGCGCTCGATGATGATCTCTTCCGCGGCACGCGGCCAGCCCCCAAGCCCCAGGCGCGTCGCCACCTCGCCGGCGTTCATCACGCCGCCGCCGGTCAGCGTCGCCTCCTGGCAGTGCTGCATCATCGCGCGGCCCGTCGGCTTGATCGCGACAAACGCCCGCTGCTGCATCCCGGCGCTGGCAACACAGTCGCCGTCATCAGAGAATCCCACGGCACCGGCAGCGGCCATCAGCTCGATCTCGGCGAGCTCTTCGCCGCGGCGGCCCTTCGTAACGGCGGCGACGGTGTAGACGCGGCAGTGGCCGGTCTGCTTTGCCCTCGCGTCGATGTACCGCACCATCGTGTCGTTGTCCAGGCACGGCGTGGTGTTGGGCATGCAGGCCACGCTCGTAAACCCACCCTCAACCGCCGCCCGCGTGCCGGTCGCGAGCGTTTCGGCCCGCTCGTTGCCCGGCTCGCGCAGGTGAACGTGCGGGTCGATCAGGCCCGGCGTGACCAGACACCCTTCGGCGTCCACCACGCGGACCCCTGAAGGACGGGCGAGTTTCGGTCCGATCGCCCGGATCACACCGTCTTCAACAGCGATGTCCGCGGCCTCGTCCAAGCCTGTCGAAGGGTCGAGAACACGTCCGCCGACGATCAGCAGTTTGGCCATGGCCGGAGCGTATGCGCGACGCCTCAGCCGGTGAGTTCAGCGAGCTGCCGGTTCTGTTGAAGGAGGCAGGGGGGGCAGCCACTCTGCACGGAACCTGGCCGTGTGTTCGTGCCACTTCACCTTCTGCTTCTCATCCAACACACCGTCGATCTCCTTTTCGAGGATCGTCAGTTCTGCCTCAAGTCGCGGCTGGATCTCCCGGCGGATATCGCCAAGCGCCGCGTGCCGGCGTGCGATGATCTCCTGCACCTGCTCGGTTTGCCGGTCGTTTAGATCAAGGAACGACGCCAAGCGTGAGGCCACGTGTTTCCCGGCCGACTCGGGGTGCTCAAAGACGTGCCTGATCGCCCGGGTGATCACAACGCCCGTAACCACCGCCCCGAACACCCCGCCGCCCACAAAGATGAGGACCGCGGCGATCACGTGGCGCCACCGCTTGCTCGCGGACGTTCGCGCGGGGTGCAGCGCGTGCTGGTTCATCGCTGCACCATGTTGAACGACTCGGCCAGGCCGTCGAGCGGGTTCGGGCCGTCAGAAAGAGCCGGCAACCCGATCATCAGCGTGACCGCCCCGATCAGCAGAGCCGCGATTGCGGCAACCTGGTAGATACGGGCAGAGTCGGGCTCGACCGATTGGATCGCCTGAATGACGCCCGGCACCACATCAACAACCGGGGCCGCTCCGGGGGTATCGAGTGACTTGAGCCACTCCACCTCGTTCATCGGTCACCCCTTTCATGGTCGCGCCGCATCAGGGCACGCAGCCGCCCACGTGCGCGGTAGGCTTGCACCTTGACCATCGCACGGCTCCAGCCAGTCAGCGCGGCAGTCTGAAGGACCGAACACCCTTCCAGGTACAGCAGCGTGAGGACAAGCCGATCGCGCGGGGGAAGCGCATCCATCACCGCGGCCAAACGCCCCTGATCATGGGTGGGCGGCGGGGCCGTTACGGGTTCTACGCCCTGCAGCACCTGGCGCGGGCGCTCCTTCTTCCAGTAGCGATAGCCGGCCCGAACGGCAATCCGGTGCAGCCAGTGCACGAGTGGTGCATCACCGCGGAACCGCGACAGGCTGATGAAGGCCTGGACGAACGTCTCGTGCGTCAGCTCCTCGATTACAAGCGGGTCGCGTGAGAACCGCCGCAGCCGACGCGCGACCTCCTGCTGGTACCTCCGCACGATCCGCTCGAAAGCACCGTGATCACCGCCTCGCGATGCGACAACGTCCTCCCAGTCAACCGCGGCCCGCGCATCGACGGGCGGGTCGATCGCGCCGGGCGCGTCGGAGTGGGCGGCGGCCAGCACGCAAGAGAGCCACGGGAGCAGCGCTCCCGGGCCCGGTAGAACGCGGTTAGTACTGGAAGGATCGGTCATCGACTCGGCTTCTCGGACGCGGACTGAAGGGTATTCAGCAGTTCGTCGACCGAGGTCTGGAATGCCCCCCGCATCTCCGCGGCCTTGGCGAGTTGCTCGGGCGTGAGCTTGGCGTTGGCCAGAAGCTCAGTCTTGATTGATGCGAACGTGACGGCCGCATCTCCGACAGCCTTGCCGAGGTTATCGGCGGCCTTTCGGATGCTGGCGGCGTCGGCCTTGTCGGTCATCACCGCGTCATGCAAGGCTCGGTGCGCCTCAACCACCGGTCGGAGTACGCCCGCGATTTCGCCGCGGTGCGCCATGAGCGTCTGTTGCGCGGCCTCCCGCTGCTCGGGCGAGAGGTTGAGTTCCTGGTGCAATCGCTGCAGTTGGCCGCCGTGCAACTGATGGAACCGGGCGAAGAGGCCACCAAATGGGCCATGCCCGTCCCCCGGCTGGTTCGCGGCATGCAGCGCAGCGGCACCAGTCAGCAGCCCAACCCCGATCAACGCACCAAAGATGAACCGTTTCCGCATCGGAATACTCCTGAATTCGGCCGCGGATTGCGGCCACACCACTAGAGTGCACGCAAGGCCACTGGCGGTTACAGGGGGGGTCGATTTCTGTGAGAATCGAGGCCTATGCTCCCTCTCGCCACCGGGGTGTAGCGCAGTTTGGTAGCGCGTTTGACTGGGGGTCAAAAGGTCGTGGGTTCAAATCCCGCCACCCCGATTCAGCAGACTTGATGGCCTCGGCAGGTGCCGGGGCCATCGGTGCTTTGGGGGCCGCTGCACCAAGGCTTGCCGTCGCACGATCTGCGGACACACCGGCGCTTGTGCGAGGGCACGAGTGTTTTCACAGGTGCGCGTTCTTGCGGACGGCCGTCGACGCGAACCGTGCCGCCGGAATCGCCGGGGCGGACGCCTTCGCGGATGAGTACACGCCGGTTTCAGGGCGCACTCATTTCTTTGCCTGGCGCGCGGCCGAAACGACGCGGCGCGGCTGGCTCGCGTGGCCGTAGCGCGTCTCGTTGCGGCATACCGGGCCGCTCGCTGCTTCCTTTGGCGGTCCCGGCCTTGACGTCATCTCGTACCCCCCACCATCCAGCACCGCCTTCGGCCGCCCATATTACTTGCTTTTTGCAAGCGATTGTGGTACGCTTTGGCTATGAGCAGCCATCCCACCACTGTGCCCCGTCTCGCGCCGCCCGGCGCCGGCATCCCAGCCGTTGAACGCCTCGTCGGCGGGGCGCTCTTCGCCCTGCGCAGGTGGCGCGGCAGCCCAGCGCAGTTCACCGCTCAGTTCACACGTGAGCGCGAAGCCATCTCCAGCCTGTACCGAGCAGCAACCGACGACGAACTCAGCGTCCGGAAGCTGATCCCACGCCTCCGCGGTCTTGAGGACAGCAGCAGGTTCTGGTCGGTCTGGATGACCCTCGATCACCTCCGCATCGTCAACGTGCAGATCGCGCAGGTCATCGACGGTCTCCTGCACGGACGCGTGCCGGAAGGAGAGGCCAGCACCGCGGCGGTCAAGCCCGGCGCGAACGTGGATGCCAGCGTCGTCACTGCCTATGAGTCATCCTGCGATCAACTGCTGTCAATCGTTGCGGTGCGCGAAAACCTGCGCACTCCGCTCCGCTACGCTCACCCTTGGTTCGGACCGCTCGACGCCGCCGGATGGCACGCGATGGCCGCGACCCACGTGGGCATACACCGCGCGCAGATCGCCCGCATCCTGAGCGAGGTTAAGCGGAGCCCCAAGTGAGCAGAAAAGCGAATCTCGCAGTGAAGCGCTCCCCCTGCCCGGTGTCCGGGACGCTGGACATCATCGGCGACAAGTGGACGCTCCTGATCATCCGAGATCTGTTCTCCGGACAGTCGCGCTACAAGGACCTGGCAGCCTCGCCAGAGGGCATCGCGACCAACATCCTCGCGTCGCGCCTGGAACAGTTGAAGACCCACGGTCTGATCGATGCGAAGGCATCCGAAAGTCGGGCGGGCAGTTCCGAATACCACCTCACAGCGCTCGGGCGCTCACTCTTGCCACTCTTGCAGGCCATGCGCGACTGGGGGCTCGCGCACGTGCCTGGAACGGCGGCGTTGATACAGGTAGGAACGGAAGGGACGCGGTCAAGGGCAACATCGTCGCGTGGGCGAAAGCGTTGAGTCGTCGCAGGTCAGCCCTCTGCGCCGGCACGTCCGGTGGACTGGCGCAACCGCTACGCTTTGCATCCAGAATGAAGCGCCCGAACACTCAGCCCGGCACGGAAGCTCAAACGCCTGGCCCAAGAAGCGTCCCCGCCGACCTCCGCAAGGCATTCGCCGCGGCACCTCAGGCCGCCGCCTCGTGGCAAGACCTGACACCGATCGCACGCCACGATTTCCTGAGGTGGATCGATTCCGCCAAGCAGGCGGAGACGCGGCAGCGACGCATCAGGATCGCCTGCGAAAACCTCGCAGCGGGGAAGCGACGCCCTTGCTGCTACGCGGTGGTGCCGATGGACTTTTACAGGGTGCTCGGAACCGCATCGAACAAGCCGGCCAAGGCGCAGTGGAGCACGCTGACACCGGCCGAGCGCAGAGAAATCGTTGATTGGATCGACGCGGCCGCTGAACGGAGCGATCGTACCGAACGGATCGCGAAGGCCTGCAAGCGGCTCGCCAACGGCAAGCGCTCTCCCTGAACACCTGCCACGTCGCTTTCTTTTCCGAACGCGCTGCCCGTAGCACTGCCCGCACCCGGCGTTGCGGATATCGCGATTCCGACAGGCCTGCGATCAAGCGAACTCGCGGACGAACGGACGCGCGAGGTGATATCCACGCTTGCCAGGGCTCGGGAATACGCGCGGAACACGCTAACGGCGTGCAGCCAGTGCAAGAGCGGCTCAGACGTTACTTCAGCCGCTCAAGCCTTCCTTTCCGCTTCACGATGTTCTTGTAGTCCCACTGGATCTCCATCGCCTTTCTGAGCCACCGCTTGACCTCTCGCGGCGAAACCTCGCTGTGCGAGGCAAAGCGCACCTCGGCCGCCTTGAACGAGCCTTCGGGTGTCAACGCAGGCTCGTCAAACGACTGGCCACTCCAGAACAAGAGGCGGACGCAGTCCTTGAGCTTCTGGTAGCCGACGATCGGGTTCCCGTCGATGAACCAGACTGGGTGGCGGTGCCAGACTTTGCACTCCGCGCCCACCAGCGCGCCGTCGATCGTCTCGGCAAGGAGACGGCAAATCTTCTTGTCACCGGCAGTCTGCGCCGCGTTGTAGGTCACAATTTCTTTGCTGATCGTCATTCGTTCACTCCATCGTCGGCGGGCTGGACCGGATCGATCGTTGAACACTCCCGCCACTCGCGCGGCGTGACCTGTCGCGCCGCCGGCGCACAATTCTTCTTACAGCCGACTCTGGTTCGGATCACCGCGTTGACGCCCGTCCGAAGGCAACAGACGCATGCGGCGGAACAGCAACAGCACCATCACCCCGACCAGCAGCAGGATCACACAGACGACGACAAAGGCCCAGTCCGAGTGCACCCCCGGGATCCCGCCAACGTTGATGCCAAGCAAGCCCGTGAGAAAGCCCAAAGGGAGAAAGAGGCCTGTCAACACCGAGAGCAGGTACATGTTGCGGTTGAGCTGCTGGGCAAGGCGTCCGGCGAGTTCCTCGTGCAGCACAACCTCGCGATCGCGCAGCTCGTCCAGGTCTTCAACGTACCGTGTAACGCGGTCGGCGCACTCACGGAAGTGCGCCCTGTGCATATCCGTGAGCCAGGGCGCGGGCTCCGCCGAGAGCATGAGCAACGCATCGCGCTGCGGCGACAAGTAGCGCCTGATCGCGATCACGCGTCGCTTCAACTCGGCAATCCCCGTGCGCAGGTCTTCGACCGGCCGCGTCGAGACCCTGTCCTCATAATCCCCTGTTTCCTCGTCGATTCGCTCGAGCACCGGCGACACGCGGTCGGTCAGGCCCCAGACAATCTCGACCAGCGCTTCGCCCGGCGAACCGGGACCGCTCCCGGCTTCGATCTGGTCCCGCACCGCCTGGATGGTCTTCAGGTGCGGCGTCCGCAGGGTAATCAGGCGGTGCGCATCGCACCAGATCCGCACCGAGATCATGTCCTCCGGCTCGGCCCCCGCGTTCAGGTTCACGCCGCGCAACACAACGACGATGCCGGTCGGTCGCCGCAGCAGGCGCGGGCGTGCGTCCTCTGCCAGAAGCGCCTGCAGCGCGATCTCGTCAAGCCCCGCGGACTCGGAGAGCCACCGCTCGGTGTAGGGGTGCCGAAGTTCGCGATGGTGCCACGTCCAGTCTTCCCCGGCACGCTGCCCGTGCCCCGCGGAGTTGTCGGCAACGCTGCGAGCCCCCCCGCGGTCAACGGTGATCTCAAAGATGCGTCCGTCGCCGCCAACTTCCTTCGCTGGGTTGTTCATGCCATGCTCTCCTGCGAGTCACTCTGCGGAACGGCCTCGGGTGAGCGTGCACGCTCACGAGCCGTCGCTCTGGCCTGTCAACCGAACCTCGATCGGACGGGACGAGTCAAGGTGAACGTCCCGCTGTGGGAAGGCAACCACGACCTCTCCCTCGCGGAACAAGCGGTCTACGGCGACCCGCAGGTCGCTCTGCACACGGAGCCGATCGAACGGGCGGCGCATCGACAGCCAGAAGTACAGGCGGAACGCCAGCGCGTTGTCGCCGAAGTCTTCAAAGAGCACCTCCGGCGCGGGTTCCTTCAACACCTTGGGGTGTTCGGCCGCGGCCCGCAGCAGCGCCTCCTGCACGCGCGCAACCGACGATCCGTACGCGACGCCGACGGCGATGTCACTGCGCACCTCGTTGCTCGAGAGCGTCCAGTTGCGAACGAAGTTCTGCAGCAGGGTGCTGTTGGGCACCACGATCTCGACGTTCTCGCCGGTGACCATCCGCGTGCTCCGCGCACCGATCGCACGCACCACACCGGTGACATCCTCCAGTTGAATCACGTCTCCGACCCGCACCGGGCGCTCGATAAGCAGGATCAGCCCGCTGATGAAGTTGTTGACGATGTTCTGGCTGCCAAACCCGATGCCGATCGCGATCGCCCCGCCCGCGACCGCGAAGATCGTCAGCGGAACGTTGATCACATTGAGTGCAAAGATCACCGCCGACGTGAGCAGCACGTAGTACAGCAGCGTCTGGATCGCCGCAGCGGGCCCCTCGTGGATGTTGAGCCGGCGCGCCGCGGTCCTGGCGATGAGCCGGCTGAACACCCGTGAAAGCCACAGCCCAAGGGCCACAAGCACCACAAAGATCACCAGCGAGCCGACCGTCAGCGGCCGGTCGTCAAGCTTCAGCAACTGAAAGTCCCAGACCCGCCAGAAGACCTCTGCCGCCGGAGTGTGCACGCTCGGCGCAACGGCTGTGCCTGCTTGAGTCATCGATGGAGTCTATGCGGTTTCTGTCGCCGGCGGTTCACACACCGCCGTCAGCTTGAGCCCGGGCGACGCGACGCGCAACACCACGATCAGGCGCCGCACCCGCTGAAGTACTGATCGATGTAGACAACAAAGTCGTTGTTGTCGAACTGCCCGTCAGTCCCGGCAACGCCACCCTGCACGCCGCGGTCGGCACGGCGGTCCTGCGAGAAGAAGTAGTCGATGAACGCGATGAAGTCGTTGTTGTTCAGCTCGCCGTCCGCACCGGCCACCCCGCCCTGGCGGCCAATGTCCGCCGGGCACGCCGCGACGCGCAGCATCGACGCGTTGGTCGACGCGCCGCCCGCATCGGCCGTCCCCGTCGGCAGCGCTTTGAGCCGGTTGCCGAAGTAGAGGTACCCGTCGTCGGAGAACATCATCTTGTTGTCGAAGATGTTGAGGAACAGGTCCGTCTCGGGCTGGCCGTCGCCGTCCAGGTCCACGCCGTCACTCTCACGCGCAACGATGAACCGCCCGTTCACGACGATCACGTCGGTGAGATCGGCGTTCGGGTTGTTCGTGCGCCCAACGACAACATAATCGCCCTTGCCGTTGACGCGCACGTCCAGCAGCGACGCGTAGTTCTCGCTCGATCCCGGCACGATCGGGCTGCCTACGCGGGCAACCAGCACGCCGTTCACCACGGCCCACGCCGCGCCGTCTGAGGCGCTGCCGCGGGCGCACCAGTCACCGCTCGTCTCCATGAACGCGTCGGTGATTGTGGTCACGTTCGCAGAAATCCCCCCCACCGGCGAGCCCTCCTGCACCACGACCGCGCCGCTCACCACCACAACCGCGTCGGCGGCGGTGTTCGGGTTCGCGATCTTCCCCTTCGCCAGCCACCTCGTCCCCGACGAGGCCGTCCAGAACGAATTGGCGTCAATGTCCGACATCGGGAACGCGGTGCCACCCGCCTGGCCCGTGGGCACATCGATCGGACAGCTCAGCACAATCGACGGCCCGATCACGGCGATCTTGTTCGCTCCGCCCGGCGCGAGAGACGTGACCGCCTGGAACGAAGGGCCAAGCGCAGTAAGCCCGGCCGATCCAAAGGGCGATGCCCCGTAGATCACACCCGCCGGAGCCGTAGGGGACGAACTCCCCTTCACCACAACCGTCGGCGTCCCTGTCAGGCCGCCGGTGATGATCCGCTCCCCGCCGTTCTCGGCGGTAATCCAGTTGCCGTTGCCGTCGGTGCGAGGCAGAACGTTGGTGGCAAGAACCACCAGCACGCCCTCGCTATCGAGCGTGATGTTCTCCATCGCCGTCACCACGCCGCTCAAGCCTGAGCCGACCAGCACCAGCTGATCCTGCGCGGTTGAGGGACCGTTCACCGTCGGTGTCATCGCCCACCCAAGCCCGTTGCTCGAGCGGAACGGCCGCTGGAAGTTCTTGAAGGTCAGGTGGGTCCCGTCGGGGTTACCCGGCACAAAGCTCTTGGGGCTCCCGGGGGCATGAAAGCTGTTGGCGAAAACAACCTCTACCTGGCCCAGAGCCCCTCTGCCGCCCGCAGCAACCGCAAGGAGCGAGCAAAGCACAGCGGCCGGACCAACGGCGGGGTTCTTTGACATGCAGGGAGTATGCCTCACGTGCCCACGCTGCACAACCCGGGCATTGGCCTATTTGGACGAAATGCCGGTCCGGGCTCGCGATCGCCAGCCCTGCACCATACCGGGTACGCTCTCGCACCGTGGAACTCACCACCCTGCGCTACTTCAGAGCAATCGCCAAGGCGGGCCACATGACCCGCGCCGCCGCCACCCTGGGCGTGACCCAGCCGGCCCTTAGCGCCGTCGTCAAGAAGCTCGAGGCCGAGGTCGGGGCATCCTTGCTACACCGCACAGGCAAGGGCGTCACACCCACCGAAGCTGGCCGCGTGTTCCTCGCCCACGCCGACGAGGCGCTCCGCCGCGCTGAGGCCGCCGTGACGTCCGTCCGCGAACTCGTCGGGCTCCAGGCCGGCTCGATCCGCGTTGGCGGCGGCGCCACCGCCACGACCTACCTCCTGCCGCCCGCGATCGGTGTGTTCCGACGCCAGCACCCCGGCGT
The DNA here is from genome assembly GCA_964403525.1 of uncultured Phycisphaeraceae bacterium. Taxonomy (GTDB): domain Bacteria; phylum Planctomycetota; class Phycisphaerae; order Phycisphaerales; family UBA1924; genus JAJTGZ01. Next base: position 33,243 of record CAYOGE010000005.1, on the reverse strand, counting down.
CCGTTTTTACGTCCGCGAGCACGGCTCCTCGTCGATCGCCGCCGCCGTCACATCCGGCGAGCTTGACCTGGGCATCGTGACGCTGCCAATCAAGAAGGCCGAGAGCGGAAGTCTCCTGACAGCGGCGCTGGCCGACGACGAGTTGCGTCTGATTACCCCGCCCGGTCACAGGCTCGCGGAGAAGAAGTCTTTCGCATGGAAAGAGCTCGAGGGTGAACGCGTCGTGGCGTTCGAGGCGGGGAGCGCCGTGCGCGACCTCATCGATGGATCGGCCGCCGCGGCCGCGGCAACGCTCAACGTGGTCATGGAACTCCGCTCGATCGAATCAATCAAGCGTTCCGTCGCCGCGGGCATCGGCGTCGGCTTCGTCAGCCGCTTCGCGCTCGACGCCCACCAACCGGGGGCCTCGTGCCGCGATGGAAAGCTCGTTCGCTCGCTGGCGATCGCCAAGCCGAACGACCGGGCCCTGTCTCCGGCGGCACGCGCATTCGAAGCGACGCTGCTGCAGACGTCGCGTGAACGCAAGGCATAAGTCCCTTCGGACACACACTCCAGACTCACACCGCCACTGTCTTCACGCTCGCCGCGACGTCAAACGCCGCCTCGGTCTTCGCCTTGACCTCTTCAACGGTCATTCCAGGCGCAACCTCGGTCAGCACGAACCGCCCCTTCACCTTGTCGAACTCAAAGACCCCAACTTCGCTGATGACCATGTCGACGCAGTTCTTCCCTGTCAGCGGCAGCGAGCACTTCTTCACCAGCTTGGCGCTCCCGTCCTTGGCGTTGTGCTCCATCGTCACGACAACGCGGTTCACGCCCGCCACCAGGTCCATCGCGCCGCCCATCCCCTTCACGAGCTTGCCCGGCACCATCCAGTTGGCAATGTCCCCCTGCTCGCTCACCTGCATCGCGCCCAGGATGCACATGTCGATATGCCCACCCCGGATCATGGCGAACGAGTCGCTCGATGAGAAATAGGCCGCCCCCTTGCGGGCCGTCACCGTCTGCTTGCCAGCGTTGATCAGATCGGCGTCGACCTCAGCATCGGTCGGGAACGGCCCGATCCCCAGCAGCCCGTTCTCGCTCTGCAGCCACACATCCATCCCCGCGGGGATGTAGTTAGCGACCATCGTCGGCATCCCGATGCCCAGGTTGACGATGTACCCATCCCGCAGTTCTTTGGCCGCCCGCTGGGTGATCTGTTCGCGTGTGAGTGGCATAGGCAAACCCTAGGGTGCGCCCGCCCAACACGCCACGCCCGACCAACCTGCATCTACTGTTTCGCCGTCGGCGAACCCACGCGGGCAGACCCAACCACGGAGCACCCACGATGAACTTCCGCCCGCTGATTGCCGCGCCCATCATCCCACTCCTGGCGATCAGCGCAGGCTGCATCGTGCATGTAGACAACCACGATGCCCCCCCTTGCTACGAGCTCTCTGGCCCTGTCGGCAACTACGCCGGCGCCGTCCGCGCAGCCGGAACAATCTCCTTCTCCGGCGACCGCTGCGCAACCCTCAGCACCATCGCCGCACGGCCCGACATTGACGAGCCAAGTCAGTTGATGCTGGTCGATTCTCTGCGAGGCTCATGGGGCTTCTCAGGCGACAAGGCGGGCGTCCTCAGCACGCTGGTCAGTAACCCCGCCTGCACGCCCCGGACAGCCCTCCACATCGCCAATCACCTCGAAAAGATCGTCAGCTTCAGCGAGGACCGCAAACGGATCGCCGACCAATTGGCCAGCCGTCCCACACCTCCGCCGCCCGACTCGACCCGCTAAGGCCCTGCCAAGCCCGAAAATCGGTGGTACGAAGAACGCTGCCGGGCTCGAGAGGGACCCTCGCGCCTCCTGCCTCATCACCGCCAGCCGGGGTCTCCATTCGGGGCAGCAAGCACCCTTAGGGGAACCGCGACGGCTATACTCACCCCCTGTCCCGCAGCGGTCCAACCGCGGCGGATCTGGCGCGATCGTGCCGGCCGATTCCGGCTCGGCTTGATCGCGGCCGGCTCCGATTGTGGCCGCTGACGGGGTTCATTCGCACGTGCCGCGGAACGAGTGTTTTTTCCACATGATCGATCAGAACCTTATCGCTTCCCTTGGCCTGGACATCGACTCCGACACGCTGCTCAACGCCGAGATGGGCGGGCAGTCAATCGAGATGGACTCGGTCCTGGGGACGCAGACCGCCGACTTCACCGCCGGCACGATTATCGAGGGCTACATCCGCGGCTTCGCCGGCGACGACGTGGTCGTTGACGTCGGCCTCAAGAGCGAGGGCCTCATCCCAAAGGAAGAGTTCGAGGGGAGCGAGATCAAGGTCGGCGACAAGGTCAAGGTTTACCTCGACGCGCTCGAGGGTGACGGCGGGCTCGTGCAGGTCAGCAAGCGCAAGGCCGACCGCATGATCAACTGGCAGAAGCTGGTTGACACCACGCGCGAGGGCGACGTGGTCGAGGGCAAGATCACCAAGAAGATCAAGGGCGGCCTGCTGATGGACATCGGCGTGCCGGTGTTCCTCCCCGCGTCGCAGGTTGACGTCCGCCGCCCGGGCAGCATCGACGAGTTCATGGGGCGCACGGTCCGCGCCACGGTCATCAAGATCGACCTTGAGCGCCGCAACATCGTCGTCAGCCGGCGCAAGCTGATCGAGGAAGAGCGCGACATGGCGAAGATCCGCCTCCTCGAGCGCCTGGCCGAGGGCCAGATCATCGAGGGCGAGGTCAAGAACATCGCCGACTTCGGCGCGTTCATCGACCTGGGCGGCATCGACGGCCTGCTGCACATCACCGACATGAGCTGGAGCCGGGTCAACCACCCCTCCGAGATGCTCAAGCTCGGCCAGAAGATCGAGGTCAAGGTCCTCAACATCGACCGCGAGAAAGAGAAGATCGCCCTCGGCCTCAAGCAGAAGGAAGCCAGCCCCTGGGAGGCGATCGAGCAGAAGTACCCCGTCGGCTCGCGCGTCCACGGCTCGGTGGTCAACCTCATGTCCTACGGCGCGTTCGTGCGCCTTGAAGACGGCATTGAGGGCCTGGTCCACATCTCCGAGATGTCATGGACCCGCCGCATCAACCACCCCTCCGAGCTCGTGCAGCCGAACCAGGAGGTCGACGTGGTGGTGCTCGCCATCGACAAGAACAAGCAGGAGATCAGCCTCGGCATGAAGCAGACCGAGGTCAACCCCTGGGAACTCGTCAGCGAGAAGTACCCCCCCGGTACGGTCATCGAGGGCACCGTCCGCAACCTCGCCAACTACGGCGCGTTCGTCGAGATCGAGCCGGGCATCGACGGCCTGCTGCACGTCAGTGACCTCTCGTGGACCAAGAAGGTCACGCACCCCAACGAGATGCTCAAGAAGGGCGACCAGCTCCGCTGCGTCGTGCTCGACGTCGACAAGGAGAAGCAGCGGATCGGCCTGGGCGTCAAGCAGCTCACCGAGGACCCGTGGATCGGTCTCATCCCCGAGCACTACCGCCCGGGCATGGTCGTCCGCGGCAAGGTGACCAAGGTCACCAACTTCGGCGTCTTCGTCGAGCTCGAGGCGGACCTCGAGGGCCTGCTGCACATCTCCGAGCTGGCCGACCACAAGGTCGAGAACCCGCAGGACGTGGTCAAGATCGGCGAGGAGGTCGACGTCAAGATCCTCCGCGTCGACACCAGCGACCGCAAGATCGGCCTCTCGCTCAAGCGCGCCCAGTGGGGCGACACCTCCGGCGGCGGCACCTCGGGCAGCCCCGACCGCGCCGACCGTCCGGGCCGCGGCCCGATCCCAACCCGAGGCGGCATGGACAGCCACGGCGCACTCGGCACGGACAAGATCAGCTTCGGCAAGAAGGCCGAGCCCGAGGCCGAAGCAACGGCCGAGCAGGAGTGATCGACGCATGCGGGGCGCTGGCTTTCTGAACTGACTATCAACCGCCCGGGGCATCCCCGGGCGGTTTTTCGTTGCTGCAACCTGTATGCGCAAGACGCCCGGTCGGACGAATCCGCCGGGCGTGGGGGTAGCCAAATCGGCTCTGCGTGCGGGCCCTGAACCGGCCCAGAACGAGTAGGAGAGAGAGAGCGCTACGGTTCCGGGTCGGCTCGGAAGCCGGGAAACGACGGGCGGGGGAGCGAAGCCGCTCAGCACATCGCGGCAAAGCTCAGGATGAAGAGGACGATCACGCGCTGCTGGTTCGGGCTGATCTGGAGGAGCTGTGACATGCGAGGACTCCGTTCTTTGGTTGTTGCGGCCACTGACAAAGCACGAGGTGCAGCGCGCATGCCAGCCCCGCTCGCGAGCGGCCGCACGCCGATACAGACCCGCCAGGAGGGTCCCGAGTCCGAGAAACGTCGGGCGCGCTTCGCCAGCGTTGCAGCGCTGCGACACACGCTCCACCTCGTGTGTTGCCTCTGGGCAACAGCCACAAGCGCAGGCATCGCCACAGCCGCCGGCTTCTCGGACGATCACGGCACACCAGCGGCGGTCGCCGCGGCGACCCAGCCCGGCCCGGCCGAAACGCTGAGGGCCTTCGGAGAAGTCGAGCGGTTCATCCGCGGCACGTCCGACAAGATCGAAACGCGCGACTTGCCTGCGGTTTATGGGTGCTCCATCGTGGTCCGCCTTGCCGGCGAGACCGTCGGTCGAGGGGCGTCGATCGGCGGGCCGGGCGCGCCACCGAGCGCTGACCGGATCGCAGAGGCGGCAACGGCCGCGTGGGCCAGCGCGGAACCACGCCTGCCCGCCAAGGGCGTCGGCGAGTCCCGGGCTGAGATGATCCGGATGCTCCGCCAGGACGTGCTGATCTCGCTCGAACTGAGCGGCCCGCTGATGCGGATCAACGCCAACGCCTACGGCGATTTCGACGCGACACTCCAACCGGGGCTCGACGGCGTGCTCGCAGCCCTCAAAGAAAACGTCGGAGCCGTCTTCCCCGGCGCTTCGGCGGGCGGCAACATCGTCCCCAGCGAAGCGGCTCGGCGGGCAGTCGGCATCGTGGCCTCGCTCGCACGCGGCGAGGCGGGCGGCGGCGCGATGGTGGTGCTGACCGAGCCGGCGGAATTGGAGAAGAAGCAGGGCATCACGCTTTACCGGTTCCGCACTGCGCACGTCGCGCAGTGGCGCGCCGACAAGGGCCCGGAGCTCCTCTACCGCGGCCAGAAACTCGTCCTGCAGAGTGACGTTGACCAGGTCGCAGAGCTCTGGCACATGGCCGATCGTTTCGCCGGGCACCTGGCAAACCGGACCGGCGGATGGATGGAGCAAACCGTTTCGCTCGCGACGGGGACCCCGGAGACACCCGACGACCCGGCTTTCTCGGTTTCGGTCGCCAAGCTCGCCCTGGACCGCTATCTGGCCGCCCGCGGCGATGGTGCCATGGCCGATGCAGTCCGGGCACGCCTGCCGCTGTGGGAGTCGGCCCTCGCTACACGATCGCGATTGGCCGATTCTCCAACCGTTGATGCCGGCGTCTTGCTGGCTGGTGGCGTTGTCACCCCGGCGGCAGCGGCTCGCCTGCGCACCGCGGCGGCCGCGGCCGAGCCCCAGACTGAACACTCGATCATTGCGCTCGCACTCGTTTCCAAGCCGTCAGCACCCGGCCTCTGGCCAGAGGCCGCGGCCGACGGGAGGAGCCTGACCCGCCGGATCTTCTCGCGGTGCACACCGGGCACTCTCGGCTCGCACATGCCGTGGATCGGCTGGGCCGAGCTTGAGGCGTGCTCGCGCGACAAGGTCGCGGACCTCCCCTCCGCCCCCGCCCTGCGCGAGATGCGCAACCTCATCTGGAAGCACCAACTCCAGGCCATCGATGCCGGTCCAGACGGGCAGGACATGGTGGGCGGGATCGTCATGCCCGGAAGCAACCGCCCGCTGCCGACCTGTCAGACCGCCAGGCTGGTCGCCTTTCTGGGCACGATGCTCGGCGAACCGACGCTCACAAGCAAGGAAGAGCGCGGCGGCGAGGTGGTCAGGCTGCTGGGTGCCGCTCGCTACTTGCGGCAGCTGCAAGTTGACGACTCGCTCGGCTGGCTCTGCAGCGACGCGGCGATGGCCAAGGGGGGTCTGAGAAACTCAACGTGGGACCAGCGCACGCAGACCGACGCGACAGCGATGGGCCTGATGGCCGTGCTTGAAATCATCAAGGGGATCGAGAAGGCCAGCGCCAACTGACCGCCCGTTCTCTCCGACTCAAACACCCCCTTTGAGCCCGCACCGGCCACTCCACCCCCACCGCCCGGCCGCCCGACTCCCGGAGCAAAAAACAGGGCAGCTCCGATCACGGAATTGCCCTCCAAAAACAGGAATCCGCGGGCCGCTTTCCCTATCATTTCTCCTGTGAAAGACGGCTCGAAACCTGCCGGGCACGGAGGCCTTGGAATGCCGACTTTTGATGCGGAAAAGACGGGCCGAGAGGGGTCTGAATTGGAAAGCAAAATGGTCAGCGGCGGAACGACACCAGACTCAGCAGACGGCCTCAACAAAGAACTCGCCGGGAGCGGCAGCGGTGGCTCCGGCGGCGGTGGCGGTGCGGACCCAGGTTCCGGCGGCGACAGCGGTGACGGGAACATCCACGACCTGCGCATCGAGCGCGAGCTTTCTGAGTCGTACCTCACCTACGCCATGAGCACGATCATGGACCGGGCCCTGCCCGATGTGCGCGACGGCCTCAAGCCCTCGCAGCGCCGGTTGCTGTTCGGCCTGCACGAGCTGCGCCTCACGCCGGGCAAGAAGCACCTCAAGTGCGCCAAAATCGTCGGCGAGGTGATGGGTAACTTCCACCCCCACGGTGACAGCGCGCTCTACGGCACACTCGTCGGCATGGGACAGGACTGGAGGAGCCGCGTCGTCTTCGTTGACCCCCAGGGCAACTTCGGCTCCATCGCCCCCGACCCCGCCGCGGCCATGCGGTACACCGAGGCTCGCATGGCGCCCGCCGCGGTCGACATGCTCGCCGACCTTGAGTACCACGCGGTGGAGATGCAGCCGAACTACGACGACACTCGCATGGAGCCGACGGTGCTCCCCGCCCGGTTTCCAAACCTCATGGTCAACGGCGGCGTGGGCATCGCGGTGGGCATGGCGACCAACCTCGCCCCCAACAACCCCGTTGAAGTGCTCGATGCGATCGTTCGCACCGTCGACAACCCCGAGATCTCTCTGGGCGAGTTGATGTCCGACGTCACCGACGCCGAAGGTCGTACGGTGCGCCGCGGCATGAAAGGCCCTGACTTTCCTACCGGCGGCACAATCCTCGGGCGCCGCGGTATCGTCGATGCGTACGACACCGGGCGCGGGCGGATCACGCTCCGCGGGCGCGTGCGTGTTGAACCCATGGAAGGCTCGAAGGACCGCCAGCAGCTTGTGATCGAGCAGATCCCCTACAACCTCGGGCTCGACAACCTGATCGAGAAGATCAAGATCGCCATCGACGAGGACAAGATCACCGACATCTCCGACGCCCGCAACGAGAGCAACGCCAAGAGCCCCGTGCGCGTCGTGATCGAACTGAAAAAGGGCGCCGACGCGGGCGTCGTCGAGAAGCAGCTGTGCGAGTACACGCCGCTGCAGCAGAGCTTCAGCGTACAGAGCATCGCGCTTGTGAACCGCCAGCCTCGCACGCTGAGCCTGCGCGAGATGATCCGCTACTACATCGATCACCGCGTCGACGTGATCCGCCGGCGCACGGCGTGGCTGCTGGGCGAGGCCCGCAAGCGTGCCCACGTGCTCGAGGGCATGATCTACGCCGTCTGCGACATCGACGAGGTGATCAAGATCATCCGGTCGTCACGCACGCGCGCCGAGGCGATCGAACGCCTCATGGAGAAACGCTTCGCGATCCCCGCGGCGCACAAGTACGCCCCGCTGCTCCCCGCCCGGTTGATGACGCACGTGCGCTCGTTCGACGCGCTCGGCGGCGTGGCGCTCTCTCGCATCCAGGCCGAGACGATCGGCAACATGCGCCTGATCCAGCTCGTCGGGCTCGAGGTCGAGAAGCTGACCAACGACTACCGCAACCTCGTCGCCGAGATGGAGGGGTACGAGCGCATCCTCGCCACCCACCGCCTCGTGCTCGACATCATCAAGGCCGACTGCGACGCGATGCGCGCAAAGTTCACGGGGCCCACCGGGCGCGGCGCCCGCCTCACCGAAATCCAGGACGCCGCCGACGACGGGCTCGACATCGGGGCGCTGATCCCCGTGTCAGACGTCGCCGTCACCATCAGCCGAGCCGGCTACGCCAAGCGCGTGCCGCTGGACACCTACCGCCAGCAGGGGCGCGGCGGCAAGGGCGTCATCGGCGGTCGGAGCAAGGACGAGGACTACGTCGAGCACCTCTTCGTCGCCAGCACCCACGACGACCTCCTGTGCTTCACAAACACCGGGCGTGTCTACAAAATCAAGGTGTACGAACTCCCGGAGATGGACCGCACCGCCAAGGGGCGGCCGATCGTCAACCTGATCGAACTGAAGGCCGGCGAGCGCGTAAAAGCCTTCCTCAACGTCAAGAACTTCGAAGAGGGCAGCCACTTCCTCACCTTCGCCACCGTGCGAGGCATCGTCAAACGCACCGCGCTCAAGGCCTACATGAACGTGAACAAGGGCGGCCTGATCGCCATCGATATCCGCGAGGGCGATGCGCTGCTCGACGTTGCCCTCACATCGGGTGAGGACGACGTGCTGCTCGCAACCGCCGGCGGCAGCGCTATCCGCTTCATCGAGACCGACGCCCGCGACATGGGACGAGGCGCCGGCGGCGTAAAGGGCATGAGCCTCGACGACGGCGACGAGATCGTCGGACTTGTAACCGTGCCAATGGTGAGAGACGACGACGGCGACACCGTGACCCGCGACCCTTCCCTCAGCCTGCTCACCATCACCCGCAACGGCTACGGCAAACGCACGGCGATCGACGAGTACCGCGTTCAGCCCGAGACTGGCAAGGCACGCAGCCAGAGCCGCGGCGGCAAGGGACGCAACGACATCAAGACGGAAGGACGCAACGGGCCTTCCGTGGCGGCGTTGGGCGTGCTCGAGGCCGACGGCGTCATGGTCATCACCAAGCAGGGGCAGATGGTGCGTATCGCGGCAAGCGAGATCAGCAAGATCGGGCGAGGCACCCAGGGCGTGCGGGTCGTGCGGCTTGACGAGGGCGACGAGGTCGTCGCCGCGACGCGCATCGCCGCCGAGAGCAACGGAGATTCGCAGCAAGCCTGACCGCCGGGCCGGGGATTCCCCGGGAATCCTTGCGCCAACCTTGGGCGGCCACCCCTTAGGGGGAATACGCACTCGCGTTGTTCTGAGAGCGAATCCGCCTGCATTCACAGGCCCTGGTGGCAGCAATTGCAGTCGGTATTCGTTACAATTGACCCGTGCCCACCGATTGGTCCGACCAGATCGCGATCTCAGACCTGAGCGACGAGCCGCAGCTGTCCGAGGAGCTGTCGTCCATCATCGAGCGCCTCGAAGCCGAGGAATCGCCGGCCAAGAGCGTTGTGCTAAACTTCACCAGCGTGACGTACATCTCCTCTTCGCACCTCGCCCAACTGCTCCGCCTCCGCAAGGCACTCGTCGAAGACAGCAAGGGTCTGGTGCTCTGCTCAGTCAGCGACAACATCTGGTCCGTCTTCCTGATGACCGGGCTCGACCGAGTCTTCCGGTTCGCCCCGGACCCGCTGACCGCCCTGGCGACGCTCCAGATGGAAGGGGAGTAGCCGATCTCGCCGCCCGCATTGCGAGCGGCCGGCGAAGCCGCCCTACCGTTCAACAGTGAGCGAAACAAACGCCGTAGTCGAGCTGCGCGGGGTGCGCAAAACCTACTTCAAGCCCGACGGCTCGGTACTTGTCGAAGCTCTCCGCGGCGTTGACATCTCCATCCCAAGCGGGCAGTACGTTTCCATCATGGGCGCTTCAGGCTCGGGCAAGAGCACCATGATGAACGTGCTCGGCTGCCTCGACCGTCCTACCAACGGCCGCTACCTGCTCGACGGCAAGGCCGTCGAGGCCATGGCCGACGACGAGCTCTCCGCCTACCGCGGCCGGAAGATCGGCTTCGTGTTCCAGGCCTTCAACCTGATCCCCGAGCTGACGATCCGCGAGAACGTGGAGGTGCCGCTCTTTTACCAGGGCGTTCACCGCAACGAACGCCGGGAACGGGCGGAGAAAACGCTTGCGATGGTCGAGCTTGACAACCGGATGGGTCACCGTCCGATGGAGCTTTCCGGAGGCCAGCAGCAGCGCGCGGCGATCGCCCGAGCGCTCGTCACCGGTCCGGCGGTGCTGATGGCCGACGAGCCAACCGGCAACCTCGACAGCAAGACCGGGCGTGCGGTGCTCCGCCTGTTCGAGAAGCTGCACGACGACGGCCGGACGATCATCATCGTCACCCACAGCCCCGAGGTCTCGCGCCTGACGCAGCGGGTCATCACGCTGCGCGACGGTCTGGTCGAGAGCGACGTTCACCAGACCGGCGGGCGCGTTGAAGCCGAAGCATCGCTCGCTGAAGACGCGTGAAGCCCGCCGAATCTACTTGGCGAGCTTCAGCAGGCCCTCCCGATCAAACTCCACCATGTCCCCTTCCTTTACGTTGAGCTTCTTCAGGCTTCCCTCACGCAGCTCAATCACGAAGTAGTACGGATAGCGGCTCGTGTACTGCTTGAGCCGTGAGTTGTAGGGGATGTTGTTGGGGTCCTTCGCTGTCCCCTCTCCCTTGGACGGATCGCGCGGCGCCTCGGGGACCATCTCAAACGTCGATACGATGCGTCCTCCCTTGTCCACGTAGAGGATGTCGATGGGGATCGGGCAATCGCGCATCACAAATCCGCCCAGGCTCGGGTCGCGGCGATCGGGAAAAACAAAGAGCATCCCGCCGTCAGGCTCGATGCTCGTTCGCTCCGAAAGCCCGCGGAAGCGGGTCGGATCGTCGAGCGCCGTCTCGAGATAGAAGCTCTGCCCCGCGATCTTGACCTTCGCATTGGCGGCCGATACTCGGTCGTCGCAACCTGTCATCGTCGCGCACCCTGCAAGAACAATTGGTGTCACCGCCAGCAGCCACGTGCGTGAAGAGCTCAAGCCTGCGAGAGGAGCCATGCGTCATCCTTCGGTGTAAAAAGCCGTCGGGATTCCCCGGCGATGCGGTCGAGTGAAAAACCCTCGCGGAACTCTATCGCCGTCATCGTGCCAAGACGGGACGTCATGCCGCACCAGTGAGCGATCAGGCCGACGACCGCCTCGGGCGGGACGCCCTTGCCGCGGTAGAACTCGATCCGGCTGTCGCCGTGCCGCTTGGCGAGCCGCCGGCCGTCGGGGCCGACCACCAGCGGCACATGAGCGTAACGCGGGGTCTCAGCGATCCCAAGCGCCTCGTACAGCAGGAGCTGGCGAGCGGCAGAGTCGAGCAGGTCGTTCCCACGCACGACCTCGGTGACGCCCCGGCGGGCATCGTCAACCACGACGGCGAGTTGGTACGAGGGCACCCCGCGCTTGGTCCACAGCACAAAGTCGCCGATCGATGTTGAAGGATTGATCGCCTGCTCGCCCGCTATGCGGTCATGAAACCGGACAACGCGGTCCGGGGTCGCAAACCGCCAGTTGCTGCCCGTATCGGCGAAGGAACACGCGGCGTCCCATCCCGCCGGACGCAGCGATGCCGGAAAACGCGACTCGCCCGCGCCCTCCTGGGGCGCTCCTGCCGCGGCCTCGATCTCGCCCCTTGTCAGTTCGCTCGGATAAGCGACAGCGCGCCCCGCGAGCGCTCCCATCGCACGCACGTACGGCGTCAGGTCGGCGCTCTGAAAGTGCGGCCCCTCGTCCCAGTCGATGCCCAGCCACCGGAGCGTCCCCACGATGTCATCGGCCGCCCCCCACTTCACCCGCGGGCCGTCAAGGTCTTCAATGCGGAGGACGATCCGGCCCCCCCCGGATCGAGCGAAGGCCCAGTTCACCATGAAAGCAAATGCATTGCCAAGGTGCAGCGCGCCCGTGGGCGAAGGCGCGAGCCGCGTTGTGGGGGTTTGCGGTGGCACGGAGGAGGACGATACACTCCCAGCCTATGGCGAAGCGAGCAGCGAAGGCGGCCGGGTCGGGCGGCAAGCACGAGTTCAAGGTGGCCCGCCTGGGCGAGACCCAGATCGCCCTCGAGCTTGAGCGGTTGACCGAGTGGGCCCAGGTCGGCGACACAATCCAGCGGACCTACTCGTTCAAAGATTTCGTCGAGGCCATGCGGTTTGTCGACCGAGCCGCGGCCGCCGCCGAAGCGGTTCAGCACCACCCCGACATCCTCATCCGCTACAACCGGGTGACGATCACGCTGAGCACCCATGACGCCGGCGGGATCAGCCAGAAAGACATCGACATGGCCGGCGCCATGGACACCATGGTCTAGCCGACAGCCCGCCGGGCCTGCCGCGAAGACGATGCCGCGCTCACTTCAACGCGAGCGACTCAATCCGCACCTTCACGTCGGTATCAAGGCAACCGGCCGCGGCGCACGTGCGTGGGTTGAACACCCCGGCAGCACACGGCGGCGTCGTTGAAAGGCACTGCGCCACAGCCTGGGCGCGGGCATCGCTGCACGGGAGCGATCCGGCGGGGCCCTCAAGGCCAACCACGAGGATCCTCGCCGCCTCCGGGTCACAAGCGAGCGTCAGGCCAAGCCGCGTCAGTTCGTTCGCAGAAAGCGACGTGACCGCCCGCCCTTTGAGCACGTCCGTCGACCAATTCACACACGAGAGTTTCCCTGCCCCGTTCTGGTATACCGCAAGCAGCAGGGACGAGGTGGGTGAAGCAGCAACGTCCGGCGAATCCTGCCGGGGTGGCTTGCCCGCAACCTCAACCACGCCGCGGGGTGAAGAACGATTGAGCGAGCCGTAGATCGCCACCACCGCTCCAGCGATCAGCACCGCGGCCGCGATCGCGGCAGCCAGCAGCGGGATTCGCCGCACCGCCCGCGCGGGGATCCGCCCGTGCTCAAAGGTGTTGAGCGCATCCGCGTCACGGAGCAGTCGCAGCATTCGATCGTCGCTGATCATGGGTTACCTGACTGTTGTTTGCACTGCGTGGGCGAGCGCTCGGGAGAAAAACGCTTCTCCAGGTGATTCCGCAGGGCGTCGAGCGCTTCACGTCTTCGGGCGTGGGCCGTGCTCGGGGCGACGGCGAGGGCCTTTGCCAGTTCGCGGTCTGTCAAGCCCTGGGCGATCAACTGCAGGACCCTCAGACTACCCGCGGCAAGGCCGGGCGCCCCGTCCCGAAGGACCCCGCGAAGTTCGTCAACGACCTCCGCATCTTCAATCGGGTCAGCGTCCGGGGTCGCCTCAGCGGCTGAAGCAGCCGCAATCGCAGCCGCGTGGCTGGCCGAAGTCGCCCTTGAGCGTGCCCAGTTCCGGAACACGTTCTGGCTGACGGCGTAGACGTACGTAGACATCGCGGCGCGCTGAGGGTCGTACCGGCCGTCCCTGACGGCTTCCCATACGGCCATCCACGTGCGCTGAGCGAGGTCCTCGGCTGCACCGGGGTCGGCGGTCAATTGCGTCAGCCTGCGCTGCACCCAGGCCGCCAGGGCGGCGTGAGCAGCGGCAAAGGCCTGAGGTGAAGGGGGGTAGTTCGTCAGAGGAGGCAACAGGGCGAAGGGGTCAAGAGGTTTGGGGATTGTTGCCCCCGCGGCAGCGGGCGCTCGGAAAGCCAGGGAATTCCGCGCAATGAACCCGAGCGCTCCACGCCCAAGCGGAAAGAACCTGTCTGAACGTCGACTACTGTCATCCCCCCGCAGAGCCGATGTCGGGCAGGTCGGAGTGCCCATCGGCAGAACCCGTTACTCAGGAGCAGGCAATGGACTTTGCAAAGACGAGCGTGATGTGTGCGGCTTGGTTGGTGTTGGCGGCTGGCAGCGCCTTTGCGCAGCCACCGGCCAGCGACCCGGCGGCCCCCGGCAAGCAGCCCGGCGGCATGGAGCCGATCAACGCCAAGCCGGCCCTTGAGCCCCAAAACCGCGGCGGCGCGTTCGAGTTCGTCACCATGGTGCACGACTGGGGCGCAATCAGCGACGAAGAGCCCGTCAAGTTCTCTTTCCAGTTCAAGAACACCAGCGACCAGACCGTCAGGATCATCAACACCAAGACCAGCTGTGGTTGCGCTGTGGGCGCCCCGACCAAGCAGGTCCTTGCGCCAGGAGAAGAGGCCGCGATCGAAGTGACGTTCAACCCCAAGGGCAAGCGCGGGCTGGAGCTGAAGACGATCACGCTGGAAACCGACTACACGCCGGCCCCGAACGTTGAGCTGCACCTGAAAGCCCTCGTCCGCCCCCGGCTGATGGTCGAGCCGTCGAGCGTCTGGTTCGGCGACATGAAGCTGCACGAAGGGAAGGACCAGGAGCTGAGCATCATGAGCCGCATGGAGGGCTTCCAGGTGACCGGCTTTACGATGAACGATCCCCGGTTCAAGGTTGAGCAGCTCCCGGCGGACAAGGTCGAGATGGACGGAGCAACCGTGGACCGCGTGCGCTTCAAAACGCACTTCAACGACGACGCGAGCATCGGCACCTACAGCACCGGGCTGGTCATCACGACCAACGACCCGAAGAACCCCACCTACACCGTCTCGCTCGCGGGGCGCGTCGTGGGCGAGCTGATGCCCGTTCCCGAGCGTCTGTTCGTGAGCATGAGCGCCGGCAAGCAGCCCTGGACCTCTGAGATCACCGTCAACTCACGAACGGGCAACCCTTTCGAGATCTACTCCGTCGAGACCGTCGACTGCCCCGCGGAAATGAAGGTCGTCCTCGATGTTCAGCCGGGGTCCGCGGCCCAGCCGGGCGCGAGAAACGTGTACCGCGTCAAGGCGAGCGGCTTGACCCCCGCGACCGTGACCGACGTCCGCGGCTCGGTTCGCGTGCGGACAAACGTGAGCGGCATGGAAGAGTTCAGCGTGCCGCTGATGGGCCTGTGGCGCGGGCCGATGGGCCCGACGCCGGGCATGGGATCACCGGTCATGCTCCCCAAGGTGGCGCCGGAGAAGAAGTAAGCATGCAACCCATCGCGCGGACCATCATGCAGGGTGCGGCCATCGGCGTCCTCGCGCTGGTGGTTGGCACGATCCATGCTTTCGTGCGCCCGGTTATCACCTGGGACAGCCAGAGCCCCCCGGCAAACCCTCCAAAGCAAGAGCCCGTGCCCACGACGGGCCAGGGCGAGCAGCCGCCAAAGCTGGAGCCAGCGGCCCCCAACGTGACGCCCGTTCCGCCTGCTCCACCGGCGCACGATGACCGCATGGTCACGCTCGCCCGCTTCAAAGAACTGATGGCCGGGCCGCTTCCTCTGCAGATTGTCGACGCTCGCGAGCCGGCAGAGTTTGCGGTCGGACGGATCGGTGGTGCCATCAACCTGCCGCCGGGCGAGTTCTTCGGCAAGGTTCCAGACGCGGTGCTCCAGCGGCTCAGCCGCGACCTGCCGATCGTTGTGTACTGCGGCGGTGGGAATTGTGACGCATCGAAGATGGTCGCACTTCGCCTGAAGGACCTCGGCTTCTCGCAGACGTTTGTCTACGAAGACGGCTTCACCGGCTGGACAAAGGCCGGAGAGGCGGTGGAGCGGTGAACCCGACCGCAGGAAACGATTGTGCAGCCGGAAGCGGCGCGTGCGGGCTCAGCCTTTGCGGTGGCGTCCCGACGGTTGTGCGTCTTGTGCTGGGAGGGCTCTTCATCCTCGCCGGGTACATGAAGCTCACCAACGGTGACTTCTCCTACGCGTCGGTCAAGGCGTTCGACCTCGGGTTCGCCGAGCCGCTGCTCCAGGTGCTCGCTCGCGTTGTGCCCTGGGCCGAGTTGCTCAGCGGCCTGCTGCTCGTGCTGGGGCTGTGGGCCCGAGGGGCGGCCGTGCTGGTCATGCTCATGATGGGGGCGTTTATCGCCGGGATCGCCTCCGTCATGGCCCGCGGCCTTGACGTCAAGTGCGGGTGCTTCGGGGCGCTCAAGCTGTTCTGCGGCGATGAACCCATGGGTTGGTGTCACCTGGTCCGAAACTCGGTGATGGGCGCAGCCGGGCTGCTGATCGTGCTCGTCGGCCCGGGCATGATGGCCGTCGATAACCTCCTGCGACGCCCCGCCGCAAAGCCTGATTGATCCCGCCGCGTGCAGAACCCGGCGGTTCTTGCGCCAAAACTCTGGCCGCGCCTGCATTTCTGGGGTATGTTCTCCTGTCGCGTCACCACGCCGCAGCTTGCGGTGGTGGCACGTTGGAGTAGCTGCATGCAGACCCGAGTCTCCCAACTGGCCGTCGCGGCCGCTGGTGCCCTTACAGCCGCCTGCTCTGCATCCGCGAATATCGCGATTGGCAGCAGCAGCAACTTCAACAACTTTGATTCTGGCCAGTGGTCAAACGGCGTGCAGACCGCAGACCCCGCCATCATGCTGGGCGGCCCCGCGGGTCCGAACGATCCATACCTGCGTGTGACCAGCGACGGCGCCGGCGCCGGCGGCAAACTCACGGTCTTCAACAACGCCAGCGAGTGGACGGGCCTGTGGCTCACCGCTGGGATTACCCGGGTCGAGATGGACTTTCGGAACTTTGATCCGCAGAACCGGACGCTCTACATGCGCCTTGGGTTCCTCACCTCGGCAGGCCAGGGCCAGCCCGGCTGGTGCACCAACGCCTTCCTGGTGCCAGCCGACGGCCAATGGCACCACGCCGTCTTCACGATCACGCCGGAGACCATGACGCGCGTGGGCAACGCGTACGACTGGGAGACGGCCATGCAGTGGGTCACGCAGCTGCGCATCCTCCATTCAATCACACCGTCGCCGGTGGGGACAAACTTCGCCTCCTCGGTCGGCATCGACAACATCATCGCGCTCCCGCTGCCGGGGACGCTGACGGCGCTTGCCCCGTGCGGCATGCTGCTGCTGCGCAGACGACGGTAGGAAAAAAGGCCCGGGCTTTCGCCCGGGCCTCGATCGTCCTGTCAACGGTTTGTTCCAGGATCACACGCCCGACTTGGCGTTCTCTTTCCTGTACGTCTCAAGCGTGGCCTTGATCTCGCTCTTCATGTCGTCGTTCGCTTCGGCGTCCTTGTCGCACGCCTTGACGGCCTTCTCCTGAAGGTCGATGGCCTTGGCGCGGTCGCCCTTGTCCCAGTACACGCGTGCGAGCGTGTCAAGGATCGCCGCGTTCTCGCCCTTGGTCAGTTCGTTCGCCTTGACGGCGAAAGCCATGGCAAAGTCGAGGTTGCGGTCCTTGGCGGCAACATCGCCCGCGGGATCAACGATGCCCCAGGCGATCTGGTTGAGCATCTGGCTGTTCTCGCCGATCGACTTCTCAGCGAGCATCGCGTCCTTCATCGCGTACGCCGCGGCGTAGTCGTTCTTCGCGTTGGCAAGGATGTTGAACTTCTTGAAGAGGTAGGTGCCGGCGTGCTCGGCGTCGATCTTGGCCAGTTCGTCCAGGGCCGCGACGGCGTCGTCCCACTTCTCGGCGCGAGCGGCCTTGTTGACCTTGGCGTTGAGCTCGTTGAGCTTGCCGGCGGCCTCCTTGGCGGCCTTCTCCTTCTCGGCCGCGGCCTTCACGTCAAAGGTGCCGGCGACGACCTCGTCGAGCACCTTCTCCATCGACATGGGGTGACCCATCCAGGCGATCTTTCCATCCTTGTCGACGATGAACGCGCTGGGGATGCCGTTGCGCCCCGCGGCCTTCATGAACGCGGTGTCCATCTCGGCCGCCTTGCCGTCGAAGGCCACCGTGTAGGCCATCTTGTCGCCCTGATCGCTCACGAACTTCTTCACCTTGTCGAGCGTCTCGCTGTTGTACGGGCGCTCCCAGATGTTGGTGCCGATGAAGGTCACCTTGTCCTTGAACTTGGCCTGCATCTCGGAAAGGTGGGGGAACGCGGCGATGCACGGGCCGCACCACGTCGCCCAGAACTCAACAACGTAGACCTTGCCCTTCTCGTACGACTTGACGGGCTCGCCCTTGACCCATGCCTCAACGTTGATGGCCGGCGCGGCGTCACCGACGGCGAGCACTTTCCTCTCGGCGGTTTCCTTCTTTGCCGGAGGCTGCTTCTCTGCCGTGGGGACGGGCTGGATCTGCTTGGGCGCGTCGGGGGCAGGTTCCTGAGCCCAGACGGGGGCAGCAAGCAACGCGGCGGCGACGAGCGACAATGGTGCGAGGTACTTCATGAATGGCTCCAAGGGGGGGGTGGATCAGACAGGGCAATAGTACGGGGGTGAGGATCATCGGGTTTGGGGGTCACCGGTGACAATCCCGGGGTCGCCCCCTGCCAGCCACTAGGATCACTCGATGCCACAGACTGACAGGCCCACCAACCCTCACGAAGCCAAAGGCTCCGGTGACGGAAGAGCGAAACCCGCCACGCCTCCGCCCGACCGCGGGCACATCGCCACCGAGCAGCGGCACCCCGATTCCATGGCCCTGCACCGCCTCACCGCACGAGGGTGTATCGACTTGATCGTCGGCGAAGACCAGGCCGTTCTGACCGCTCTCCACGCAGCAAGGGGAGCATTGGCGGCGTTTGTCGAAGCGGTCGAACCGCGGTTTACACATCCGCAGTCGGCCGGTCGCCTCATCTATCTCGGGGCCGGCACCAGCGGCCGCCTCGGGGTGCTCGATGCAAGCGAAACGCCCCCGACCTTCTGCGTCGGCACGGACCGCATCATCGGGATCATCGCCGGAGGCGACACCGCTCTGCGCAGGAGCAGCGAGGGGATGGAAGACGACCCCCGGGGGGCGATGGGAGAGCTCCGCGCGCTGGGTCTTGGTGACCGCGACAGCGTGCTGGCCATCGCGGCCGGGGGCACCACGCCGTACGCCGTGGGCGGGCTGGAAGTGGCCAAGCACCTCGCGCCAGGGTGCCTCACGGGTCTGCTGACGTGCTCACCGGTTGCCAAGCCCCCCCACTGTGATCACCTCATTGTGCTGCAGACCGGCCCTGAGGTGCTCACCGGAAGCACGCGGATGAAGGCCGGCAGCGCAACGAAAATGGCGCTGAACGCGATCAGCACCAGCCTCATGGTCCGGTCGGGGCGGGTCTACCAGAACCTCATGGTCGATCTGCGGGCGACCAACGCCAAGCTGCGAGACCGCGGCGCACGTGTCATCGCCACCGTCACCGGCCTGGGGCGAACGGAGTCGCTTGAACTTCTGGACCGGGCAGGGGGACGAGCGAAGCTGGCCATCGCGATGCACGCGCTTGGGCTGGACGCCGATTCCGCCCAGCTCAAGCTCGACACTGTGCGCGGGCGGCTCGGGGACCTGCTCGATCGAACAACGCCGGGCGGCTGAGCCGGCAGGCGATACGATGGCCCCGTGCCCCCCAAGAAACGCGAGCTGCACGACGAGTACTTCCTGCGGGCCAAGGCCGAGGGGTACGCCGCGCGCTCGGCGTACAAGCTTCAGGAAATCCAGGAGCGCCACCGCCTGCTCCGACCCGGAATGCGCGTGCTCGACCTTGGGTGCGCGCCCGGGAGCTGGCTGCAGGTGGCGGCCAAGCGCGTCAAGCTTCGCGGCGCGGTGCTGGGGGTCGACCTGACGCCCGTCGAGATCCCGCTGCCGCCCAACGTCAGAACCGTCGTTGGCGACGTGTTCGAGATCACCGCCGACGACATGCTCGACTTGCTCGGCGGCCCGGCGGACGTCGTGCTCAGCGACATGGCTCCGAACACCACCGGCGACCCGGAGGGAGACCACTACCGAAGCGTTGCGCTCTGCCGCCGAGTTCTGGAGCTGTTGCCGAAGGTGCTCGACCGTGGCGGGCACGTTGCAATGAAGGTCTTCGAGGGGGGTGAGTACCCGCTCCTGCTCCAGAACACCGCGCAGTGCTTTGACTTCTGCAAGGGGCTCAAGCCGGACGCGACGCGTGAAGTCTCGCGTGAGATGTTCATCATCGGCCACCGGTACAACGGCCCGCCCGACATCAAGCCACGCAAGATCAACCCGAAGAACAAGCACGGCGTCGCACCCAAGCGCCCGACGCCGGGGGCGAATTGGGGCCCCAGAGGGTCGACCAGTGGTGGAGGGTCGCCCGCGTGACGCTGCTGCAGCCGTGGGGCGCGGTCGTCGCGGGCTTCGCCGGGCTCGGCGTGCTCACACTGCTGTACGTGCTCAAGCTGCGCCGCAAGTCGCTGCGGGTCGGCTCGACCCTTCTCTGGGAGCAGACGCTCGCGGAGGTCGAGGTCAACACGCCCTGGCGACGCCTCCGCATCGACGGGCTCTTCGTCCTGCAGGCGCTCGCGGTCGCCTGCCTTGCGCTCGCGGTCGGACGTCCGGCGATCGGGATCGGCTCGCTGAAACAGCGGGTGGTCGTCGTGATCGATGCGAGCGCCAGCATGGGCGCGACGGACGCGCAATCGGGCCGCACCCGGCTCGCGGAGGCAAAGCGGCTTGCCGTTGAGCTCATCGAGAACCTTCGCCGGGCGCGCG
Source organism: uncultured Phycisphaeraceae bacterium (assembly GCA_964403525.1). Lineage (GTDB taxonomy): Bacteria > Planctomycetota > Phycisphaerae > Phycisphaerales > UBA1924 > JAJTGZ01. The sequence goes on along the minus strand of CAYOGE010000005.1, from coordinate 12,842 downwards.
GGCTGGACGCCGCGGTGGTCGCTCTGGCGGGCGAGGCAACCGTCGTGCGCGGCTTTACCGGCGAGGCCACCGCCGTGCTCGAAGGGATCGACGCGGTCACCCAGACCGACGAGCCCGGAGACCTGGACGCGGCCCTGGAAACGATCCGAACACTGACCGCCGCTGCAGACGGTTCATCCGAAGCACCGGGCGGCGCCGCCGTGGCGTACGTCTTCAGCGACGGTGGCTTCGGCGGTTCACCCCTCGCCGCGGCGGGCACCGCGTCGGTGCGGCTGGTCCGCGTCGGACCTGACCCTGACAAACCTGCCGAGAACATCGGCGTCGTCGCGATCACGGCCCAGCGCGATGAAGCAGACCCAGCGACCGTCCGGGTGGTCGCTCGGTTCATCAGCACGTTCGCTTCGCCGCGCGATGTGAGCGTGCGCGTGCTGCTCGATGAAGAACCTCTCGGTTCGTCCACGCTCCGCCTGCCGCCGGCCGCTGAGCAGACGTTCGTGCTCCCGGTTCAAACCCGCAAGGAGGGCGTGCTGACACTGCGCGTACTCAACGAAGATGCGCTTGCGGCCGACAACGCCGCACGGGTCGTAATCGACGGTGCCCGCAACACCTCTGTTGTGGTCGTCGGACCCGGGCCGGCCGGGTCAGAGGCAGACCCCTTGGTTGTGAACTTTGCGCAGAGCGTCAGCCCGCCTCCCGCGTCGCGCACCGTCGGGACAGAGACGCTCAGCAGCAACCCTCAGGACTGGGCGGGTGTTGATCTGGTGGTGTTCGACCGCGTCGAGCCCCGGGCCGGTGCGCTCCCCCCGGTCGCCAGCGTAACGCTCGGTGCCGGGCTCGCCGTCGCCGGCGTTTCGCTGAAAGCCGCGCCCGCGGGCGCAGCCACAGCCGAGCGCGTGGTGAGTTGGAGCCGGGACCACCCCCTGATGCGCGACGTGGCTCTCGACGGGCTGGTGCTCCAGCGTCCGGCGACCCTTAGCCTTCCGCCGCAGGCCGTGCGCCTGGCCGAGGGCGTACGCGGGCCGATGATCGGGCTGGTTGAAGGCACCGACGGGATCAGCCGCGTGGTGTGCGCGATCGGGGCCGAGCAGGGTGGCTGGGGGTCGGACCTGAGCTTTGTCGTCTTCATGGGAAACGTGGTGGACTACCTCACGCTCCGCGGGCAGACCAAGGCCGGTCGGCAGATCACCACCGGACAGTCGCTTTCTGCGCGGGTTGCCGTCGACCGCGCCGAAGTGCTCATCACCGGTCCAGACGGTGTTGAGCGACCGGTGCCCGTGCTCACACAGGCCACGGCGGGGACGGGCACGCGGGTTGTCTCGCTCGGGCGTGCGTCGCACGCGGGTGTGTATAAGGTGACGGGTACGGCCGTTGGCCCAGAGACCTTTGCGGTCAACCTCGCGAGCGCGCGGGAGAGCAGCCTTGCGACGGCGGATGCGCTCCCGATCCGTGGGTCCGCCGGTGGTGGGTCGGGTGCTGGGGTGCAGCGCGGGCTGCCCCGGGAGGTTTGGGACTGGTTTGTGATCGCGGCGCTGGGCTTGCTGGGGGTTGAGTGGCTGCTCTACGCGAGCCGGGCCGGAAGATGAAAAGCGCTTGGCGCGGTGATAGATTCTCCGCATGAGCAAGCTCAGCCCCGCCGTTGCCCTTGTCGTCGCATCCTTCTGCGCCGTTGCCACAGCACAGGAAGGCGCTGCGCCAAAGAGCGAGAAGTTCTTTGACGCGGAGGTCAACCTGACCGCCAGGTACGCCTTCCGATCCGACGTCGACGGAGGGGGCAGCGTCGCGGTGACGCGTTCGATGCTGAGCGGCTGGTTCAGCCACGAATTCACGCCCGACTTCCGCGCCTCGCTCCTGGTGAGCACCGAGGTCAGCTGGTACGACTTCAACAACGCGACCGGGTTGATCGCCGGCACCGGCAAGCCGTTCGGCCAGCTCTCCGAGACCGACGTATCGCCCGGCTTCGCCTGCCGGATCAACGATCAGTGGACGGCGTTGTCCGGGCTGATCTTCCGCGTGGCGGGTGAGAACGACGCCGACTTTGGCGATTCCTTCACGTGGGGCGGGTACGTGGCTGCACAGTACAAGCCCAACAAGGACTTTTCGGTGACGCTGGGCGTGCGTGCCAACGACCGGATCGAAGAGGACTGGCGCGTGCTTCCGGCCGTTGCGCTCGACTGGCACGTCAGCCAGACAGTGCGCGTGCAGGTGCTGCCGGCCGTCGGCGGGCTCGGGTTCCGCGTGACATCAGAGATCAACGACAAGTTCTCGTTTCTTATCGACGGCGAGTACGAGTCGCGTGAGTTCCGCCTCAACAACGAGGCGCCGCTTCCTCTCGGCGTGGTCCGTGATTCACGGGCCCTCATCGGGATGGGCTTGGTGTGGAGCCCTTGCGAGAAACTCCAGATCACCGCCCGCGCCGGCGCGGTGGCCTATCAGGAGTTCCGCATCGACAACAGCGCGGGCGTAGAACAGACCACCGCCAACACCGACCCGACCCCCTACATCTTTCTGGGTGGTCAATTGACGTTCTGACTCGTGAACTCCGGTCACGGCTACGGCTTCAACTCTCGGTTCCAGGCGGCGACGTTGATCGCCGTGCGCCCGGGCTCGGTCTGCCATGGGAGCATCGGGCGTGGCCAGCACGACCGCATGCCCGACACGCCGATGTGCTCGACGGCAATCCGCATCAGGCCAGACGAGTCGGCGACCGCCGCCGGCAGGTTGACGCTCGCGCACCAGCCCCCCGGAATCCGCCCGATGATCACGGGCACCGAAGCTGCGGAGGCCGCGCGCGGTTCAAGGTCGCGCACGGTGACCGATCCGTCGGGTGCCAACTCGATGGCAACCGTGGGCGCACCCGAAGGTCCAGCCCAGACCCGAAGTCGCTCACCATCGACGTCACGGCCAGACTCCCCCCGGCACTCGAGGTAAAGCGTCCAACCGCTCGCTGTGGTTCCCGCGCCGCCGCTGACACCCCCCGCCCCGGCGGACGGAAGGAGCGAACCGGCGACCCCGCCAGTGCGGCGCGGCTGCTGCTCGCGGAAGGAGCGGAGCGTCCAATCGGCAAAGAACGGCCCGATCAGCACGCCCGGCGGTGACGCGGCGACCGGCGCGCCCGCGATGGACAAGGTGATCGAGGCCGGGCCCGCGTTCACGCTGGCAACCGCCGCGCCTGCCCCCTGTTCCTGGCTGCCGGCACCCCCCAGCAACTGACCGATCAGCGGGCGCATCGGCACCGGGTCACCGGGCTGACCGCTTCCGAACGCGGCCGTGGCGACTGCCCGCTGTTCGCCCAGCGACACCAGGCCGAGCGTCGACCTCGGCCCGCCCGTAAACGCATCGCGCAACCCCGCATCGTCAAGCACCCATGCCAGCGCCTGCGGTTGCCCAGCAACGAAACTCTTTGCGGCCGTTACGGCGGCGCTCGGAGGCGCGGTGATCAGCGTGTCGAGCAAGCGCGGGTCGGCGTCGCACCAGAGCACACCCCACCCGCCGGACCTGTCGGTCGTAGGCAGATAGCCAACCTGAACAAGCCGGCGTGCGACCTGCAGCGCAACCGCCGCGTCCGAGCGTGCAAGCCGCCCGATCGCCCCGGCCCACAAGTCACCCTGCTGTCGAGCCAGCGTGTTGAGCGCGGCCGGCTCAAAGGCAGCAGGAGCCGACGACGATGGGTTCATCGCTCGCAGCAGCAGCGCGGCCCGCCAATGGTCTCCGGGCGTCGCCAGCGGCGTTCGAAGCGCCGCAGCGACGGCCGTCTGCTGCTCGGGGTTGAATTCCCCGACGACCGCCAGAGCCGCGCGGCTGAGCGCCTCCCACCCCGGCGTGACCGCGTCGAGCCACACGGCCGGTCCGCGTTCGCCGGCACCCAGGGGCTTGCCGTCGGCTCCAGCGATCACAGCCTTGTCAAACTCGGCCCTGGTCATCGGTTCGCACCACCGCACGTCAAACGACGACGGCGGGGGAACCTCACTCGTGGAAACACTCCATGCCAAGGGGCCTGGCACCCCTGCCAGCCATACCCAGCCGGGGTCAACGCGGCCACCCCTGCCGGTTGCAAGGACCGTCGGGGCGTCGACGACCGTTACCACCTGAACAGGGAACTGCTTTCCACCAGCCGAAACGACCGTCGCCAAGGGCTCGTTCACCACCACCGGCATTCCCGGCGCCCCGACCAGCCGCGGGTTCGCCGCCGACAGGCCGCTCGGCGGTGCGAACAGGGTGGCCAGAGCAAGGGTTGGTACCGAAATCCGCGCTGCTGAAAAGAAGGTGTGCTGCATATCCGATGTACGAGCGTACCCACCGATACGACGCCGGGCACCGCCCTGCGGCTTCGCCGGATCGTGGCAGCAAAGGGACGGAACGATGGTTTCGGAGATACAAGACGGACGCTTTCGGTTCCGCGTCTACCTGCCGCACGCGAGCAAGGTCGAGTTGGTTGGAGGGTTTACCCGTTGGCGGGCCGGGGCGATCGCGATGGCGCGCCAGGAGCCGGGCTGGTGGGAACTGGTGTGCGAGGTGCCGCCGGGCACGCACGAGTTCTGCTACCTCGTTGACAACAGCGTCTGGCTCGCCGATTACGCGGCACACGGGGTCACGCTGGCCGGCTACGGCGGGTGGGTGAGCAGGCTGATCGTTCGCCCGGCACGCGTCCCGCAGGCGGCCTGAAGGGCCGGTCAGGCTTCCTGCAACTGCGGCAGCGTCGCCGTGAGGTTCTCGATCACGGCGTCGGCCGTTACACCCTGCGCCTGCGCTTCAAAGTTGAGGATCAGCCTGTGGCGCAGAGCCGGCACGGCGATGGACTGGATATCCGTGATGCTCGCGGCGGAGCGCCCGTCCATCAGGGCCAGACACTTGGCCGCGAGCACGATCGCCTGCGCCGCCCGCGGGGAGGCACCGAACTTTACAAAGCGGGTGACCATCGACGAGGCGAACGCTTCACGCGGGTGCGTAGCCAGCACCAGGCGGACGGCGTAATCAAGCACGTGGTCCGCGATCGCGACCTGACGAACCAGAAGCTGGTGTGCGAGCAGCCGCGACGCATCGAGCACCGGCTCGACCTCGCTGACGTGGGTAGTCGTGGTGCGGTTGAGCACAAGCGCAAGCTCTTCGCGCGCCGGCGTGCCGACGACGAGCTTGAAGAAGAAGCGGTCGAGCTGCGCTTCCGGCAGGGGGTACGTGCCCTCCTGCTCGAGCGGGTTCTGGGTGGCGAGCACGAAGAAGGGCTGCTCGAGCGGGTGGGTCGTGCCGCCGACGGTCACCGACCGCTCGGCCATCGCCTCCAGCAGAGCGCTCTGCGTTTTGGGGGTTGCGCGGTTGATCTCGTCGGCAAGGAGGATCTGCGCAAAGACCGGCCCGCGCTGGAAAACAAATCGGCGGACGCTCCCTCCGGCGGTGCCGTCGGCGGCCTCGGCGATGACCGTCGTTCCCACGATGTCCGCGGGCATCAGGTCGGGTGTGAACTGGATGCGCGAAAACGAGAGGTTGAGCGCACGCGCGAGTGTCCGGATCAGCAGCGTCTTGCCAACGCCCGGCACCCCTTCAAGCAGTGTGTGCCCGGAGCAGAACAGGGCAACGAGCACGCCGTCGACGATCGACTTCTGACCGACGATTACCCGCCCCACCTGCTGGCGCAGCGCGGCTACATCCTCCCGGAACTGGTCGGCGGCTCGGGCGAGGTCGGGCGTGGTCTCAGCCATAGGAATGTGCACGAATGACACGGCAGGTTCGGGGAAGAAACGCCGGATCAGCGGGAAAGGCCGCGGTCGGATTCGAACCGACGAAGGTTGCCCAACGGATTTGCAATCCGCTCCATTTGACCACTCTGGCACGCGGCCGCTGAGGGGGACTGTATAGTGGAGGGGCGGTCCGGGCAAGGACGCCGCCAACGGTGTGTCGTCGCGGGGGAACGCCGACCGATAGCATGGTGCAAACGGAGGTGCAAATTGAGCACAACGCACAGGATCAATGGGTTCGTCAGGCTTGCGGCGCTGGTCGCTCTGGGCGCGGTGCCCGTGCTGGTGGCCGCCTCGGCTCTGAGCGGCCAACCGGGGACCGACCCGGCCGAGACGATCCGCAAGATGGAGGAGCAGCGGAAGAAGGAGAACCCGACCCCCCCCGCGCCCGAAGAAACGCCCCCGGCACCCCGCGCGCCCGCGGGAACGGGCGAAGCCGTCGTCGAGACCGGCACCACCGGCACCCGCCTGCTCAGGGAGAACACCTTCATCACGCAGCGGCGCGGGCGCATGTCGCGGTCGCAGGCGAGCGAGTGGGTCTTCACCATGGACACAGACGGGAAGGGAAGGTCGGAGCCGGCGATGGTGCTGATGCCCTGCATGAACCTGCAGAACATGGAGAAAACCGTCGACCGTGCCGGCGAGGGAACAAGCTTCACCGTCAGCGGGACAGTCTATGTGTACAAGGGGCGCAACTACCTGCTGCCCTCGATGTTCGTCGTAAACCGTCGCAGCGACCTCGCCCCGCCGCAGTGACAGCCGGTGATCGAAACGACGTTGCGGCCGCCCTGGAGCGCCTCAGGGGTGTTCGCGTGCTGAGTCGCGGTTCCGGCTGGCTTGCGCTCGAAAAACCGAGCGGCGTGCTGTCGGTGCCCGGCAAGGGCGACGCCGGGGCTGTGAATGCAGTCTCCTGGGTGGTGGAGCACGAGCCGCAGGCCGCTGGCCCGATCACCGTCCACCGGCTTGACATGGACACCTCGGGCATCCTGCTGGTCGCGCTCGACGCGGAGCGCCAGCGTGCACTGTCGATGCAGTTTGAGGCCCGCACGGTGGAGAAGCGCTACGTCGCGGTCGTTGAGGGTTTGCTGACGAGCGAGAGCGGCCGGTTCGAAGCCCCGATGCGACTGGACGTTCCCAACCGCCCCAGGCAGATCGTCGATCCTCTGGACGGAAAAACGGCCGTTACAGAGTTCCGGGTCATCGAGCGAACCGGCGGGCGCACGAGGCTTGAGCTCACGCCCATCACCGGGCGCACCCACCAGCTCCGCGTGCACTGCGCCCACGCCGGGCACCCGATCGTCGGCGATCCGCTGTACGGCGGCGCGAACGCAGCGGGTGCTGCGCGGCTTCTTCTGCACGCGGAGAGGCTGGCGTTTGATGATCCTTCGATCGGCGTACGCGTGGTGGTTGAATCGCCCGCGCCGTTCTGACCCGTCCGGCACGGCGCGTCAGATGATCTTGACCATGCTGGGGCGTTCGTCGCCGTGGTGAGAGAGCCGCGTGTGGCGGAGCAGCCGCATGAGGCAGAGCGCATCGTGCATCGTGAACGCGCCGGTGTCGTAGCTGTCGGCGTCGAGCACGCCCCAGCAGGTGTTGTCGACCTCAACGCACGGCACCACCACCTCGCTCCGGTCGCGCGGGTCGCAGGCGATGTACCCGTCGCCCAGCTTCGCTATGTCCGGAACCACCAGCGCCTTCTTCGAAACGAACGACTGCCCGCACGCGCCGTGCAGCCCGATCGGTGAGCAGGCGGGCTTGTCGCGGCTCGGCCCGAGCACCAGCTCGCTCGGCGCATCGGGGTTCACAAGATAGAAACCGATCCACGACAGCCCCTCGTCCTTGAAGGTCATCCAGAGCGCGTCAACCACCGCCCGCATGACCTCAGCACGCGTCCCAGACGGCGGGAAGAGGCCGGGGAGCCGCGTGTAGTCTCGCTCGTTGCGTGGAGGCATGGCGCGCGAGTGTACCCGCCCGCACCGCCCGCCGGTCCAAAAAACAAACGGCCCCGACGCGGGGTCGGGGCCGGTGTGAACTGCTGGTGCCTCAGCGGCGCTCAGAGCGTCGCGGACGTGTACGGGAGCAGGCCCATGAAGCGTGCACGCTTGATCGCCTGGGAGAGCATGCGCTGCTCGCCGGCGGTGCTGCTGGTGCGCTTCTTGGTGAAGATCTTGCCGTTGGGGGACATCATGCGGCGGAGCTTGTCGACATCCTTGTAATCGATGATGACCTTGCCGCCGGCAGTCTTCTTGACGACCTTGACCTTCTGGGGGGGGGCGAAACGGTTGAACTGTGACATGGAACGGGCCTTTCCGCTCTGGGCTTGCCCCCACGCAGCCGGTACGACCGGGCCCGGGAGCAGCGGATGAAACGTGGGGGCAAGGTTAGACCGCGCGCGGCCCCGAAACAAACGGCGCTGAACGCTTCGGTGATTGTCCGTACTTTACCCAAACTGATGGGTTCGAGCCGCCCAAGAGGCAACGCACGGCGGGCCCTTCTCACTACGATGGGCGATGCTGCTATCTGCCGTGCTTGCCACGTCGATGATCCTCAGCCAGCCCGCCGCGGCGGCACCGGCGAACGCCGCGCCGCTGGATTGGAAGGGGCTTGAGGCACCGTACCTCACCGGCCACATTCAGCTCACGCATCCTGAGCGGTTCTTCAAAGCGGGGGAAGCGTACTTCGACCATCAAACGCCGCCGCGATGGGTGGTGTTTCAGGGCGTTGAGCGTCCGGCACCGGGGAAGGAAGCGTCTGCAAACTACGGCATGTACGTCGCCCGGTTGACGTACGACGCTGACGGAACGCCGGCGGCGCTGGGGGAGCCCCTGCGGATAAGCCCGGAAGGGTCGGCGAACACGTGCGCGTGGTTCGAGCCCCTCAGCCGGGAGCGGGCATGGGGCAAGTTGATCTTCGGCTCAACGCTGACGCCCCCTCCACCGAGCACGGATACTCCGGGTTACCAGCGCCAGCGCGGCAGCTATATGTGGAGCTTTCCACCCGAGATGCGTGTGGTGACCTCGACGGTTCCGGCGATCAGCGCCGAGGTGATGGCTGAGCAGCACGAGAGCGAGCCCGGAAGCTCCGGGTCAACCGCCGAAGCACGAGGCGCTGAGGGCCCGACGGTGGCGCCACTGCTGTCGCCGCCCAACGGGCCGGGGTACATGGCCGAGTGCTCCTGGTCACCCAAGGGACGCAGCCTGCTCTACACGTACGTCGACCCCAGGACCAAAAGTCCTGATATCTGGGTGTACGACGAACCGACGAAATCACATACGCCGCTGGTGCAGGCGCAGGGGTACGACGGCGGACCGTTCTTCTCGCCCGACGGCAAGTGGATCTGCTACCGCTCCGACCGCAAGGGCGACAACAACCTGCAGCTCTTCGTTGCCGAACTCGCCTTCGACAGCGGAGATGCCGAGTACATGGGCGGGCGGATCACCGGCATCAAGCGTGAGATTCAGCTCACCGCGGACGACCAGATCGTTTCGTGGTGCCCCTACTGGCACCCATCAATGAAGTACATGGTCTACGCAACGAGCGCGGTTGCCCACAGCAACTACGAGGTGTTCGCGATCGAGTTTGACCCGGCCAGGCCCGCGTCGCAGTTGCGCAAGGCCCGCGTCACAAGCGCCGACGGCTTCGACGGCCTGCCCGTCTTCTCCGACGACGGCCGGTTCATGATGTGGACGAGCCAGCGTGGCCCGAAACTCGAGGGTGAGGCGAAGCCCAGCAGCCAGCTCTGGGTCGCCCGCCTCACTGGCGAACCCGCCTGGACCACGCCCGCGCCGGGTCCGTTCGGCACGCCGATCGCTCCGGGAGTGTCGATCTACCCGGCCGCCCCGACGCAGCAGCCGAAGCACTGACCGTCATTTCAGTGAGGCGATGAAGAGCCCGATCCGTCGCACGCCCTCGCGGATCTGCTCTTCCGAGCAGGCGAACGACATGCGGATGTGCTTGTGCCCCACCAGGGACGAGAAGTCTTCGCCGGGCACGCAGGCCATGCTGTGCTCGTCGAGCAACGCGCCGGCGAAGTCTGCTGCGCCGTTGAGCTTGACGCCCTTTGGCGTGGTCTTGCCGAGGTGCGCGGAGATATCAGGGAACACATAGAACGCACCGATAGGCTTGGCCACCTTCACACCCGGCACCTTGCTCAATTCACCGAACATCACCTCAGCCCGCCTGGCAAAAGCGGTCCGCATCTTCTCCAGCTCCGGCTTGCACTCGGTCAGCGCGGCCCGCATGCCCGCGAGCGAGAACCCCGGGACGCACGTGATGCTCTGCCCCTGCAGCTTTGTCAGCGCGCCGACGAGCTGCCTGCCGAAGTCACCGCTCCCGCTCACCCAGCCCAGTCGCCAGCCGGTCATCGCGAAGCTTTTGCCCGGCCCGTTGATCGTCAGCGTGCGCTCGGCGATGTTCGCGAACGAGCCGATCGAGACGTGCGGAACGCTGCCGAAAACGATGTTCTGGTAGAGCTCATCGGCGACGATGACGAGCTCCGGCGATACCGTGCGGGCGGCCTCGGCGATCACCGCGGCGAGCGCCTCAAGCTCTCGGCCAGAGTACATCGTGCTGCACGGGTTGCTCGGGCTGTTGATCAGGATCGCACGCGTGCGCGGCGTGATCGCCTTGCGGAGCTGGTCCGGCGTGATCTTGAAGTCGCCCTCTGGCGCCGTCGCCATCTCAACGACCTTTGCGCCCGCCAGCTGCGCCATCGGCGCAAAGCTGACCCACGACGGCACGGGCAGCAGCAGCTCCTTCTGCTCACCCTCCTTCTCTACGTCGAAGAGCGCCTGGAACGTGAGGTAGAGCGCCATCTTCACACCGGCGGTCACCAGCACGTGGTCCCTGGTCACGCCGGGGATGTGGTTCACCTCGGTGAGGATTTTCGCGATCAGCTCGCGCGTTTGAAGGTCTCCGGCGGTGTCGATGTACTTGGTGTTCCCCGCCCGCATCGCGGCGCACGCCGCCTCAACCGCCGCCGGGGGTGAAGGAAAGTCCGGTTCTCCGGCTGAGAAGTTCAGGACGTCAACGCCCGCGGCCTTGAGCGCCTTTGCCTTGTTCATGACGGCAACGGTGGACGAGGGCTTCAGCGACGTGACTCGGCGTGAGAGCTGCATGAGCGAATGTAGCCGATCGAACGCGGCTCTGCCGGGGGCGGCTCGGTCGCCAGAGCGACGCTGTTCAAATGACAACGCCCGCTCAAAGCGGGCGCTCGGAGTGCTCGGCACGCACCTTAGGGCTTTTCGGGCTGATCCGTGGGCGCGGGCGTAGCTGGCGCAATGGCCGGCGGGGGGTTGCCGGGAAGTCGCGGCATTTCGTTCGCGGGCCTGGCCGGTGCAGCAGGCGCAGGGTCTGCTGGGGTCGAGGCTTTCGGCGGGACCGCCGGGACGAATGCGCCGGGGATCTCCGGGGAGATCACGATCGGCGCGAGCGAGACCACGTCCACACGCTTGGGGATGATCAGGTTTGTGCGCAGCGACTCGTCGGGTCGCAGCTCACCGATAATGCCCACCACCTGCTCAAGCTTGTTCGCGTAATCGAACTTCTGCTCCGGTAGCAGGTACCCGAGCGTGCGTGCCGATCCCGGCTCGGGCGACATTACGCGGTAAAGCACGGGGGCTCGCCCCCCGTCATACACCGTGCTGCGCACGAGCCGACCGATGACGTCGTACACACGCTGCTTCTCGAGCTCGATCACGCGCCTGCCGACGTCGCTCTTGAGCAGCTCGGTCTCGCGGTTGAGGGCGGCGTTTGCGCTCTGGAGGTCGCGCACCTCTTTGCGGAGCTTCATCGCAGCGATGTACGCGTCCAGTTGCTTCGCCTGCGCCATCGCGCTCGCGCTGGAACCGAGCGAGCCCTTGAACCGCTCAAACTCAGCGATCGCCTGGTCAAGCTCAGCGCTGGCGGCGGGCTGCGCTCGAACGGTGTTGTAGAGGTCCTTGAGGCTCTCAAAGCTCGCGGCGCGTGTCGGCGCTGTCGGTTGAACCGTGCGGGGCAAGGCCGCGCCGCCACCGTCTTTGTCACCAACAGGCACGGTGCCTGGGATCTCCATGCCGGGGGGCGGAGTTCCCGGCGTCGCTGTTGCGGGCGGCGCGGTGGGGATCACAACCGGTGCGCTCGGGGGCGGGGCGAGCGCCGGCTGGGCACCGGGCGCAGGGGCCGGGGCTGGCTCTGCCGATGGCGGGGCGACAGGGCTGTGCGGCTGCACCACCTCGGGAGGATTAACCGGGCTGGCGGGCGGCGGTGCGACAGGCTGCGGCTGATCGGACTTGGGCGTTGCGGGCACCTCGGCCGGTGCCTGAACGGGGTTCGGCGTGACGGCAACTGCAGGCACCGAAGGAGCATTCGCCCCCCCGAGCGCGGCGAGCACCGGCGCTGCCTCGCTATCGGTCGCACGCCTCACAGCCTCTCGGCTGATCCAGCCGCGGGCACTCGCCGGCGGCTCGATCGAATAAGCGAGCACTTTTCCTGAATCGTCCTTGATCGTCTCGACCAGCTTGAACTCGGTCCCGATCGGCAATTCTGTCTCCTGGACACCCAGGAACGCTCCCTTGACGCCGCTGTTGGCGTTCGGTGCTTTGAGCTTGCTCGCCTTGACCAGCCGGACCTTGCCAGCCCCGCTCTCCTGCGCTTCATCGGCCGCGACAAACGCACGGACACCGGCGGGGTACATCACGCGGAGCCAGCCGGTCGTTTCAGCGTCAACCACGAGTTTGTCGCCGGGCTTTGGAAAAACGATCGGGTAGTAGATCGTTGAATTCCCGGCACGAACGGGCACTTCCGCGGCGGTGAATACCACAACGTATGTGTCTACGCGCGTCGAAGCCCCTTCCTGTGCAAAGGCACTGGCCATCGGGGCCAGCGTGAGCGCGCACGGCGCTCCAAGCAGCAGCGCGGCGATCAACAGTGCGGGGCGTGAGGCGGTTTGGATGGCCATGATGCGTCGACTCCTTCGACCGTGCGAAAAGCAATTTCCGTGCAGACACCAATGCTACCCGACGTACAAGGGCTTTGCCCCCCGGCCTTGCAGCCAATACCCTGCTCCCCAGATGCCCGCCCAGCCCACCCCCCCACCCCCCCGCCGACGATGGCCGGCGTTGACAGACCGGCGGA
>CAYOGE010000004.1:0-172625 GCA_964403525.1 uncultured Phycisphaeraceae bacterium | reverse complement strand
CCTGCACGCGCTGCGCACCGCGCCCGATGCGCAGAGCCTGGGCGACGCGCTGAAAGAGCCCGAGAAGCAGATCATCCTCAACGCCCTCAAGGCGTCGAACTGGAACCGCGTCAAGGCGGCCGAGGCGCTCAACATCAACCGCACGACGCTCTACAAGAAGATGAAGTCTCTCGGGATCGACCCGGCGCGGGACTCGCTGGCGAGTTGAGCGGGCCGTTGATGCTGGCGGGGGGGCGGCGGGGCGGGGAGAGGCGGGGAGGGGAGGGGAGGGGGGGAGTGCTCGATCAGGGCTGGCAGCCGGCGAAGAACGCGTCGATGAACGCGATGAAGTCGTTGTTGTCGAGCGAGCCGTCGGCGCCGGCGACGCCGCCTTGCATCCCCACATCGGCGATCAGCCGGTTGCCGTCGAAGAACGCACCGATGAAGACGATGAAGTCGTTGTTGTCTAGCTGCCCGTCGGGCCCGGTGACGCCGCCTTGCCTGCCGACGTCCGCGGTGCAAGCGCTGCACACGGGGAGCCCGCGGGCGAGGAGTCGGTCGATGAGGCCGGGCGAGAGCAGTTCGGCGAGGCCGAGCCCGCCCATCGACACGTCGGGGAGTCCCGCATCCGGCGGCGACCAGGCCGGGTCGACGTTCGAACGCCTGTAGAGCAGGCTCGCGCCGGACCGGAAGGCCTGGCGTGCGCCGGTGCGGTAGGCGTGGTATGCGGCGGTTGCCTCGCGCACACCCAGGCCATCGGCGCGGCCCGCAAGCCCGCACAGCGCGGTGAGCGTGGTGACGTTTCCCGGTGCGTTGTTGATCGCGTCGGCGTGGTAGCCGCCCCATTCCGGCTTGGTCGTTCCGGCTGAGAAGACGGTGAACCAGCGCGGTGCGTTGTCGTCGGTCCATGCGGCCGCCGATGACGAGACGTTGGCGACCTGCTGGCGCCAGTCGCTCCGGGCGCGGTAGTCGTCAACGAGCAGGGCGGGATAGATGGAGATGAAGGCCGGCCCGAACCCGCCGGAGTCTCCTGCCACGCTGCGCCCGGTGATAAACGAGGCGCTCGGCATGGTTGCGCGGTTGAGCCAGGAGTTGTACGTCAAGGTGGTGTCGTTTGTGCCGTAGAACCCCGCCTGCTGCATGAAGATGATGCCCTCGTGGAAGGGCTGAGACCATGCGTTGGGGTCCGGGCCGGTGGCGAGCCCCTTGAGGAGCATGAAGCGTCCGTTGGGGATGACGTACCCGTCCCAGTTGCTGACTGAACAGCAGATCTGGCGGGCAGCGCTCACGATCTGGGCGTCGTGCGAGAAGTGCTCGCCCGCGCGGGCGGCGGCGGCCACGATCTTCATCGTGCTCATCGTGGCGAACTCGGGGTCCCAGCCGTTCTTTGCGCCCCCGGTGAGCGGGTCGATCCAGTGTCGGTAGATGCCGTCGGCGTTGCGCGAGGGAGCGGGGCCTGACGCCTGGCCGGCGTACCGCTTGAGCACCGTGCGCACCAGCGGGCGCGCGTCAGGGTCTGCGAAGAGTTCGTCGGCGGTGGTGAGCATGAGCACGACCCAGGCGGCGCCGTCTGGGGTTGCCGGGTGAAAGAGCGTGCCACCCACGGCGACGTCGCCGTCGATCACCCACCCTGCGGGCTCACCCTGCGGTGAGATCAGCCCCTTGGCAAAGGTGATCTGCTGCTGGACCTCGTCTATCAGCCATTGGTCGAAGCCGAGCCTCGTGTCTGTGCTGTCGGTCACGAGGCGTGCGCCGGTGGTGTCGCCGATCAGCAGGCTCCCGTCTGCACCGGCGGCGACCGATTGCGGGCCCTGACCGATGGTGTAGTCGAGCGAGGCGGCCGGCGGGGTGCCGCGAACGGAAGCAGCGGGCACGAAGCGCACGCGCCCGTCTGAGTAGCCGATGTAGAGGCCCGCGGTTGCAGGTCCGCCAAAGTGCTCAGAGAAAGCGATCGACTGGACGCCTGTGCCCACGTTGCCGATCGGCGTCGCGACGCCGGGCGCGGGTGATGCGCGGAAGAGCACGCCGTTGGCATCGACAGCCAGCAGCAGGCCGCCCACACGGTCGGTGGTGACCGCGGCCACCTCAACCCCCGCCTGGGTCTGGATATCGCCCTGGCTTGTGCCGGCGGTTTCGTTCCGCTGCGCGGAGCGCACCTTGACTGCGCCGATTGACGCGGTGTAGAGCCTTCCTCCCCAGTGCGTTGTGGCGTCGCTGGCGGTGCCCGCGCGGGCGGGCGGGATGGCCGCGCTTGCAAACAGCGACATCGCGCCGGTCTCTCCGTCGATGCGGACGATGTCGTCGTACCGAGCTACACCCGGATTCCCCGTCACGGGTCGGCGCACGACCACAAAGAGCAGGCGGCCGCTCTCGCTGAAGCAGAGGCGGCCGAACCGGGCGGTCGCGGTGTCGAGGCCGCTGATCACTGGAGCAAGGTCGGCGAGCGAACGGGTGAGGCGGGCCTGCTGGCGGATGTCTCGAACCTCGATCGTTGTGCCGTCGCTTGCGGCCCAGAGCCCGCCCAGGCCAGCGGCGGCGACCTGCTTTGCACCGGCCCCTGTGGGTGCGGGCCACGGGCCGACGACGGGGGCAGCGGCGGCAATCGCGGCGCAGGTCACGCACACCGCTGCGAAGAGCTTCGCGATCGCGCTGCGCCGGGCTGGCTGGGCAGGTCGGGTCATCACCGTTGTACGATCAGAGGGCGTGGCGGGATGCTCGCACGCAGAATGTGCTGATGCGGGACTCAAAAGCAAGAGCGCGGCGATGTGCCGCGCTCCTGGTCATGCAGATTTACTCTCCGAAGACGGCGCCGGAGGGCCGGCGTCGCCCGTTATCCGGCGCAGCCACTGAAGAACTGATCGATGAAGACGATGAAGTCGTTGTTGTCCCAGGCGCCGTCTGAGCCGGCAACGCCGCCCTGGATGCCGCGGTCGGCGAGGGGGTCGTTGGCGAAGAAGTAGTCGATGAAGACGATGAAGTCGTTGTTGTCGAGCACGCCGTCAGCGCCGGGGACACCGCCCTGGCCGCCGACGTCCGCGGGGCCGCAGGGTGCCGGGCCGGCGGGGAGCTGCGTGAACGTGAAGTCGTCGTAGTAGATCGCGCCGCCGCTGGCGATCGCTGACGGGTTGAAGCGGCCGAACGTGATCTTGGCGCGGTCTGGCCAGCGCGTCTGGCCAGCGGGCGGGTTGGGCCAGGTGCCGGGCGCGGGGAGGGAGTAGTTGCCCGCGGCGTTGGACTCGACCTGGTCCTTCCAGCCCTGAAGGTTTGCGGTGCGGGCGGGCCAAGTGATGGTGCGCTGCATCCAGACGCCGTTGGTGGTGCCCCATTGGAGGGAGGCTTGTGCGCGGACATCACGCTGGAAGCCGAAGTTCCAGCCGTCATACGACGCGTTGTTCTGGAAGCCGTTGCCGGCACCCTTGACGTCGATCTTCATTGACGCCGGCGCGAAGCCGTCGGGCCACATGAAGTCCTGGCCGGGGTTCGCGTCGACGGGCCAGTTCGGCGTCGGCGGCTCGCCGAGCGACTGGTCGGACGGGATCATGTACCAGATGGACCAGCGCAGGTCGCCCATCTGCCAGCTGATCGGCACGTCGTAATAGAGGAACGTGAAGTTCGGCGGCATGGAGTCGAGCGTGTCGGTGGTGTAGCCGTGGAAGGCGTTGCCGGCGATCGCGCCGATGGTCATCGAGCGCTGGCCGCTGTGGAAGAACTGGGTGCTGACGGAGGCGGCGGGGTCGTTGTTGTCTGTGAAGCCGAAGATGTCGCCCGGGCGCGCGTTTGCCGGCCTGCCCGCCTGTAGCCAGGTCAATTCGAAACCGCCGTTGGTGAGCGTGTCGCTCAATTGTCCGTTGGCGACGCAGGCCAGCCCAGCCGCGCCGACGACCGCTGCTATGCACATCTTCCGCATGGTTCTGCTCCTGTCGTTGAACACCGATGAGTATGAGGCATGGACGCGGTTCCCCCAACCGATCAACGCCGAAACGCGACGAAATACACACGAGTAAGCCTTTACATTGTACCGATATTCCAGCTTCACGCAAGGTCTTTCCCAAATTCACTTTGAACCTGGCAGGGCTGGCAAGGTCATGCCCGCGTGTCGCAGCGCACGGAGGCGAGAATCTGACTGAAACCCCCGATCGAGTGGGCCTCCCCAACGGACGGGGCAGCGCACGCTCACCCCTCCTCCTCAGGTGCGCCAGGGCGTTGAGCTCCTAGCCCTTCAGTCCGTCGGCGGAGATGCCGCGGACGAAGGACCCTTGCGTCACGATGAACAGCATTACCAGCGGTAAGACAACGAGCGTGCTCGCCGCCATCAGGAGGTTCCAGGGTGTCTGTCCGGCCTGGCTCTGGTAGAGCTGGAGCCCGAGGGCGAGCGTGTAGGTGTCGCGGTGGTGCAGGTAGATCAGTGGCCCGATGAAGTCGTTCCATACGTAAACGAAGTGGAACAACGCCACGACCGCCAGCGCGGGCCGGCTCAGCGGCAAGATGACCCGCCAGAAGATCCCCCAGTGGCCCATCCCGTCGATCCGTGCCGCTTCGTCGAGTTCCTTGGGGATCCCCATGAAGAACTGGCGCAGCATGAAGATGTTGAACGCGCCCCCGAACCACGCGGGCACCCATAGCGGCGCGAGCGTTCCGTTCCATCCGAGCTGCTTGAAGATCGCAAACAGCGGCACCATCAGCACGGGGAACGGGATCATCATCGTTGCCAGTGTGACGGCAAAGACCGCGCCCCGTCCCTTCCATCTGATTCGCGACAGCCCGTAGGCCACCACGGCGCTGCTGAGGGTCATCCCCGCGACTGCGAGCATCGCCACGATCAGCGTGTTGCGCAGGTAGAGCGGGAACTGCACGGTGCTGTCGTGCCAGACCGCGCTGTAGTTTTCGACCGCCTGCGGCAGCGTGCTGCCGGCCGGGTCGGGGAGGAGACGGATCTCCTGGCTTGCGGCCTGCTTTTCTGGCTTTACGCTCGTGCTCACCATCCAGATGAGGGGCAGGATGAACACCAGCGACGCCGCGAGCAGCGCGATGCTGAGGAGGAGTCGGGCGGGATGGAGTCGGTAGGGTCTCTTCATCGGAGAAAGCTCAAAGCTGAAAGCTCAAAGCTCAAAGAGAGGCAGGCCGGAGTGCAGCATGATTCAGCCACGGAGTTTCTCCGACGTGCGGGCGGCCATTGTCGCAAGGATGCGCTGGAGTTGCTCGCTCTCATCGTGGAGCTTTGCGAGCCGTTCTGGCTTGACCCAACTCCTTCGACCGACTACCCGGAGCCAGTAGCGGGTCTCGGCAAGCTCTTTGAGTGCTACACCCAGGCATTTTGCAAAGTCCTTGGCGCTGAGGGCCGCGGTCGACTCGCAGACGTTCGCTCCAACGGCGGTTCCCGAGCGGCCCATTTGATCTCGGACGAAGTGGGGGCACTTTGTCCGTTCAAGCGCGGCGATCACATCCAACACGCGATCCGCAAAGGTGTCGATTCGCTCGATGAAGTCCGCGCGGAGTCTTGCCACTTGAGTTCCTGCCTTTGTCTGATTTGAGCTTTGAGCTTTCAGCTTTGAGCTTTTCCTTTACGCCGCTCGATAGTGCACAAACCGCCTGCTCGCCCACCACATCGCCGCCGTCAGGGCCAGCACCACGAGGAGCTGGATCCATGCCATGGCGCTTGCGTAGCCCATCTGCTGGTAGACGAAAGCGTTGTCGTAGAGGTGCATGGTGTAGAAGAGCCCCGCGTCGTTCTGCCCGTCCTTGGTGCGGAAGAGGATGTACGGCTGGGCGAAGACCTGGAGCGTGTTGATCGTCAGCACGATCACGTTGAACAGCACCACCGGCGAGATCATCGGCAGCGTGACGCGGAAGAACCGGCCGACCACGCTCATGCCGTCGAGGCGGGCGGCCTCGTGGAGCTCGGCGGGCACCTCGTGAACCGCCGCGATGTAGACGACCACTTGCTGGCCGATCGACCAGAGGCTCAGCAGCACCAGCGCGGGCACGGCCCACGCCCTGCTTGTGAGCCAGCTTGGCCCTTCCAGGCCGATCGCCCTGAGCCCTGCGTTGACCAGGCCGTATTCACCGTTGAACAGCCAGGAGAAGACGACGGCCGTCGCGACCATCGGCACCAGGGTGGGGATGAAGATGCACGCCTGGACGAACCTGCCGACGCGCAGTGTGCCGCTCAGCGCGACGGCGAGCACGAGGCTCAGCGCCGTCGCCAGCGGGATGAAGACCGCGGAGAAGAGCGCGGTGTTGCGGACGCTCAGCCAGAAGCGCGGGTCGTCCATCAGCCGCCGGTAGTTGCCGGCCCCGACCCAGACTGGCGGCTCAAGCAGCGAATAGTCGGTCAGCGAGAAGTAGAGGCTCAGCCCCATCGGCAGCAGCACGAAGACCAGCCCGCCGAACAGCCACGGGCTGGACCAGGTCACCCCGGCCAGCGTGTGCCGGTAGCGCCGCAGCAACCCGCTGCGTTGCGCGACATCCGGGTTTGAGCTTTGAACTTTCAGCGTTGAGCCTTCTGCTTTCTGCGGATGTGACTTTTGAACGTTCTCTTTTGCCGTCAAGCCTTGCCGTACCGGCGAGCCCGCTGCTCTACAACCCGGTCGATGTACCCCTGCGCACGCGACTGCACGCCCTTGAGTGCGGCGTCGGCCTCAACCTCCAGCCGCCACATCCGTTGAACGGTCGCGTCGAAGTCGTCCTTGATCTCGGGCCAGGCGCGCGTCTTGGGCACCACAAACGCCCGTGGAGAGTCGGCCAGCGCGTTGTGCACGGCCAGCCCACGGTTCTTGTGCGCCTTGATGAACCCGTCGCTGGCGTTCACCAGCGGGCAGATCTTGCAGTGCGCCAGCGCAAGCCGCTCGGTGATCTCCTGCTTCTGGGTGAAGGCGATGAACTTCATCGCGGCCTCGGGGTGCTTTGCGCCGCGCGGGATGCACAGCACGTCGGTGTCCACGAGTGCCACGGGGTTTTCTTCGTCGTAGATCGCAGCGGCGCAGGGCATAGGCGCTACGCCGTAGTCGAGCCCGGGCGCGAACTCTTCAACCATGTTCGCAAGCCAGGGGCCCTGGATCTCCATCGCGACCTTTCCGGCGAGGAACGCGTTCTGCGGCGTGTTGTAGTTGCCAAACCCCTGACGGAACAGTTCCAGAGCCTTGGCGGCTTCGGTGTCACTGTCGCCGAAGCCGCGCACCGTGCGCTGCAGCCAGCGGTAGGCGGCCGCGTGCTGGGGCAGGTCGATGGTTGCCCGCTCGGAGGCTTCGTCGAAGATGCTGGCGCCGAAGTGGTACCCCCAGATCCAGCTCCACCACCCGGGCTCGCCGTGGAGAAAGCCGGTCTGGACGAACGACCCGTTCTCGTTCCTCTTTGTGAGTGCGGCGTGTGCCGACTCGAGCTCTTCGATTGTTCTCGGCGGCCGGGCCGGGTCGAGCCCCGCCTCGGCGAAGAGCTTCCTGTTGTAGTACATCGCGAGTGTGCCGGCTGTATTGACGACGCCGTACCACTTTCGCTCGGCGCCGCGCCCGGTGGTCATTACCTCCTGGATGCCGCGCCGGTACTGGCCAAGGTTCATTCCTTCCTTCGCGGCAAGCTCGTCAAGCCGCAGGATTGCGCCGCTCTCGGCGTACGCGGGGACGTTGAAGTTCCAGAGTCCGACAAGGTCGGGGGGCGTGCCCCCGGCGATGGCGATGAGTGCCTTCTGGCCGATGTTGCCGGTGACGAAGTAGCGGACGAAGACGCCGCGCTGCGAGGCGTTGAACTCGTCAACGACCAGCTGCATCGCCTTTCCTTCGTGCCCGGTCCACTTTTCCCAGTAGTCGATGACGACTGCGCCCTTTGGTGCGTCGTCACCCCCGCCACGCGGACCGAAGGCGACAAACCCCGCGGCGGCTGCGCCCATGGCGCCGAGCACTACGCGTCGTGAGATGTCGGCGGCGTTGGCCATGGCATGAGTGTACCGATCCGCGCGGGAGCCAACCTCCGCCGTTGCTGCACTAACCGCGTCGAGCGCTCCCCCCCCCCGGGGGAGAGGTTAGCGGTTCGATGCCGACTTGTTTCTGGCGGCGTCTTCCTTCAGCGCATTGATCTCGGCAACGAGTTTCTGCCACTGCTTGTCGTTGACGAGCACGCCGCTCAGTTCGCCGGTCTTTGGGTTGCGGATGCCCTGAGAAGGATCGAGCTTGCCGTCCTTGCCGAGCAGTTCCCGCGTGAGGCGGCCGCGCAGCATGCTCACGGTCTCGCCCGTGTCGGTGTATCGGATCGTGACCTCTTCGGTCAGCGCATCACCGCTCATTGCGCCGTCGTCGCTGGATCGCATGCGGATAAACGTCACCACCGAGGCGACAACGACGACCCCGGCGAACGCCCAGCCCAGCCAGGGGCGGGCGTTGAGTTGCTCTCGGATGCTCGACATGTGCGTGCTCCCTTTGTCTGCGGCGATTCAGTTGGGGTACAGGTGACCCCAGTTCCAGAACTGGGCGTACGAGCCGTACGGATCACCCTTGAGGTAGTACTCGGTGTACGGCATCAGCCGCACGCTCGTGTCGCCGAAGAGCAGGTTGTTTGTGCCCGAACGGCCACCGCTGGTCGACCCGTCGCCGAGTTTGATCTCACGGTCCTGGTGGCGGGGGAACTCGTCGAGGGCATCGATCGCCCAGACGACCCAGTTGGGGTTGCGCATCTTCGCGAACGACACGCCCGCTACGCCGTACGAGCGGCCGTTGATCGAGCCGGGCGCTGAGTCGTTGAACCAGTATTCGTTCCAACGCACTTGGTTCTCGGGGACAAGTTCAGACGGCGACCACGTGTAGAACCCGCGTGCGCCGCTCTGGAGGTACTGCACGTTGCTCGGGTTGCGGACCGACCGGATGCCCTTTGCGGTTGGGCACTCGAAGAACTTCTGAATGGAAGGGTCGACCCTGCGCCTGTCCTGCGGGGGCGTGTTCCCGGTATAGTCGGCGGCCTCCCAGACACGCCGCCCGCCGAGATACTCCTCAAGGATCAGCGGCACGCGGGTCATGTCGGAGATGAGCGGCGCGGCGGGGCTCGGGCGGAACAGCACGTCGATGAAGCTCGGGTCCTTCATGTCGTTGCCGTACATGGTGACGCCGTAGCCCATCTGCTTCATATTGCTGGCGCAGACAACTGTCCACGCCGAGCGGCGAGCGCTCGTGAGGGCCGGCAGCAGGATGCTCACCAGCAGGGCGATGATGGCGATCACCACCAGCAGTTCGATCAGAGTAAAGCCGTGCGGCTTCGCGTTGCGCTGTGTGCTTGACGATACGGGTGCGATGTTCATGTGCCTGCTCCTGGTGTCCACCACCATGAATCCGCGATTCACCGCCGCCGCGCCCGGCCGCTGACGCTTGCCGGCTGCGCGCTCTTCTCCGCCCCCTTCTGTCCGTTCGTGCCCCACCGGCACTCCAGTTCCACACTCTCCGCGTTTGGTGCGCCGGCCTGTGCCAGCAACTCGGGGGTCACGATGCCCGAAGGGAGTTCACGGCCGTTCATCAATACCGTGCAGCGGGTACCGGGCGAGAAGTCCGCGGCGTCGAACCGCACGCGGATCGAGCGCCCGCGGTAGGTCCGCGTGACGTCGACCTTGCCCATGCTGCGTGCGGGGCACGGGTCGACGACGAGCCCTTCGAGCGTCGGGCGCAGCCCAACCATCCACTCCAGGGCGACCTTGTGCAGCCAGGCCGCTGAGCCTGAGTACCACGTCCAGCCCGCGCGGCCGGGCATTTCGCTCAGCGGTCCGTCGACGTTGCCCGGCAGGACATACGGCTCGGCCCAGTACTTCTCGGCGTCGCCCTTTTCGCCGCCGCAGCGGGTGGGGGGGCTGATCGAGCCCCAGATCTTCTCGACGCTCGCTGCGTCCTTGAGCTTGCAGGCCGTCAGCAGGGCCCACGTTGCGGCGTGCATGTAGACGCCGCCGTTCTCGCGGGCGCCGGGCGCGTACCTGGTGACGTAGCCGATGCTCGCGTCTGGAACGGTGTAGGCGGGTGCGAGCAGGAGCGGGCCGTAGTCGCTCAGCAGCTTCTCACGCACGCTCGTCCATGCGGCCTCGGCCCGGTCGTCGGGGGCGCCGTCGCACATGATGGCCCAGGTCTGTGCGTTGAGGTGGATTTTGCCCTCGGCGCTGCTGGAAGCGCCCACCCAGTCGCCGTTGTCCTTGGTGCCGTAGCGGTACCACCCGCCGGCGCTGTCCCAAGCGTGATCGTTGATTGCTGTGAGGTACTTCGCCCGTCGTGATTTGAAGTCGGCCGCCTCGCTGGTGCGACCGATGTGGTCGAGCATGGTCGCCCAGTCGCGCAGCAGGTAAGCGAGGAACCACCCGAGCCAGACGCTCTCGCCCTTTTCGCCAACGCCCATGGCGCTCAGGCCGTCGTTCCAGTCGCACGAGCCGATGAGCGGGATGCCGCGCGGGCTGGTCCGCTTGAACGCTCGGCCGAACGACCGCATGCAGTGGTCCAGCAGGTCGGTCTTCAGGTCCGGGTCGTCGCGGAAGCCGACTTTGCGGTCGCGCAGGACGCCGTAGTCGCCGGTCTCTTTGATGTACGAAGCGACCAGCATCGGCAGCCAGAGGTAGTCGTCGCTGCAGGCGGTGTGGTTGCCAAAGTCGGCGAGCGCGTGCCACCAGTGGTTCACGCTGCCGTCGGTGAACTGGCGGGTGGCGGCGAGGTGGATGTGGTCAAGGCACTTGCGCGGCGCCAGGGCCAGCCAAACGTGGGTGTCCTGGAGCTGGTCGCGGAATCCGAACGCGCCCGATTGCTGGTAGTAGCCGGTGCGGCCCCAGAGCCGGCCGGCGATCGCCTGGTAGGGGAGCCACGTTCCGACCATGGCGTCAAAGTCGGGGCGGTCGGTCTCGACGCGGGCCGGGGCGAGGAGTTCATCCCACTTGGCGCGGGCGCCTTCGAGCGCACCGGCCGCCGCGGCCGGTGAGGCGAACTTGTCGAGCGTCGCGCAGCAGGCCTGCTCGTCGCTGCCGATCGCCAGCACAAAGTGCATGGAAGCGGTCTGCGCCGGCGCAAGCGTGAGGTCGCCGCCGAGTGCGCAGGCCGCGTCACCGAAGCGCCCGAACTTGCCGTCAGCGGGGATCGCGCCGGTCATCGCGGCGGGCTTGAAGGTCTGGCCGTAGCGGCCCAGGAAGGCTCGCTTGTCCGCCAGCACCAGGTCTTTATCGAACTTCACGCCACCGATGGCAAACCCGGCTACGTAGGGCCAGGGCTGGTTCCAGTGCTGCTTCTCGCTCTTGGGGGGGATGTCCCACATGTTCTTCGTCGCCAGCACGGCCCGGCGTTTGGCGTCGTGCCAGGTGGTGAAGAAGAGCCGGTGGAACTCGCGCTTGGTGTCGGGCGCCACGCCGCAGCACCACTCAAACCACGAGGCGATGCGGAGGCGCCGCGGGCGGCCGCTGGCGTTGTTGACTTTGACAAGCCAGACTTCCGCTGCGTCGTCGGGGGCGATCGTCAGCGTCCACTCAACTTGGATGCCGTTTGCCGAACTCTTGAACGTCGTTGCGCCGACTTCGTGCGTGCACGAGTAGCCCTCCTGCTCGTGCCAGGTGGGTGCGGGGGTGGCCGACCAGACCTGCCCGCTGTCGAGGTCGGCGATGTAGATGAACTTGCCGTGGGTGTCGCGGGCGAGGTCCATCTCCCAGCGCGTCAGCACGCAGTGCTGGGCGTCGTCGAACCAGGAGAACCCGCCGCCGTTGTGGCTGATGACCATGCCGAAACGCCCGTTGCTGATGACGTTGCACCAGGGCATCGGCGTCTTGTGATCACGGATGGTGAACGCACCGGCGGGCCGACTGACCGAGTCGCCTGCGCCGCCAGTCGAGATGAACTCGCCGTACTTGTTTCCGAGCATGAGGCCTTACCTTCCCAGTGCCCCTGACATTCGCCGACTCTGGGCTCGACTGGACGTCAAAGCGACGTCCAGCAGAACGCCCGGCGGCCGACTCGACACACGCAACGCGGCCAGATCAGGCCGCGCACTCCCGCGTCCGAAGCATGTAAGCGTTTCCATTATGCGCGAAGATCCACCGTTTGTCAAACGGCAATCTGAGGAAGTCTCCTCATCGGCGCGGGCGAATCAATTGACACGTTGTCCACCGTTGATCCACCGATTCGGTGGATTGAAGGCGCGACGCGATCCGCTCTGGACATGTGGAGGCGGGAGTGCTGCTGAAAAGCAGGCGGCCCGGGCCTTTGGCCCGGGCCGCCCGAATGGATGCGATTGCTTGCAGATCCTGAAGGATCTGCGTTGCTGCGATTCAGCGCCGACGACGCATGGCGGTGAGGCCACCCAGCGCGAGAAGGCCCATCGAAGCGGGCGTCGGGACGACGGCGCCGATGGTGATGCCCGCGTACTCGCCGTCGAAGTAGTTGCCGACGCCGAGAACGGGGACGTTCTGGAAGCGGAAACCGATGGCGGTGCCTGCCTGGAGGCCGGTGGGCCACGACGAGCCCTGATCCCATGAGGTCAGGTTGCTGATGCGGTAGTTTCCGCTGCTCTCATCGAGGATCGACGCCTGGTAGCTGGCGAGCGATCCGGCGCCGAGCGCGTTGGGGGCGAAGTAATCGAAGCGGACGGTGTACCAGCCGTTCTGAGTGAGCGCGGGGAAGCTGGCGTTGCTGCCGTTGCCCTCGGCCAGGAGGCTGAAGCCAGCGCCCATGCCGCCCACGAACGCGGTGCCGCCAGCGGTGGTGAAGATGCCGCCGTCATCGTACGGGTGCGTGACGCCGCCCTGCAGGAACCAGAGGCCACCCTCGGTGTTGTTAGAACCGTTGGGGAGCACGGGGTCGGTGCTGTGGGCCATGCGGTGGCGGTAGGTGATGCTGAACGACGAGACGCCGTCGTACATGTAGGGCGTTGCGCCGCCGTCTGAGGACAGGAACGCGAAGGAGCGGTTGGCGAAGTCGCCGCCGCCCGGTGCGTCGTTGCCGATGGTCTCCTGCAGGCGCACGCCCGCGAGGCCGTTGTTGTTCAACGTGGTCGACGAGGGGAAGCCGCTGAAGCCGTTCCCGTAGACCATGTTCAGGCCGTTCACGCCGGCCAACTGAGCGGACGCCGTTCCGGCCGAAGCGGCCAGAGCCAATGTGATAACGATCGATCGCATGACAAACCTCCCATAAGCCCACGTACACGATGAGAGACGCTCCGACCCGGGGCCTGACACTCCCATGTCTACCCGTGTCGTTTTCGCATCCGTAAGCGTTTTCAGTATGCACAGGTTGGCGAGTCTGTCAAGGGTGATTCTGTTGTCGGAGGAGGTATTTTCTGCGCGGGGGTGCGGCTGGGTTGCCCATTTTTCCAAATGGCGGGGTCGGCTGATTTGGACCCCGCCCAATCGCGGGGGTGGCGTACACGTCAACGCTGGGGCCGTGTGGAGTTCGAGGTGTGTCGGCGCCTGTCGGATGCTAAGCGCCGGGCGTTTTCACCCGGGGTTCACGGTGGCTGCGCATACGCCGGGTCAAATTGTGTTTCGTCTGTGAATTGGCGCGAGGCTCGGATGCTCCACGCCGTTCTCGTGCAGGAGCATTTCCTTGGCAACGTGCGCTCGTTGTGGACGGAGCTTTGGTGACGCCGGGGACCACGGCGTTCGCTGGTGCGATGGGTGCGCGGGCGAGACGAGCCGGGGTGCGGCGCAACCGCGAGGGCGGAGCAGCCGCGTGGCGGTTGCGCTCTGCTGGTTTGTGCCGCTGATCGCGGTTGGGCTTGCCGTTTGGCTCGTGATGCTCATGCGAGACTCGACCTATCGGGTTGCCGAGTCGTTGAACCCCGACCGGGCGCCGTCGCACGGTGGCCGGACCGGGGCGGCTCACCCGCACGCGCCCGGCGGTGACACGCCGGCAGCGTCGGGAGCGCAGGGTGCATCGAACTCGGCGTCGGCTGACGGGTCGGGGCACTGAGCGTCCTGCGCGACCGGTTTGCGGCTGAGCAGAGGCCTGCTCAGTTGCTGCGGTCGAGGGCCTTTTCGATTGCGCTGTCGAGGGCTTCGCCGCGGAGGTTGGCGCCGAGGATCTTGCCGGTTGTTCCGTCGACGAGGAAGGTCGCGGGGATGCTGTTGATCACGTATTTCTGCGCGACCTCGGCTTTCCAGTACTTCCCGTCGGCGATCTGACGCCAGGTCATGCCCGCTTTGGCCATGACGTCGGGCATGTTGGCGACGGACTTCTCGTTGTCGAGGGACACGCCGAGGATCTCGAAGCCGTTTTCGTGGTGCTTGGCGTAGGCCTTCACGACGTTTGGCATCTCCTTCATGCAGGGCCCGCACCAGGTTGCCCAGAAGTCGATCAGCACGATCTTGCCCTTGTAGTCGCCGGGGAACTTGACGGGCTTGCCCTGCGTGTCGACCGCTTCGAACGCGGTGATCGGCTTGCCGATGCTGTGGTCGGGCGGCGGGGCGATCTCGGCGACGGTGCGGCTGCTCTTGACGATCCTGAACGAGCTGCCGTCGCGGGCCATGCCGCTGACTTCGTAGGTCGTGCCGCCGATGTTGAAGGGCCTGGCGATGTCGAACTGCTCGCCGCGAGACTCGAACTTGCCGTTCCCGTTGACGTCGATGAGCAGGCTGACGCCGGAGCGAGCGGTCTCTGGCGCATCGGCCGCCAGCGCTGCGCCGCGGAAGTCTCCTTTGGCCATCGCGTCGTTGAGCATGACCTTGTAGCTTGTGCCGCCGAGGGTGACTTCGCCCTGGTAGGCGTAGTCGTTGTAGTAGAGGAGGGTTGACTTGAGGGCGGCGCGGGAGGGGTCGTTGCGGTCGAAGCGGTACATCGAGATGCTCGCCGGGAAGGGCTTGTCCTTCTCGCCGATATCGATCACGGCCGAGCCGCTGTACATGGTTGTGTCGGGCTTGCCGTCCTTGCCCTTTGTGACGCGACCTTTCCACTCAACGGGCGCGTCGTCGGTCAGGTCACCGTTTCGGTTGGCGTCGATGTAGAGCGAGGCGGGCTTGCCGTCGGGCTCGTCGATCACGAAGTGCACGCCGCTTTCGCCGATGTTGATCGTGCCGAATGCGGGCGATGTGAGCCCTTCGGGGAGCTTGGTGATTCCTTCGGGCTTTTCTGCGGCGAAGGTGGTTCTTTGCGGCATGTAGCCGCCGAGCTTCGCGGATGCGCCCTTGGCGATCTGGGTGAGGTGGATGGCTTCGTCGGGTGCGGCGGCGAGAGAGGTGGTGAGTCCGGCGGTCAGTGCGAGCGTTGCGGCGATGAACATTGCTTGTCTCCGGGGGCGTGGCGTGTCTGCGGGCGCGTGCGCTGGCCGTTGTGCTTTGGGGGCGGCCGGTGTGGCGTCAGCATACCAGATTCTCGGCATCGTGCCTGCGGAGTGGTGCCTTGCCCAAAGGGCGGGCGCCGGGGCCCCGCTGGCCTGAAACGGGTGTCTGATTATCGGCCAAACCCCTGTTTTCGTGAGCCCACGGTTGCCGCTGCGGGATCTACGCGGTATGTTGAAATGGGCGAGGTTGCCTCCAAGGTGGCGAGAGAGGGCCGGATCAGGGCCGGCCGGAAGGACGAGGGTCGGCTGCGCAGCGCGGCCGAAACGCCACCGCGAGGGATTCAGACATGCGTCAACGTGCTATCAGCTTTCTGCTTCTACCGGGCGCGGTTGCCGGATCGGTCGGGTGCTTTGCATCCGGCGTTTCGGCGAGCATTGTCTGGTCGGGTCTGACGTACACGTTTGTGAACACGGCCGGATCAGACCCCACGCTGCCGGCGAACCAGGACCGCATCACGGACAACGTGTGGATTACGCGTGCGACCAACCAGGGGATCTACAACATCGCGCAGGAGGCGTTCTACCAGGGCGCACGCCGCACCGGTCCGAGCCCGATGGGCACTGAGTGGGCGTTTGGCACCACTGCCAACTACAGCACGCTCACGTACCGCTCGTGGGCGCTTGCAGCGAACGGTGCGCCCCCGTCGCTTGTCGGTCGCGACATGGTCGTGCACCTGATCGACGACGACATCTACTTGGACATCCGTTTCACCGCGTGGGGTGTGGGGGGCATCGGCGGGTTTACGTACATCCGAGCGATCCCTGCGCCCGGCGCTGCCGCGCTGATGGGTCTTGCGTCGGTGCTGCCGGTGTGCCGCCGGCGCACGCGTGTGGCTGTGAAATGAAGCCTGGCCCGGTCGGTTGAGGCTATCGGGTGAGGTGGTCGTGGGACGCACGCTACTGTCGCTCCATGTCGAGCACGTTCTGGGATGAGCGGTACGGCGGCGACGACCTTGCGTACGGCGAGGCCCCCAACGAGTTTCTCGCGGCGATGGCCGACCGGCTTCCGCAGAAGGGGAGTGCGCTGGACATTGGCGCGGGTGAGGGGCGCAACGCCCTCTTCCTTGCATCGCCGCCGCGCGAGCTGGATGTGCTGGCCGTTGACCAGAGCGCGGTGGGGATGCAGAAGGCCGAGCGGCTCGCGCGAGAGCATGGGCTGAAGCTCCGCACGCAGGCGGCGGACCTGCGGCACTTTGACGCTGCGCCGGCTTCGCTGGACGCTGTGAGTTCGATCTTCGTTCACCTTCCGCCGGCACTGCGGGCGCTCGTGCACAAGCGGATCGGCGCCTGGCTGAGGGTGGGCGGCGTGTTCATCCTGGAGGCTTACGGGCCCGACCAACTCGCGCGTGCCACCGGCGGCCCGAAGGACGCATCGATGCTCCCGTCGCTGGAGACGATCCTGCTGGAGCTTGACGGAACGGGGCTGGAGGTTGAGCACCGCGCGGCGCTGGTTCGCGATGTGCGCGAGGGCCGGTTTCACACGGGAGAGGCGTCTGTTGTGCAGCTTGTTGCACGCAAGCGGTGAACGGCTCTGCCGGGGTGGGTTCGGCGGCGGGCTCGAGACGATGGCGTTTGCGGAGTAAGGACGGGGCCGATTCCTGTTTCCGGTTGCGTGAAGAGAATCGTGTACGCTCTACGGGGTGACCGGCACGCGAGCGCCGGTTTGAGCGGTTCCTCGATGGAAAGGGTGACTCATGATGCGGCACCGAGTTGTACGTTTGGGCTCACTGCTGTTCGTGGTGGCGTTTGCCTGTGGACTGGCGCTGCAGCGGTTTGCCTTCGCGGGACTGATTGAAGTTAACGCGGCCTTGAGCGTGCCGGAACCCAGGCCGCTGAAGGTGTTCATCCTCGCCGGTCAGTCGAACATGGAGGGGCAGGCTGTCGTCGATCTGGAGGGGAAGGACTACAACGGTGGAAAGGGGACGCTCGCTTCGCTCATGAAGGACCCGGCGAAGAAGGGGCTGCTCGGGCACCTGAAGGATGAGCAGGGGAACTGGCGTGTCCGCGACGATGTGTGGGTGTCGTACCAGCCCGAGGAAAAGCCGTTGCGGAAGGGTCCGCTCACGTTTGGCTTCACGCGCCACGGGGACTCGCACCATTTCGGACCTGAGCTTCAGTTTGGCCATGTCGTGGGCGATGCGATCGAGAACCCTGTGCTGCTGATCAAGACCGCCTGGGGCGGCAAGAGTCTGTACGTGGACTTCCGTCCGCCGTCTTCGGGCGGGGCGACCGGGCGGTATTACACGCTCATGATCGAGCAGGTCCGCGCGGCGCTGGCGAGCATCAAGAAGGAGTTTCCTGAGATCAAGTCGGACGGCTACGAGCTTGCGGGGCTTGTCTGGTATCAGGGGTGGAACGACGGCTGCGACCCCAAGCACGCCGTTCCCGAGTACGAGGCCAACCTTGTCAACCTCATCAAGGATGTCCGCAAAGACCTCGGGGCGCCCGCGCTGCCGGTGGTGGTTGGCGAGCTTACCGGCCCCTGGGTCGATGCGCCGCGCGAGTGGGATCAGCTTCGCAAGGCGCAAGCGGCCGCCGCCGCGCGGCCGGAGTTTGCCGGAAACGTTGTGTTCGTTCCGACGCATGACTTTGTCAGGAAGCCCGAAGACTCACCCAACCCCGGGCACGGGCACCACGAGTTCGGCAACGCCGAGACGTACGTACTGGTCGGTGATGCTCTGGGCAAGGGCATGATGGGGCTGCTCACGGGCGGTGCCGTTACGGCTCCGAAAGCGTCCATTCCCGCCGCGCCTGCGCGACTTGCGCGGATCGAGAAGGGTGAGATGGCCGGCTATCTGCTGGTCGCGACTGAGAAGGTTCCCGAGGAGTACAACGCCGGCTTCTCGCTTTATTCCGCTGCCTGGCCGCTGCTGCGGCAGTATCCGGGGCACCGGTTTCAGACCGGGCTGGTGGGCACGTGGATGCACGCGCAGTATGACGGCAAGCCGCCTGCCGACCTGTACTCGGATATCGAGGGAGGCCTTGGCTGGTGGCGCGACACGCGCTTCCCGACGACGACGCCGAAGTTCATCATGGGTGGAGTGGCGGTCAACTTCAAGGAGATCGCCAATGGTCCAGCGCACGGCGCGGGCACGTGGAACGAGCCGCGGGGTCTGTACGGCGTTGCGCAGCTGAGCCCGTGGCTGCTCTTTCCGATCGATGGTCTGAACCTCAGGCAGGGAACGTGCGGCGAGTTGTTTGGGTACGGCTACCTGCCGTTGCCGCTTACCTCGCCGAAGACGTCGACCGCGGGCAAGGGGGTCCCCACCGGCAACAATTGCTGGACGCTCTTTCTGAACACGAAGACGTTCAAGGGGCCGGTCTGCTTTTTTACGCCTTACTTCTGGTCGCACTCGGCCGTTGTTGATCCCAAGTACGCCGGGCTCCTGCTGGACTCGCGCCCTTCGGCCCCCAACAAGGCGTTCCAGATGGAGACGCAGTACATCCCCGCCGCGATCGGGGCCGACGCCTCTGGGGGAGTGTTCGCGCGGGTTGCGCCGACTGGTTTCCCCGTCGGTTCTGACGGCCGCACGGTCGTTCTCCACCGAATCACCAGCTATACAAAGGCGGCGCTATGGGATGGCGTGCGTTCGTGGTTTGACGGCGGTGAGGCCGTGACTGGTGCTGTCAATCCCGCGGGGGAGTTTGTGCAGCAGTTCCGCCCTGCGGGTGGTTCCACTTGGCAGATCTATGCGGAGAAGACCGAGAAGGAGAAGAAGGCCAAGATCGCGTGGAAGTCGTTTGCCACGCCGGTGACTCCTGACCCGACGACGTACGGGTATCAGTGGGACCAGCAGATCGTCGGACGCGAGACGCTCGGCGCGGCACAACTGGCGATGCTCCCGGAGTATTTCCGCCTCAGCAGCGAGGGAAAGAAGGAAGAATGGGTCGCCGCCAAGCCGGCCGAGGTTCCGGAAGAGACGGGTTTGAGAACCGCCCGCTTTGACCCGCCGCGCGAGGCTGTACCCAGACCGTACGACACGCCAGAGGATGCGGGGAGTGTGTGGAAGTCTCCCGGTCCGGCCGCGGGGCCGTTCACTGCACGCCTTGGCGATGGCAGCACTGTCACGTACTACTGGTACCGCTTCGCTGACCAGCCGGCGCTGCTCAACGCCGATCTGACGCGAGACGAGCGAGAAGCGATTCAGGCAAAGGTCGAGAAGCTCCACCGAGCGTGGACGAAGGATCGCGACTATCTCGCGCCGCCGACGGTCGGTACGCTGGCCGAGCTGGACCCCGCGCAGATCGTGCAGCCGCCGAAAGGGCTCGAGGTCGGGTACGTGCCGATCGCCACGCGGCAGGAGCTCGCCACTCCGGCCGCGAGCGGCAGGTAGGGCGTTCAAACGAGCGATTGCCCGCTGGGATTGCCTGCCTTCGGGAGGCTCGATCGCAGAAGGATTGCAGGCCCCCGACGGAACGGCGGTCAGCACCCGGCAAAGAACTGGTCGATGAACACAACGAAGTCGTTGTTGTCGAACACGCCGTCGCTGCCCGCGACGCCACCTTGAACGCCCACATCCGCGAGCGGGTTGCTCGTGAAGAAGTCGTCGATGAACACGATGAAATCGTTGTTGTCCAGAAGCCCGTCGCTGCCGGCGATGCCGCCCTGCTGACCGAGGTCGGCGGGGCACGGGGGCGCTGGTGATGTCAGTGTCAACCCGGTGAACGCGAAGTCGACAAAGAGGTTTACTTTGTACGTGTCGTAGCCCCTCAGCAGCGAGGTGCTCCCCCAGGGGTTCGGGGCTGCGCTGTAGGAGAATGTCTGGTTGTAGTACCCCGTCGCGTCAAAGTAGACCGGATCGTTGAACGCGTCCTCTCCGTTGACCAGCGGCATAACCTCCAGCGATGCGCCGGTGGCGCCGGTGTTGGCCAGCAGCTTAAAGGTCAAGGCGGTGATGTCGAATACGCCGCCGTCGTCGCGCTGAAGCGTGATCCGCGCTTTGTAGTCGGTTACTCCCGGGGGCGGCGTGGTTACGGCCTGCGCTTCGGCGCCGGCGGGCCACGGCACACGCAGCGACCTGCCGATGATCGTGCCGGTGCCGCCGGTAAAGAGCTTGTCGCGCGTGCAGGTGAAGCGGTAGCCGTTGCTGGAGAACGTCTCGGATGTGACGCCCGAGGAGACCGGCACGGCGGTCTGCCCGCTGTTAAAGAAGACCGTTGTGGTGGCGCCGGCGGTAGACGCGAGCGCCAGCGTTATCGCGGTAACGTTGAGGACTGACGGTTTCATCGCAGGCCCCTTGTTCGGATGCGGAGACCGCGATGCACCGGCCGCGCGGCTCGCACTGGTTGCACAACTGATACGTGCGGGGTCGCTCTTTGCTTGCGCCGAGGGCTTTTCTGACGCGGAATCATCCGAGTCGGTACGCCGAAACCCTCTGTTGAGGCAGGGGAAGACCGTCGCCGTGCCGGGGAAGACCGCGCGGTCGGGCAGGAAAAACGTGAGCCGGTAATCGGAGCCCGTGGGGCGCGAGCCCCGCCGTTTGATTGTCAGTCGTGCACGTTCACCGATCGGTGAGGCTCATTGCGAGTTGGAGGCGCTGGTGCCGGGCAACCCGGGTGAAGCGGTCCCGTCCGTGTTCTGTGGCAGGGGCGCTGCTCGGAGCGCGTCGATGTCGCGCAGGAGCCCCACGACGGTGGCTTCGACGATCCGTTCACCCTTCTCGCGCGTCGCCAGGGTCGCGTCGCCGTACACACCGCTTGGGCTGTAGAGGCCGGGGCCCGACGGCTTGCGCGTCAGGGGGCCGCTCCCTTCGGGCATGTCGCGTGCTGCAAGGCTCATGTCCACGACCTGTGGAGCCATGTAGAGCATCATCGATGTCTCAATCTCGTCGGCGTGCGTGCCGCGGGCCTGCGTGCTCAAACGCTCCGCGGTGCCGCCGTCAACTTCGAAGATGTCGGTGAAGGTCAGCAGGACCCCCTCTCGTGCAAGGGCCTCCGCCGCGGCCTGCAGGGGCTTCACCGTTGAAACGCCCGTGTTGAGCACGTAGAACCGGCGTGGCCCGGCACCGTCGCTCACGGAGCGGTGCACGGAGAGGCAGATGTCGACAACCAGGTCGCGTGCGGTCTC
Organism: uncultured Phycisphaeraceae bacterium; assembly: GCA_964403525.1. Classification (GTDB taxonomy): domain Bacteria; phylum Planctomycetota; class Phycisphaerae; order Phycisphaerales; family UBA1924; genus JAJTGZ01. The sequence continues at coordinate 151,318 of CAYOGE010000004.1, read as the reverse complement.
CAGGCGCAACGACGTTGAGCCTGGGTATTCGGCGAACGCCGGGTAATAGGAGTAGTTGATCAGCGGCAGCACCGCGACTGCGCGCTGCGCAACGAGCCGGCGCGTGAGGTAGTCGGCGATGATCGCATCGTTGTTCAGCGGCAGGTGAGGGCCGTGTTCCTTGCACGCCGCGCCGAGCGGGATGACGACGATCGCATCAGCCGTCAGGTGTCTCTCTGCCACAGTCCAAGGGAGCCGCTCCAGCATGATGCCTGCACTTGAGGGTGCGGGTGAATTCGCTGCCGAGCTTTGATGTGTCGAACAAGCGGCCAGTAAGGCGCACGCGAGGGCCGCGCCGGTCAACGCTGCCGTTTTCATCCAATCCACAGGGAACGCTCCGTGATTGAAAGGACTGTTGCTTGCCGAGCGGAGAATAGGCGGATGCGCAGAAGGATTGCCCGAGGCGGGTTCATCGGAAATGCAAACGCCCTCGGGACACGCGGCGTGGTCCGGGGCCGTTGCGCTTGCTGGATGCAGGTTGCGGGCTGCACCCGGATGCCTGGAAGCACCACGGGCTGCGGCGTGGACTGCTCAAGCGAGCTCGTCGCAACGCGGCGAGCGATAGAGGGAGGCACCGGTTCGCTCGTCTGCCGACGCAGCGCCCAGAGGCAAGCGCGCGGGCTCGCGCCTATCCAAGCCGCACGGGCTCGAACCCCGGGCGGTAGCCGCCCTCGCGCCGCACGATCGACCTCGTCGCCCCGGCGTGGTTGGTAAAGGTGAGCGTGGCGCGGTCCCACGTCAGCACCTGCCCCGGGTACCGCGCGGCCTTCACGGCCAGCAGGCCCGGCTCGGTGCAGCGCAGGCCGATCTCGAAGGGGCACCAGCGGTTTGCCGTCTCCTTGCCGAGGGCTTTGTCCACCCATGCGTGCCAATGGCTGAAGTGCTCGTATCGGGGGAGCCCCGGGGACTTCAGGCCGTCGGTCATTTTCTTGTCTCGCCAGACTTCGATCGGCCCCGAGGGCGCGAGCACGAGCGTGCCCCCCTCGCAGACGACGATCGTCAGGATGCCGTCGGGCCACGCTCCCTCGCCGATCCCCAGTTGTGCGCGGTCTGGCTGGATTCCGGAGTCGTAGAAGTGAAGATTGAACGTCGTGTTCGCGAACGTGTCGCTGGAGACGGCGTATGTCAGTGTCGAGCTCACGTGGTCGGCGTGGAAGTTGGAGAGGTCGCGCGACGGCGTGCGGGAGCAGACCTGCACAGGGCTGGTCAACTCGGGGAAGGAGTAGAAGAGCACGTCGGTCAGGTGCACGACCCAGTCGGCGATCTGGCCGCCGCCGTACTTCCACCAGCTGCGCCACTGACGCTGAACCATCTGCGGCCGGCACGGCTCAAACTGGGCACCGTTGAGCCAGAGGTCGTAGTTGAACCCGGCGGGCGCGCCGCACGGTTCGCCGAGCTTGCCGTCGGCAAAGTAGAAGCCGCCCGCGAGCGCGCCGTTGCCGAAGGTGACGTGTGCCTCGATGACCTTTCCAAGCTTGCCGGAGCGGAGGATGTCAACGGCCGCGCGCCGGGCTTCGGACTCGATGCGCTGGGCACCGGTCTGCGTGATCAGGCGCGGGTTCGCCCGTACCGCCCTTTCGAGGATGTCCAGCTCTTCCAGCTCGTGCACGAGCGGCTTCTGACCGTAGATGTGCTTGCCCTTTGCGAGGGCGAGGGTCATGATGGCGCAGTGGGAGTGGTCGGGTGTCGACACGATCACTGCGTCGAACGCGTCGTCATAGCGGTCAAAGGCCTCGCGGTAGTCGAAGCAGGTGAAGGCGCTGGGGTGGTCCTTTGAGGCCTTGTCCAAGGCCGCGGCGTCGATGTCGCAGAGGCCGACGATCTCCGCAAGCGGGTGGGACGCGACGGCCTTGCGGTCGGCCTCACCGATGGTGCCGACGACGCCGATCGACAGCACGCGCAGCTTGGTGTCGCGCCGATGGCGAACGCCGGCCCACGATACGCGGGGGATGGCCAGCGCCGCGGCCCCTGCGCCCGCCGCCTGCTGGAGGAAGAGCCGCCGTGAATACGTGCTTGTGGCCATTGGAGTCACCTCAGAAAATGGGACACGGATCGGGCCGGAGGAGAGGGTCGAGCGAGCCGCGGCGGCCTGCGCGGTCGAGTGTACCAGAAAGGGAGCAGAGGTGGGCGTGGCGGCGGTACGATCTCGCTATGCCTACCGCTACCCACACCGCGCGCCACGCCGCCTGCGCCGTCAGTCGAACCGTCGCGTACGTGCACGTATCCGATGTTGACGCGTCGCTCGCTTTTTATTCGCTGCTGGGCTATGTGCCCGAGAAAACGCTCAAGGATGAGCACGGACGTGCGTTCTGGTCGCTGGTGCGAAGCGGAACGGCCGAGATCATGTTCGCCCGTGCTTCGGGCGCGATCGACGCGGGGCAGCAGGCCGTGCTCTTTTACATGTACAGCGCCGATGTCGCGGGCCTTCGCAGCCATCTGCTCGCCGGGGGCCTGCACGATGGCGGGATCTACCGCGGGATGGCCGGACCAAACGGCGGCCGGCGCGAGGTCTTCGAGATCGCACGCCCAGACTACATGCCCGCCGGTGAGATGCGCATCGCCGACCCCGACGGCTACATCATCTTGGTCGGCCAGTTGAAGTAGGGAGTAGGGGACAGCCATTGCACGGGCGAAACGGCGGCCGCATGCGGCGCGAGCGGATCGGGTAAGCTCCGGTCATGCTCGCTCTCTCCATCGTCGTTTCCGCCGCGCTCGCGCTCGTGCAGCCGCCCGGCCTGTCGGTGCCTCCATCCGCGCTTGCGCCGCGCGGTGATGCCACGCACTCACCCGGCGTCACCTTCCGGCTCTACCAGCTCGAAGGGGACGGTATCAAAGCGATCCCGAAGCTGAAGGAAGGACAGACGCCCAACGTTGATGAGCTGCGCCCGGTGATTGACTGGACAACGGGCGACTTCCCGGTGGTGAAGGCGCCGTTTGTGACTGAGGTCCGCGCGCTCCTAGTTCCGCCCGATGACGGCGATTACCTCTTCCGCCTCACGAGCGACGACGGGTCGCGCCTGATGATTGACGGCAAGGTGGTGATCGACCACGACGGCCGCCACGGTGTGACGAGCAAGCTGAGCGGCCCTGTCGGCCTGCGGATCGGGGCTTCGCCGAAGGTGTTGATCGAGCACTTTGATGCGGGTGGTGGACGGGCGCTGAAGCTGGAGTGGCGCACGCCGCAGATGGCGGAGTTCGCGGTGATCCCCACGAGCAACCTTCTCACCGACCTCGATCTGGCGCGGGTGGTTGCGCCCGGCGTGAAGCAGTTGGCCGATGCGCGCCGGCCGGGTGACGGCATCCCGGTGGCGGGCGTGCACCCGAGCTTTCGGGTCGACACGATCAAGGTGCAGGGGTTTGACCCGATGGTTGGGGCGATGGCCTTCGCCGCGGATGGACGGCTGATCATCGGCACGTTCAACCCGCTGCAACGCGACGATGTGAAGCTGCCGGACATCGAGTCAAAGCCGCCCGACAAGCTCTACGCGCTGAGCGGTGTGCTCGGCGACCCCGACAAGGTGACAGCGAAGGAGTGCGCCGGCGGCCTCTACGAGCCGCTGGGCCTGTGCGCGGTGGGTGACGCGCTGTACGTGAGCCATCGGCGGGCGATCACGCGCCTGCTCGATAAGGATGGCGACGGCTACTACGAGACGCACGAGGATGTCGCCAGCGGTTGGGCGTCGTGGAACTACCATCAGTTCACGTTTGGCCTTGTACACAGGCCCGATCCGGCTGGTGGGCCGGGCTGGCTCTACGCCACGCTGTCGACGGCTATGGCTCCGCCGAAGTGGGAGGGGATGGGCACAAACGCCGCGCCCAACGACCCGCTCCGCGGCACGGCGATCGAGGTGGACCTTTCCAGCAACACGTTCCGGGTGATCGCCGGAGGCCTGCGCGCGCCCAACGGCATCGGCTGGGGCCCGCGCGGGCACGACGGTGTGCAGTCGCTGTTCTACTGCGACAACCAGGGAACGTGGATGCCGAGCAACCACATGGGTGAAGTCGTGGATGGGCGTTTCTTCGGGCACTACAACAACCCCAACTTCGTGCCGAACCTGGCTGATCGTTTTCCCGCGGGCGGCATCGCCAGCACCTGGTGCGACCGGCTGCGCGCGCGCCCGGCGATTGACCTTGTGTACGGCGACATCAGCAACTCGCCGACGCAGCCGGTGCTGATCGAGAGCGGGCCGTACCGCAACCAGATGCTCATCGGTGAGTTGACTGGCGGTGGCATCCGGCGCGCGTGCATGGAGCAGGTGAACGGGCAGTGGCAGGGGGCGGTGTTCCAGTTTTCGCAGGGGATGAGCGTGGGGATCAACCGTGTGGCGTGGGGGCCGCCGGCTGGGCCTAACGGTGTTGGAGAGCGGGTGCTGATGGCCGGCGGCATCGGCGCGGGTGGCAACTGGAATTGGAAGGAGAAGCGCTCGGGTCTCGATCGGCTGACACCCACGGGCAAGCTGCCGTTTGAGATGTCGGCCGTGCGGGCGATGCCCGACGGCTTCGACGTGCAGTTCACGGCCGACGTCGATGCGGCGTGGCTTGCGGACACCTCTCACTACACCGTCAGGCAGTGGGGGTACGAGCCCAACGATCAGTACGGTGGTGAGAAGCAGCACGTCGAGACGCTCTCTGTGGCCGAAGCGAAACCCACGCAAGGGGCCGCAGCGCGACGGGTCTTCCTGCGCATCCCGGGGCTGAAAGAGGGGCGGACCGTCTTGATCAGGACAGACCCCACGAGCACCAGCGGTGAGGCGATCTGGGCGACCGAGGCGTTCTACACCCTTAACTTCATCCCGCGGGTCTGGTCGTCTGGGCCGTCGTTCCCGGAGCCGATGGGTGTCGGGGCGCCGCTGCCGCGCGACGCAACGCTGCTGATCGGGCGCTCGGCGCGGGCGTCGTTCCGCACGCCGAAGGAGACCGGCGCGGACGTCGAGCGTGGGCGCTCGCAGAAGGAGATCATGGCGAGCGGCTGGCAAGGGTTCGCCGATGTTGGCGACGGCGATCTGCTTTCGCGTGCTTCGTTTGGTGATTGCCGCCTGCACGTGGAGTGGTTCGCGCCCCCCGGCGGCGAGGGGCAGCAGGCGGGCAACAGCGGGGTCTACCTGCAGGACCGCTACGAGGTGCAGATCCTCGGCACGCCCGCGGGCGACACGCCGCTGCAGCCGAACGAGGCGGGATCGATCTACAACGTGCGGCCGCCGGATAGGAACGCGTCGACGGGGCCGGGCACGTGGCAGGCCTACGACATTCTTTTCACCGCTCCGCGCTTTGCGAAGGGAAAGAAGACCGCCAATGCCAAGTTCACCGTCTACTGGAACGGGACGCTCGTGCACCGCGATGTGGAGGTCGAGGGGCCGACCGGCTCGGCCGCGGCCAAGGGTGAGTCCGACGGCGGGCGCAGCGACGGTGTGCAGATCGGCCCGCTGCGCCTGCAGGCGCACGACACAAAGGCGGAGGGGCCGGTGCGGTTCCGCAACGTCTGGATCGCGCCGCTCACTGCGCTGCCCGCGGCCAAAGCGGGCGCGTGGGGAGAGCCGCTCGCCGCCGGGAACCTCGACGCGTTCGTCGTCCGCGGCGGGAACGCGACGTTCAGGCTTGAGGGTGGAGAATTGGTGGGCACGACCGCTCCGGCGACGGCGAACACCTTTCTCGTCACGCGGGCGGCGTACGCGGACTTTGAGATGATCGCGGATGTGAAGGTGGACCCGGCGCTGAACTCGGGCATCCAGGTCCGCAGTGATGTTCAAGGCCGCGGCGCTGATGTTGGCATTGAAAGCACACCGCGCGATGGGCGCATCGCTGGATATCAGGTGGAGATCGATCCATCACCGCGCGGCTTCACGGCAGGGGTCTACGACGAAGCGCGGCGGGGCTGGCTCTTCCCGCTGACCGACAACCCGGCGGCGCGCGCATCGTTCAAGCCCGGTGACTGGAACCAGATTCACATCATCGCCCGTGGCCAGCGGGTTCAGACCTACATCAACGGGCTGCCCGCGGCTGACTTGTTCGACGCGATGGATGGAGACGGGCACATCGCCTTCCAGGTGCACGGCGTCGGCGACCGGAAGGAGCCGCTGGAGGTGCGGTTCCGCGGCGTGCGCATCCGGCGGTTGGACTGAGGGCGCAGGGAGCGCGTGCGGTGACGGGGCACGCTCTGTTACTGCTCGTCGTGGACCGGCTCGATCAGCTCCGGGCCCTCGTTCTTTGGATTGTTGACGCGGGTGCTGACGGTGTGCCACCGCAGGAGCCCGTCGGCGACTGGGTGGAGCAGTGACTGCGCCTGCTGCGGGGTTGTGTCTGCATCGAGCCACGCGCGTGCCTCGCCGCCCGGTTCGAGGATCGCGGGGGTGCGGTCGTGGATGGGCTTCATTGTGACACCCGCGGCGACGGTGAGGATCGCGAACGAGTCTGCGTCGCCGCGGCGGTCCCAGAGCCCGGCCATCAGCAGCGGCTGCTCGTCGGCGCGGGTGATGTAGAGCGGGCGCTTGGGCTGCAGCATCCGTTCCTGCCACTCGTAGAAGCCGTTGGCGGGCACGATGCACCGGCGCGACTTGAAGGGGCCGCGGAACATGCCGTTGGTCGCGGCCGTTTCGCTGCGGGCGTTGATCGGGCCGGGCTTGCCCGATTCGGACCAGGATGGCACGAGGCCCCAGGTTGCCTCGGCGATTTCCAGGCGTTCGCGTCTACTGCTGCTGCCGGTGGGTGCAGCCGCGCGGACGATCGCGAGAGATTGCGAGGGCGCTGCGTTCCAGCGCTCTTTGAGCGTGGGGAAGTGCGCACCCTCCAGCTCGGGGAAAAGCCGGCGCATCAACTCGGGTGAGAACTTGGCTACGAAGCGGCCGCACATGCGGGGAGCGTAGTTGGTGCGCGGGTTTGCGGGGGGGGAGGGAGCGGTGGGCGAACGCACCCCCAAAGCACTTCAGGCACCGGGGGGGGCGGGCTCGGTCAGGTTGACCTCTTCCCAGTGCCCTTCCATGTGTCGAACGATCTTGCCGGTTGCCGTGTACATCACCTGCTCGGCGACGTTTGTACAGTGGTCGGCCGCCGTAACGCACTGCATCGCGACGTCGTGCAGCGCGGAGGCTACGTCAACGTCGAGGGTGCCGGCCCGTAGTTTCTTCTGCGTCTCGGCGACCAAGGCCTTCTTGAACGCGAGGACGGCTTCTTCGCTCAGCAGCACAACGCGGGCGAGTTCGGGGTCGAGCCGGTCGAGGCTTGAGACGCAGTCTCGGATGATTCCAACGACGCTGTTGGCCATGACGCGGAAGGTCGGGGGGAGGTCGCTCGCTTTGTTGAACAGGCGGCACTCTTCCGCAACACCGACACCGACATCGGCGATTCGTTCGAGTTCGTTGTTGACCTTCACGATCATCAGCACCCAGCGGAGCTGCGAGGGGTCGAGTCGGCTGCCAAGCCCTGTGGCCTCGGTGAGCAGAGCGACTGCGGCCTTTTCGAGTGCGACGTCCGCCCGGTCGATCTCAACATCCATCTGGACAACGCGCTGGGCTGCCGTGAGGTCGCGCGAGAAGATCGCCTCGAAGGCGGCCTCGATCACCGCCTGAACGCGGCGGCCCTGCTGAACGAGCTCGGCCTTGAGCTTATTCACCTCGATCGCGAAGTAGTCGTTTGAGTTCGGCATGGCGCAGTTCCGCTGGAGCGGGCCCCAGCAGGATACCAGAACGGCCGGTCGAAAGGCGGGTGCGGGCGCGAGCGGTTGAATGGTGGTTTGCATCGTCATTCGAGCCGGTGCCGGGGGGCACAATAGGAGTCGGTCCATCGGCTGTCGCCGCCGCTTGCCTTCAATCCCCGCGGGTCCATCGCCGCGGCGAAGGGTGCCGGAATCGGCTGGGATGGTGACACCCCGCATTCCTATTCGTATCATGCCCGCGGAACGGTTCCCGTGCCACCTCGCCTGTGATAGTTTCAGGGCGAATACCCCAACGCAGGCCGCTCCGGGCCTCTGATCAAGGATCACCATGACGACCACTTCCTCCAGGATCTCCCACATTCACGCTCGCCAAGTCCTCGACAGTCGCGGGAACCCGACGGTTGAGGTCGATGTGCGTCTGGAGTCTGGAGTTCTCGGCCGTGCGGCGGTGCCCTCGGGGGCGAGCACGGGCGAGCACGAGGCGTGCGAGCTGCGCGACGGCGACAAAGGGCGCTACCTGGGTAAGGGGGTGTCCAAGGCCGTCGACAACGTAAACAAGGTGATCGCGCCGTTGCTGAAGGGGCGCGATGCCCGCCAGCAGGAGGCGATCGATCAGGCGATGATCGACGCCGACGGTACGCCCACCAAGAGCAAGCTGGGCGCCAACGGCATTCTGGGCGTGAGCATGGCGGCGGCCAGGGCCGCTGCGGAAGAGGCGGGGCTGCCGCTCTACCGGTACCTCGGCGGCGCATCGGCGCGGACGCTGCCTGTGCCGATGCTGAACATCATCAACGGCGGCAAGCACGCCGACAGCAACGTGGATTTTCAGGAGTTCATGGTGCAGCCGTGGGGGTTTGACACCTTCGGCGAGGCGATGCGCGCGGGGGTGGAGATCTATCACGCGCTGAAGAAGGTGCTTCACGACAAGCACCTCAACACGGCCGTCGGTGACGAGGGCGGCTTCGCTCCGAGTTTCAGGAACGGGGCGGAGGAGGCGCTGCAGGTGATCGAAGAGGCCGTCAAGAAGGCCGGGTACAAGTGGGGGGAGCAGATCTTTGTGGCGCTGGACCCGGCGGCGAGCGAGTGCTGGAACGAGGCGGCCGCGGATGGCAAGGTCGGCTACAAGATGTTCAAGAGCACGCAGGAGGTGATCTCCAGCGACCAGATGATCGACCTCTGGTCGTCGTGGGTCGCCAAGTATCCGATCCGCTCCATCGAGGACGGCCTCGCGGAGAACGACTGGGCGGGGTGGGCCAAGATCACGGCGAAGCTGGGCGACAAGGTTCAGCTCGTCGGCGACGATCTGTTTGTGACCAACCCCAAGTTCCTGGCGCGCGGCCTCAAGGAGAAGTGCGCCAACGCGATCCTCGTGAAGGTCAACCAGATCGGCACGCTCACCGAGACGTTTGCGGCGGTTGACCTGGCGATGCGTAACAAGTACGCCGCGGTGCTCAGCCATCGCTCTGGCGAGACGGAAGACTCGACGATCGCCGACATCGCGGTGGCGACCAACTGTGGGCAGATCAAGACGGGTGCGCCGTGCCGCAGCGACCGCAACGCGAAGTACAACCAGTTGCTGCGGATCGCGGAGGAACTGGGGTCGTCAGCGGTGTACGGCGCGGCAACCTGGCAGCGCTGAGTTGCTTTCGATGGAGTAGGGCGGACAGCTACCCCCGGAAGTCTGAGCTCTGGGGGCGGCAAGATAGGACGTTTGTGCGATTTGGAGATCGTGCTTGTACCCTATGCGGGCTTGCGGTAGGCTGTTCTCAGAGCAGTCCAATTCCGGACTGCAATGGGAGATCTGCAATGCGCATCCACACCGCTGTTTCGGCCATCGCTCTGGCGATGCTCTCGGGGAGTGTTCTTGCCACCGACAACCAGGTGGTCTTGAACTACAACTTCAATGGCATGGTTCACTTTGGGGAGTCTGGCGTCCCTGACAGCATCGGGCCGAGCGGCTATCGATCGATCGCAGATCGAGGTCTGGTGATCGACGGGAGCGCGAGCGCCCCGGTTGCGTTCGGTGCAAACCCGCTCGTGGGTGCCACAGGGCTGCCGTACAGCATCGTTATGAACCCGAACCAACTGGACATCGTCATGCTGGGCAACCGCGACCTGAACGCGGCGTTTGAGCTGACTGCTCCGGGGAGCCTGCCCGACCGGGGGATCGCCCCGGACTGGCTGCCGAACTTCGATCAGCGCACGCCGCAGACAACGACGCTGCCGACACCGATCGTGCTGGACTCGTACTCGGAGATCGGCCTGCTCTACCACATCACCAACGTCGGCACGCTGTCGAGTTCGTTCACGGTGACGCTCGGGTTTACTGATGCGACGTCGGTGACGGTGACGGTCAACGGGCGCGACTGGTTCGGCACGCGGGCGGTGCTCGCGCCGGGTGCGAACTCGGGCCTGAGCATCCAGCAGACGACGGGCAACTACAAGGGCGCCACCAACGGCGACAGCGGGTTGCCCTCGTCGAGCACGGGCAACGTGCTCAACGTGTGGGAGGCGGTGATCGACGCGCGGAAGCTTCTGCTGGCCGGGCTCGGTGACGTCAACGGCAAGAGCCTCAGCACTATCACGTTTACTTACCCGACGCCCGTTCCGACCGGCAACCGCAACTACGCGATCTTCGCGACCACGGTGCGCACGGGCGTGTTCGCCCCCAACAGCACCTGCGCGACCGCGACGCCGGTGGCGGCGGGCTCGACCAGCGGCAGCAACAACCGGGCGATCAGCTCGGCATCTTCACCTTGCGGCACCAACGACGACGCGGGCGTGTGGTACTCCTACGACGCGACGACCAACCACATGCTCGAGGCCCGCACCTGCGGCTCGACGATGGACACGACCCTCAGCGTGTACGACGGTTGCAGCGGCGCGTTGATCGGCTGCAGCGACAACGACTGCGGGACCGGTGGCAGGCTCACCTGGCAGGGTCTGCCCGGCCACTCGTACAAGATCCGCGTGGCGGGCGCCAACCGGGCAAACGGCAACTTTGTGCTGACGATCAACGACCCAGTGCCGACCTACCAGCCGATCGGGCTCAACTACAACTTCAACGGCATGGTGCACGGAGCGGCCGAACAGGGTGCCGCCAACACCGCGAACCTCGACGGGTACCGCTCGATCGCGGACCGCGGCCTGCTGGTCAATGGGGCGACGGGAGCGATCAACGCGGCACCGCTGAGCGACCCCGAGGGGATGCCCTTCTCAGTCGTGAACGAGGCGGGCGCACTCGACATCGTGCACCTGGGCAACCGTAACCTTGTCGCGAACGCGGCTCGCGTGTACGGCAGCAGCGCCAACAACGCCGCCCAGCCGAACTGGCAGACCAACCCCGACCAGACCGGTCCGCAGGTTACCGATCTGACATCGTCTCGCTACGTACTGACTGCGTCGTCACGCCTCGGCGTGATCTACCAGGTGAGCGACTCCGGCGGGCGGTTTGACACAGAACTGCACTTCACCGACGGGTCGTCGGCAACGGTCACGATGCGTGCGCCGGACTGGTTCGGCGTGCAGACCGTGCCCGCGCCGACGGCGGGCTCGGGCCTTGAGGCGCAGCGCGCCCTCGGCGTTTACCTCGCGACGGATCAGGCGGACACGGCGTTTGCGCCCGCGACAAACCTGAACGTGGTAGAGGCAGTGACCTCGGTGCAGAAGCTGGCCGCCGACGGTTTCGGCAACTTCTCCGGCAAGCAGATCGACCGGATCACGTTCCGGAACCCCGTATCGAACGCGAACTATCCGAACTCGACCCCGGCGACCGGCTCGGGCTTTGCGATCATCGCGGCGACGCTGCGTGACATCACCGTTGCGCCGCCGGCGTGCCCGGCCGACATCGGCGTGCAGGGCGGCGTTCCCGGCCAGGACGGTGTGCTGGACAACAACGACTTTGTGATCTTCATCGACTACTTCTTTGCCCAGAACCCGCTTGCCGACCGCGGCGTGCAGGGCGGCATCCCCGGCAGCGACGGCAACTGGGACAACAACGACTTCATCGTCTTCATCGATCAGTTCTTCGCTGGCTGCGGTTCGTAACGGCCGTTCCGGCTCAGGCAATTGATTGCATACACGAGGCCCCGGCTGTGCAGCCGGGGCCTTTTCTTCGGCGGAGGGGCACGAGCCAGAGATTCGGAACCACAATGGTCGACGTCTAGCGTGCGAGGGCGGCCAGGAATTCGCCAGGGTTCTCGCCGCGCTCGATGGCGGCGATGAGCGCAGAGCCGACGATGGCCCCGTCGGCCTTGCCGGCAAGGGCCCGCACGTGCTCGCGGGATTTGATGCCGAAACCTGCGCAGACGGGTACGGGCGAGACGGCGCGGAGGTGCGACAGGTATGCGTCGAGGTTGGCCGGGGTGGCGGGCGCGGTGCCGCCGGTCACGCCGGTGACGGTAACGGCGTAGAGGAAGCCGTCTGAGTTCTTTGCGAGCAGGGCTGCGCGGCCGGGCGGGGTGACCGGCGAGACGAGCTGCACCTGTCCGACGCCCTTTGCGTGGAGCGCAGCTCGGAGTCCGGCCGATTCCTCCAGGGGCAGATCGGGGATGATCAGGAGGCTGACCCCCGAGTCGGCGCAGCGCTGGGCGAGGTTGTCGAGCCCGAGGTGGATGAGCGGGTTGAGGTAGCTCATCAGCGCGACGGGGGCGGTGAGTGAGCCGCGGAGCGCGGCGAGGGAGGTGAGGATCCAGTCGAGCGTGACGCCGTTCTGGAGAGCCTTGAGTGAAGAGTGCTGGATGGTTGCGCCGTCGGCCATCGGGTCTGAGAAAGGGACGCCGACCTCCACGAGCGCGGCGTGCGGCTGCAGTGAGCGGAGCTGTGTCGCGAAGGCGTCTTTGGTGGGGAAGCCTGCGGTGATGTAGGGGATGAGGGTGGGCGTTCCGCGGGCGGCTTGGTCGCGCAGGCGGGCGGAGATGGTGGATGCTGTGGTCATGGTGGGGTTCAGAGGGACTGCATGAGGATCGGCATGTCTTTGTCGCCGCGGCCGCAGAGGTTGATGAGGACGGTCTTGCCGGGGTTGCTCTTTGCCCATGTCTTCGCGGCGGCGAGGGCGTGGCTGGGCTCGAGTGCGGGGAGGATTCCTTCGGCGCGGCACATTTCTTTGACGGCGGCGAGGGCCTCGTGGTCCTGGACTGGCGTGAAGGCGACACGGCCGATGGCGTGCAGGAAGGAGTGCTCGGGGCCGATGCCGGGGTAGTCGAGGCCGGCGCTGATCGAGTGGGTTTCCTGGACCTGGCCGGCGCCGTCCTGGATGAGGTAGGAGTAGCAGCCGTGGAGCACGCCGGGGCTTCCGAAGGCGATGGTGGCTGAGTGCTGGCCGGTGGCGTGGCCGTGCCCGCCGGCCTCAGCGCCGAAGATCGCAACGCCGGGGTCACCGAGGAATCCGTGGAACATGCCGATGGCGTTGCTGCCGCCGCCGACGCAGGCGAAGACGGCATCGGGGAGCTTCTTGGCGTCCTCGAGCATCTGGGCGCGCGACTCCTTGCCGATCACGCTCTGGAACTGGCGGACGATCCAGGGGAACGGGTGGGGCCCGACGGCGGACCCGAGGAGGTAGTGGGTGCCGAGCGGGTCGCCAACCCAGTCGCGGAGGGCTTCGTCGATCGCGGCGCGGAGGGTGCGGTCGCCGCTCTCGACGGGGATCACTTCAGCGCCGAACCACTTCATGCGTTGGACGTTGGGCTGCTGGCGTTCGACGTCGATCGCGCCCATGTAGACGCGGCAGGGGAAGCCCAGGCGTGCGCACGCAGCTGCGGTAGCAACGCCGTGCTGGCCGGCGCCGGTCTCGGCGATGATGCGGTTGACGCCGAGGCGCTTGGCGAGCAGTGACTGGCCAAGGGCGTTGTTGCCCTTGTGGGCGCCCAGGTGGGCGAGGTCTTCGCGTTTGAGCCAGACGTCGCAGCCCCAGGCTTTGGAGAGGTTTGCGGCGTGCATCAGCGGTGTCGGGCGGCCGAGCCACGTGCGGGCGTGCTTGTGTAGGTCGGCCATGAAGGCGGGGTCGGCAAAGGCGGCCTTGGCGGTCTCTTCGAGGCGCATGACTGCGCCCCAGAGGGTTTCGGGGATAAAGCGGCCGCCGAATGGGCCGTAGCGGCCGCGGGCGTCGGGGTATTCGCCGTCGAGGAGCTTGCGCAGCTCGGCCTTTGGGTCACCGAGGGTCGGGGCGAACGGGTTGGCGGTGGGGGCGGTGGTCATGGTGTGGAGCAGGGGTTCAGCCTGCTTGAATCGGGCTGAGCAGGTTGGAAACCTGCTCCACGCGGTTATTGGAGGTCTCTGTCGACGTCGCGGACGGCCTGGAGGAAGTCGCGGATCTTGATCGGGTCTTTCTTGCCGGGGGTGGACTCGACGCCGCTGGAGACGTCTACGCCGTAAGGGCGGACCGTGCGGATGGCCTGTGCGACGTTGTCGGGGGTGAGGCCGCCGGCGAGGATGATGCGGCGCTGGCTGGCCAGGGGCGCGACCGTGGGCCAGTCGATCGTCTGGCCGGCTCCCGACCGCTCGCCTTCTACAAGCAGCACGTGGTGCGTAGCGGTTGCTTGAAGGATCTGGGCGATTGAATTCGGGCCGAGGCGGTGTACCTGAATCAACTGCGGTTTGAGGCCATCGAGGGAGAGCACTCCGAGTCCACTGGCATCCGTCTGGAGGCAAGAAAAGCAGAAGGTCTTCCAGATGGTGCTGACCTCGAAGTCATTCGTTTTTTTGAAGACCGCCACCGTCGAGATGAACGGGGGCAGGTCTTCGGTGATCGCAACGGCCTGCTTTGGCGTGACGAGACGGGGCGAATCGGCGAACACCAGGCCGATCGCGTCGGCGCCTTCACGCACCGCGGCGTCGACACCGTCAAGTGAGGTAAGGCCGCAGATTTTGACTCGGGTTCGGGGCATTTGGTACGAACGCTTCGCGGTTGGGGACGTGTGTGGCGTGGTTACCGGGGGCGTTGCCCCCGGGTTTGGACGATGAGTCCTTGGGGCTCGGGGAGTGGTAAGCGTGGGCGCGTTGTTCTTGTGCTTGCGCACAAGGCTCTTACTGATTGCGTCCTGCTTCGATCATGGCCTTCGCGAGGGACTGCGGGTCGTTGGCCTTCATCAGCGACGAGCCGACGAGGGCGAGGTTGTAGCCGAGGCGGGCGACGCGGGCGGCGTCTTCGGGTGTGGCGATGCCGCTCTCGGCGACCGAGGGGAAGCCGACGGGGATGAACTGCTTCCAGGTTTCGAAGCTGGTCGGATCGATCTTGAGCGTGGCGAGGTCGCGACAGTTGAGGCCGATGTAGAGTCGGCCGATGTGTTCACCCCTTGCAAACTCGTGGCCACGCAGGACGACGAGGCGGTTGATGCGGCTGAGGTCGGCGCCGTCGAAGGCCTCGATCAGGCAGAACATGCCCAGGTCGCGGGCGAGGTCGGTCATCTCGAAGAGGTCTTCGTCGCTGAGCATGCGGGCGATGAGCAGGACACCCGAAGCACCCGCCTCGCGGGCCTCGACCACCTGATAGTCGGCGGTGAGGAAGTCTTTGCGCATGACGGGGATGCTGACCGCGGCGGCGACGGCGCGGAGGTGGTCGAGTGAGCCGCCGAACTTCGTTGGCTCGGTGAGCACGCTGATCGCAGCGGCGCCGGCGGCTTCGTAGAGCCGTGCCTGGGCGACGGCTTCGTCAACGGCGGTCTCGGGGGTCACGGCCCGAAGCACGCCCTCTGACGGAGAAGACGCTTTGACCTCGGCGATGACGTCGAAGATGCGGTGGTTGATTGCGAGGGGGGCTGGCGCATCCAGGGCGGCGTCCCATATCTGCTCGAAGTCGCGTTGGGCGCGTGCGGCCTCGGTGCGTTCCTCGCTTTGGCGCTTCATGGTGTCGAGGAAATCAGGCGGGGTCATGGGGTTGCTCGCGGCCGAAGGACTCGAGTTCGTTGAGGAGGTTGGCGGCACGCCCGTCGTCGATCGCTGCCTTGGCCATGCGGGCGCAGCCGCCGGCGTCGCCCGCCCAGCCGCACGACTTGAGGGCGAGGCCGGTGTTGAGCAGGATGGTCTCGGTGGCGGGGTGCTTGCGGCCGCTGAGAACGTCGCGGATGACCTGGGCGTTGTACGCGGCGTCGCGGCCGCGGATGTCCTCGAGTTTGCCCGGCGGGTAGAACCCGGCGGTCTGGCCGCTGCCCGACGACGTGGTGACCCTGCCGGAACTCATCCGCCACTCGCTGTAGGGGAGGGCGGTTGTCGCTTCGTCGAGCCCGCTGCTTGGGCCCGTGGGCGTGTGGATCACTACGACGGTCCGGTAGCCGAGGTCCTTCGCGGCGTAGGCGATGAGCTTGGCGGCCTCGGGTGAGTATGCGCCGATGAGCGCGGAGGTTGGACGGGCGGGGTTGCAGAGGGGGCCGAGGATGTTGAAGATCGAGCGTGTGCCGAGCATCTTGCGTGCGTTGGCAACGGCGGCGACCGAGGGGTGGTAGTGGGGGGCGTGCAGGTACGTGAAGCCGGTGCGTGCGAGCAACTCGCGGGCGGCCTCCGGGTTCATCGCGGGCGGCACGCCCAGCGCGGCGAGGACGTCTGAAGCGCCGGACTTGCTCGAGATCGCGCGGTTGCCGTGCTTGACGACCTTGACAATCTTCTTGGTCGTGGCCGCGGCGAGCAGCGCGGCGGCGGTTGAGATGTTGATCGTGTTAGAACTGTCACCACCGGTGCCGACGATGTCGAGGATCGAGCCGCCGTACTCGGTGTGGACGATGCCGGGGTCTGTCGCGGCGGCACGCATGGCCTTGGCGAAGGCGGCGACCTCGGTCGCGGTTTCACCTTTGTCACGCAGGGC
Source organism: uncultured Phycisphaeraceae bacterium (assembly GCA_964403525.1). GTDB lineage: Bacteria > Planctomycetota > Phycisphaerae > Phycisphaerales > UBA1924 > JAJTGZ01. The sequence continues at coordinate 134,837 of CAYOGE010000004.1, read as the reverse complement.
TGCCAGGATTGCCACGCGCTCGCCGTCCATCGTCTCGGGGTGTACGAGGAAGTGGAAGAGTTCCGTCGCCTGGGCGGCGGTGAGGTCCTTCTTTGCGGCGAGATGGAACAGGAGCGGGGGCATGGCTAGTTCACGGCCGCGGTCGGCTCACTGGGGATCGGGGTAATCGCAGCCGGGATCGGCGCAAGGAAGTTGCGGATCATCGCGCCGCCGCTGGGTGTGAGGACGCTTTCGGGGTGGAATTGCACGCCCTCTACAGGCCAAGACGTGTGGCGGATGCCCATGATCTCGCCCTGCTCGGTTTGTGCGGAGACAGTGAAGTTGGCGGGCATCTTGTCGGTGAGAATGGCGAGTGAGTGGTAGCGCCCGACCTCGAGTGGGGACGGGAGCCCGGCGTAGACGCCCTTGCCGTCATGTGTGATCAGCGACGCCTTGCCGTGCATCAGGCGGGGCGCCCTGCCAACGGTTCCGCCGAAGACCTCAGCCATGGCCTGGTGCCCCAGGCACACGCCGAGCACCGGAATCCGGCCTGCGAAGTGCTCGATCATCTTCATGCTGGTGCCGGCCTCGCGAGGTCCGCCGGGCCCAGGGGAGATGACCAGGTGGGTTGGGCCGAGCTTGTCGGCCTGCTGGACGGAGAGCGCATCATTGCGGTAGGTCCGCACGTTTGCGCCGAGGCTCATCAGCAACTGAACCAGGTTGTAGGTGAAGGAGTCGTAGTTGTCGATCATGAGCACGCGCGGGTGCGCGGCCGGGTGTGTCGGTGGCGCATGGGGGGCCGAGTGGGCGGTCGCGGCGGGTGGCGATGCAGGCGCCGCGCCGGAGAGGTCGTTGGGTTGGGCGGTTGGGTCCATCAGAGTCCATCTTCTGCAAGACTGAGTGCGGCTTCGGCCGCGCCAACCTTGGCGCGGACCTCACGGTATTCTGCGTTCGGGTCGCTGTCGGCAACGATGCCGGCGCCTGCCTGGTAGGCGTACTGGCCGTTCTGGAAGCAAAGCGTGCGGATGGCGATCGCCATATCCATGTTCCCGCTCTTGGAGAAGTATCCGACCGTGCCGCCGTAGAAGCCGCGGCGGACGGGCTCGAGGTTGTCGATGATCTGCATGGCCCGGACCTTGGGGGCACCCGTGAGCGTGCCGGCGGGGAAGGCGGCTGAGAAGAGGTCGAACGCGTCCTTTCCCGGGGCCAGTTTCCCGGTTACTCCGCTGACGATGTGCATGACGTGGCTGTAGCGCTCAATCGCCCGATAGGGATCGACAACGACCGAGCCCGGCGCGGCCACACGGCCGAGGTCGTTGCGGGCCAGGTCGACGAGCATGACGTGCTCGGCGGACTCTTTGGGGTCGGCGAGCAGCTCGGCTTCGAGGGCTTTGTCCGTTGCGTCGTCGCTGCCGCGGGGTCGTGTGCCGGCGATTGGTCGGAGTGTGGCGACGCCGCTGTTGAGCTTGACCAGCGCCTCGGGCGAAGAGCCGACCAGCTGTGCATCGCCGAAATCGAAGTAGTACATGTAGGGCGAAGGGTTGAGCAGGCGCAGCGCCCGGTAGACCTCGAAGGGGTCGGTGCGGCATGAGCCGGTGAACCGGACAGAAAGAACGAGTTGGAAGACGTCGCCGGCGGAGATGTGCTCTTTGGCCTTTGCGACGGCTGCGAGGAAGGTGTCTTCGGTGAGGCTGACCTCCGGCGGCGCGTGACCTGTGCGTGCTGGTGGTGGGCCTAGGCCGGCGCGCAGCGCCTGGACGATCTCGCGCCGCAGCGACTGGCGTTCCCACTCCGGGCCGCTGTGAAGGAACGCGACTCTCCGCGTGAGATGGTCGAACACGAGCATCGAGCGCGGGGCGACGAGGGCGACTTCGGGCTCGGCGGCGTGCGGGGCCGCGGAGGGGAGTCGCTCGATGCGGCGGACGAAGTCGTAGCCCATGAGGCCGACGAGCCCCCCGTCGAGCGGCAGGCCGGGGATCTCGGGCATGAGGCGGGGCGAAGCGTTGAGCGCTTCGCGCAGGCGGTCGAGCAGCGTGCCCGCGTCGAGCGCTCCGGGAGCCGGCTCGCCGTTGATCGTGAGCGTGTCGGCCTGCAGCCGCACGGTCGCGGCCTGGCCGAGGCCGATGAACGAGTAGCGGGCGAGGCGCTCGCCCCCTTCGACAGACTCGAGCAGGAAGACGGGCTTGAAGGCGGCGAGTTTCTTGAACGCCGAGACCGGCGTGTCGAGATCGGCCGGGATGTCGAAGGGTGGTTTCACGTGGTTGCTGCTTCGGCGGGCGAGGTTGAAGGGGGTTGATCGGCAAGTCAAAACGAAGAAGGCCACCGGAAATCGGTGGCCCGCGTGGAACGTCACGAAGAATGAGCGGTTTACGCCCGGGCCACCGTTTTTCCGTGCGGCCACCAACGCCATGAGGCGCGGGCGGTGCTGGTGGTGGCGGGTCGGGTGGTCATCGCGGAGAAGCATGCCATCGGACGGGGGCTGTGTCAAGGGTGGTGGGTGACAATTGTCTGGTGGCGGGTCCGGGAAGTGGGGCGATAGGCTGGGGGATGAAACGGACACTGACGGTGGTGATGGGGCTGGTTGCGGGTTTGGGGGCAGGGTGTGGCGGCGGCTACGAGGGTCAAAGAGCGCGCGGTGATGAGCGCCCGGCGGCGCTGGTTGACGGGCGGCCGGTGAGTTGGGAGCGACTGAAGCCGGGGCTTGCGGAGCTTGCGGGGGGTGAGGTGTTGGAAGAGGTGATACTGGATGAGTTGCTGGCGCGGCGGTGCGCTGAGCGGGGTGTGGTGGTGGAGGCAGAGCAGGTGGCGGCGGAGCGGGCGCTGCTGATCGAGTCGCTCGATGCCTCGCCCGACCGTGCGGAGGAGTTGCTAGGGACGATCCGGGCGTCGCGCAAACTGGGTGAGGCGCGGTTCGCAGGCGCGCTGAGGCGGTCGGCGATGTTGCGGGCGCTCTCGAGCGTTGACGAGGCGGCGATGAAGGCGGAGGTGGAGGTAGCGGTGAGGCTGTGGGAGGGAGAGCGGTCGGTGGTGCGGATCATCTCGTCGATGAACGAAGTGGAGGCGGCGGCGGCGCGGCAGCGGGTGACGGGAGGCGGCAACGGGGTTGTCGAGGCGATGCACTTCGCGGCCGTGGCGGCGGAGGTCTCGCTGGATGAATCGGCTGCGCGCGGCGGGCTGGTGGGGGAGGTTGGGGCGCTGGATACGCGTGTGGCGGCGGGGCTGCGCGACGCCGTCGCGCGGACGGCGGTTGGTCACGTGACGCCGGTGGTGGCGACGGGCGAGGGCTTTGTGATTGCGCTGGTGCAGGAGCGGCTGCCGCGTCGGGACGCGATGACGCGGGGAGATGTGGAACGGGTGGCCAGAGAGACGCGGGTGCGCATGCAGCGGCGTGAGATGGAGCGGTTGGCCCGAGAGCTTCTGAGTGTGGCGAAGGTTGTGCCGATGGACCGGGCGCTTGGGTGGGGCTGGGGGCAGAGGGGAAAGTGAGGGGTGGAACCGCGGAACCCCTCATCCGCCGCCGCAAGGGCGGCGGCACCTTCTCCCCGCCGAGCGGGGAGAAGGGCTCAGCGAGCGATCTCGATGGCGCGGGTTTCGCGGAGGACGGTGACCTTGATCTCGCCGGGGAAGGTCATCTCTTCGCTCACGCGCTTGGCGATTGCCTGCGCGATCGAGTAGGCCTGGTCGTCGGACACCTTCTTTGCGTCGATCATCACGCGGACCTCGCGGCCGGCCTGGATGGCGTGCGCCTCGACCACGCCGGTCTGTCCCATCGCGATGTCCTGGAGCTGCTCGAGGCGCTGGATGTACTTCTCCATGCTCTCGCGGCGTGCGCCAGGGCGGGAGGAGGAGACCGCGTCGGCCGCCATGACGACCGGCGTGTAGAACGACGTGCTCGGCACATCGCCGTGGTGTCCGGCGATGGCGTTGAGGACGGGGTCTTTCTCGCCGTACTGCTTGGCGAAGTCGTAGCCGATCTGCGGGTGGGTTCCTTCGATCTCGTGGTCCATCGCCTTGCCGATGTCGTGCAGGAAGCCGCAGCGCCGGGCGAGTGTGCCGTCGAAGCCGAGCTGGTCGGCGATGATCTGGCACAGGAACGCGACCTCGATGGAGTGGCGGAGCACGTTCTGGCCGTAGCTTGTGCGGAAGTGGAGCTTGCCCATCGCTTCGAGGATCTTCGGGTGGAGCCCCCGGAGGTTGACCTCCTGGGCCGCGTCGCGCCCATACTTCTGGATGCGTTCCTCCATCTCACTCTTGACCTTCTCGACGACCTCTTCGATGCGGGAGGGGTGCATGCGGCCGTCGGCGATCAGGCGCTGGAGCGACTCGACGGCGATCGCCTGACGGACCTTGTCGAAGCATGAGACGACGATCACGCCGGGGGTGTCGTCAACGATGATGTCAACGCCCGTGGCCTTCTCGATGGCGCGGATGTTTCGTCCTTCGCGCCCGATGATGCGTCCCTTCATGTCGTCGCTGGGGATAGGGACGGCCCGGACGGTGCTCTCGGCGGTATGCTCGGCGGCGAATCGCTGGACGGCCATGAGGGTGATCTCGCGGGCCTTCTCCTTCGCGTGCCCCTCCGCCTCTTCGATGGTCTTGCGGGTGATCTTGGCGGCCTCGGCCCTGGCCTCGTGCTCGACGCGTTCGAGCAGCATGGCGCGTGCCTGCTCGATAGAGAGGCCGGTGAGTTGCAGCAGCTTGTCCCGCTGCTCGGCGAGGGTCGCGTCGAGCTCGGCCTGTCGTGCGTCAACGGCGGCCGTCTTGGCGAGCAGGGCCTTCTCGGCGAGGGCGACGCTTTCTTCTTTGACTGTCAATGATTCGAGCTTGCGGTCGACGAGGTCTTCACGCTTGGCGAGGCGGCGCTCGGTCTCGCGCATCTCGTCACGCTTGGCGCTGGTCTCGGCCTCGTACTTTTCCTTCCGCTGCAGGATGGCCTTTTCGGCCTCGAGCTCGGCCCGGGAGACGACGGCCTTGGCGTCGGCCTCGGCGGAAGCGCGGAGCTTGTCGGCGTCGGCCTTGGCCTTTGTGATGGTCGTGTTGCCGAGCGTCTTCAGCAGCCAAAGGGCGAAGGGCATGCCGACGACGAACGAAGCGAGGGCGCCGATCAGCACGCTCTCGGTGTTCCAAGTGAGTTCTGCGAGTGTGGTCACTGCCGGTCCTTTCGACCCGCGCGAGCGATAGCGCGGGTGGTGAAGCCCGGTGCGAGCGACGGACGGACCGTTTCAGATCAGTGACGCACACCAGTGGAATGAACGTGGCGCAGCGGCCCGTGCCCTCCTGAAACAGGTGGGCCAGCGGTCTGGAGCAGAGGATTGGGTGTGCGCGCGTTCACGGGATGCCTGGGAACCGAGGGACTGGAAGTGTGCCTGATCTATCCGGCCACCTGGCCGGGTCCTGGTCGGTAGAGGCCAACGGCCCACCGCCAAGACTCTGAAACGACCGCCGATCGCCGACCGGACGGATCGCAAATCTCCGGCCAACTGGCCGGCAGAGCATTATCACCTATTCATCCACAAGTTGCAAGTCGCGTGCCGGTGGGAGGGGCTGCCGGATGCTCAGGCCTTGTAGAGCTCAATCAGGTACGCGTCCGGGTCCATCAGGCTCACGCTCTGGCGTGGCTCATCGGGGTTCGCCTCCGGGTTCGGGCAGGCCCACTTTGCCTTGCCCGACAGGCGGCGAATGGCGTCTGGCAGGCTTGAAACCGGCAGCCCGACGGATGTGATGCTGCCGGGCGAAGTGCCGACGGCTCGTTTGCCGAAGGACAGCCGGGCGATCAAGGTCACGCCGGGATAGCCGGGGCTGACCAGTTCGCGTGTCTCAAAGATCTCGCCCTTGCGCGTGGTCGAGGCGACCTCGAACCCGCCGAGGGACCTGTAGAACTCGCACGTTTTATCGAGGTTGGTGACGTCGAACGCGAGCCGGAAGCCGGGAGGGTTGGTGGCCATCGCAGCAAGGATAGGTGACGAGGATCACCCGCTGTGCTTCACGGTGCTCTGCGCACTCACGCCGCCTTTGACTGGCGGAGTTCCCGCTGCCTCGTCTCGATCAGCTCGACGTAGCGAGAGAAGAGGTCGACCACAAACCGCTGGTGGGCGTTGTGGAAGCTGAACTCGAAGGAGAACCCGCCGTAGAGGTTGTGAGCGCTGTCAAGGTGCGTGTGGCAGCGCTTGAGGGTCATCGCGACCGGGGTTCCGATCACCGGCTGAAGGTTGACCTTCACCCACAAAAATGGGTTCCGATCGACCGCGCTCTGATTGCGGGGATCAAAGAGGAGGCCGATCCCGCCCCCGGAGACGTTCAGGAGCTTCGCGTGGAACTTGGGGCCGACCTTTGGCAGTTCAAGTCCGCCGGGAGCGGCGTCCGGCTGGGCCGCTGCGCCCTGGTGCGTGCCAGGGGCCTTGTTCAACTGGTCGGTGACGATCAGGCGGTTGGCGGTTTCTGCGGCGACCGCGCTGGTCGGGTCGAGCAGTGGCCAGCACTCGACCTGGGCGAGTGAGAACTGGGCCGTCGGCACGCGGAAGAACTCACGGCGGGAGCAGCGTTCAACCTTTGACGGGAGCGCGAGGATCAGGCCCGGCGTGTCGCGCCCCGTCGAGGTCTTGACCGTGCGGGCGCCGACAACGCGCGTAGCGAACATCCAGCGGTTCTGGCCGATTGTCATGCCGCAGACCAGCTCGGTTGCCGTGGAGAGCTTGAAGGTCCGTCCGACGGCGGCGGGGTGCTCGACGACAAGTTCCTTGTCGTTGATCAGCAGCAGGCGTACGCGCCAGATCAAGTCACCCCCCGGGTTGAGCAGGTGGTCGGTCTTGACGGCGAGCTCAAGCGCGCCGTTGCGCTCGGCGATCTGCGAGAGGCAGTGCTTCCAGTTCTCGGTGCGCGAGCGGTTCGATGATGGCATTGTGGTCGTCCTGATCGGGCGTGCGGAGGGCACGCCGGTCAACGCATCTATCGGCCGCGGAGGAGGGCTTGTCGAGTGGGGGAAGGCGGCGGATGTGGTCGGTAATCAGGTTCTCGGACGCGCAGACGCCGCGAGCGCCGCGCGGAGGTCTGCAAGGGACGACCGCCCGATCGCCTGCAACTCGGGCGAGAGTGGTTCGCCGCCGAACCGGGACCGATAAAAGAGCCGCGCGATACGGTGCAGGGCGTTGGCAGCGACCGGCTCGAGTGTGTCGGCGAAGGTGATCGGCGGAGTCTCGGCCGGTTTGCCCTGGCCGGCGGCGTCGAGTTCATCGAGAGCTTCGCGGTAGAACCAGGCGTCTTTGGGCACCTGCGTTTGTTGCGTGATCGCGCGTGCACGCCTTGGCGACAGGCGTGCGAGGAGCGTCCGCAGGGGGGCAAAGGCCCGCGAGCCGATCTGGAAGAGCCAGTACGCTCCCATCACCAGCGCAAACGTCAGCGCGCCAACCAGGAGCGAGCGGGCGACAACGCCCTCGGGCAAGTGCTTGCGCACCCATGCCTGCACCTCGGCGAGGCGGTTCTGCCATTTCACGGCGGCGGCGCCTGGGTCGGTGCGACCCGCAATGCCGATCACGTCGAGCTTGATTCCCTTGTCGTAGGCGACGACGTTGTCGAGCCAGCTGAACTCGATCGCGTCCCAGAGGTGCTTGATCCAGCCGATCGGCCCCGCGGACGCACGCCGGGATGACTGCAGCTCGCCCACCGGCGTCGGGTCAAACGTCTCCCAGCGGTCGGGCGCCATCCGCACCTCGACCCACGCGTGCGCATCCGACTGGCGCACAGTGTAATACCCGCTGACGCTGTTGTACTCCGCGGCGGCGAACCCTGTGGCGATTCGCGATGGGATTCCTGAAGAAGAGAGCAGGGCGACCATCGCCGCGGAGAAGTACTCGCAGTGTCCCCTCTTGGTTTCGAAGAGGAACATCTCGATCGGGTCTTGCCCGGGCGCGGGGGCGATCATCTCGAGCGTGTACGCATAAGTCGCCAGGTAGGCGCTTACGGCCTGCGCAGCCCGGCGTATCTCGGTCGGGCTCTCTTTGAACTTTTCGGGGTCGATGTTGTGCTCGGCGATGATCCGGCGGGCGAGCGCCTGCACACGGGGCGAGAACGCGTTTGTCGGCGGTTCGGCGTCGCCCACGTCGGGCTCGACGTAGTCGCTTGCGCTGGTGACCGAGTACGCCAGCCGGCCGCCGGGCCCCGGGATGAGCTTCAGCATCCCGTCGGCTGCGCGGTAGATGATCTGTCCCTTGGCATCGGTTGACACGGCAACAGGGTGCAGCGGCGCGAAAAGAGGGCTCTCGCCGGCGGTGGACTTGGCGTTCCTCTGAATGATCTCGTAGCGGGTGCGGATCCGGGCCAACTCCCCGCCCGGCACGATCAGGCTGCCGCTCTGCCGTCGATCGGAGGGGTGCGACTGCGGGGGATCGGCCGGTGTGCTCCGGTGCTCGAGGCCCGACCATGTGCCTTTGTCGTAATTGCTGAGCACGGCGCCGCGGAGGTAGATCGGCCCGCCGCTCCGGCTGAGTTCACCGGGAACTCCCGCGCCGGTGATCACGCGCACGTCCATCACGGGCGTGTTGTCCTGATAGATGTTTCCGGCCGAGCCGAGCGTGATCGAATCGGTGAAGCCTGTCGCCTGAGTCTTGACAAACGGGGCGGCGGCCATGCCCAGTTGCTGAGCGAGTTGGCGCGGCGTGATGATAAAGGCGACCACGCCGGCGGCGACCGAAGCGACGACGCACACGCTCGCGACCGTCAGAGAAGCCCGCGGCGCCCGCTGGCGCTCAAGCTGCTGTCCAAAGAGCGCAACCTGATCGCCGAGGCCGACTGCGCGGAGCGTGTCGTTGTGACGCTCGATCGAGTGGTACATCTGAAGCAGCACGGTTGACGTGATCGCCAGAGGCGTGTAGGCCAGCAGCGCCAGGCCCATCGCAAGGCTCTGGCCGGTGAGCAACGCGCCGATCACCACGAAGAGGCTCAGGCCAAGGAGCTGGGCCTCGTCGCGCATGCGGGCCCGATCGAACGACTTCACGAGCATCACGTACGCCAGAAAGTCGGTAAGACTCGTAATGACTTCCTGCGTGCGGCCGAGCAGCTGCAGGGTGAGGTGGGCGATCGCCGCGACAACCAGCCCGTTGAGCAGCGCACGCGGCAGCGGGCGTGGGTGCCCCTTGAGCGACTGATTTACCAGCCAGCCGGAGAGGACCATGGCCAGCACACCCACAAGCGCAAGCGCGGGCTTCTCAGCGGCGATGGCGTACGCGAGGTGACCCGCGAGGGCGGTGAACAAGACTGTGCGGCGGAACGCCCGTTCGGACTTCACGCGGTACCCCCAACGGTCGCGGGGCGGGCGGCTAGACGGCGGACGACCGCGCCGGTCGACGGCGGCTGGATCTCACCGGTGGCCGTCACACGGACGACGATGTCTGATGAGGCGAGGCGCGGGTCGCCGCCGGAGGCGACGGACTCTGTGTCCGCGGGGGGGACGACCAGGAGCGAAAGGTCATTGAGCAGGACGCTCGATGCGCCGCCGGTCCGAGGGGCGATGTCAAAGCCTGCCGGTTGTCCGCCGACGGTCGCCCAGTCGGTTCGGAGCGAGAGGCCGACGCGCAGCCCCCTTGTGTTGGTGGCACCGCCGGACCCGGTGGCGGCCCGCACGACGCTCGCGGCGGCGGCAAGAGCGGCCTCGGTCTGCGCGGATGTTGAAGCCGACGAGAGCTTGAGCAGCACCCACAGCCGGCGTGGTGAACCCTCGGCGTTCTGGCGGACCAGCAGGTCGCCTCCGGGCCTGCGTGCCGAGCCGCGCCAGGAGACGAGTTTGGGCGGGTCACCCGGCCGGTACTCGCGGAGCCCGACGGGTTCATCGCCGAGCCTGCCGGGGCGCTTGGCCGCCGGGCCTGAGCCGGTTGTGCCTCTTGCCATGGCGAAGAGACCCTCGGGGACAGTTGAGCCGGCCGGGTGCACGATGGCCGTCACCGGTTCCGGATACCACAGGCTCTTGCGGATGATTCCGAATGGGAACGACGTCAGCACGTCAAACCCCGCGAGGCGCAGGCGGCCCCTCCCGGTGGGCATCGAGAGGGTCTCGAAGACGATCGTCTTCCCGGCCGGGACGTGCGGAACGCTCCCCGTAGGAGCGAACGCGACGGTCGCGGAATGCTCACCGTCGAGCGGATCGGCTTGGGGTGGAGCAACTACCCGCTCTGTGATCGAAAGGCCGATCACGGGGAGCCAGCGCGAACGGTTGGTGACGGTGTACCGGATGCGCAGGGGTTCACCCACGCGCGATTGCTCAATGGCGTCGCGGTGGACGGTGACCGACATCATCATCGTGCCGCTGACGACGCCCGACACCAGCAGCATGCCCATCGACAGGCCGAAGAGCCAGAAGAGCATGTTGTTGTTGGCGTTGAACGCGCCGACAGCGACCAGCAGCGAGACGAGGCAGTAGATGAGGAAGACCGCGTGGAGCGGGTAGCGGCGGCGGGCCCTGGCTGGGGTCGAGCGGCGGGGTGTCATTGGGGTCGCGCTTGCGAGGGGTGCCCCAGGCGCAGATCACTTGGCGCTGGGGGCGAGGTTCAGGATGGCTCGTTCCCGGGTTTCCACTTGATGTTGCAGCCGAGGCTTGGGAGCTGGGGCTGCGGCGCAGGCTCGCCGGCAAGGAGGGCCTCCAGGGCCGCGCGGAGGTCGCTGCCGTCGGAACGGACGACTCGGTTCTCGAGGTACTTGCTTGGCCGGCTGGCGTCGAGCTGGCCGCGGTAGTAGAGGTGCCGGTTGTGGTCGAAGAGGAAGAAGTCGGGCGTGCAGGCGGCGCGGAAGGCCTTTGCCACGGCCTGCGACTCGTCGTACAGGTAGGGAAACGTGTACCCGGCTTCGCGGGCCTCGGACTTCATCTTCTCGGGCGAATCGTCGGGGTGGCTCTGCACATCGTTGCTGCTGATCGCGACGATCGAGATGCCGCGCGGCTGGTACTCACGCCCGATGGTCGAAAGCTGGTCACGGACGTGCTTGACGAACGGGCAATGGTTGCAGATAAACATCACCAGCAACCCGGGCGTGCCGGCAAAGTCAGACGAGTGGATCGTGCGGCCTGTGACGGTGTCGGGCAGCGAGAAATCGGGCGCACGCATCCCCAGTTCAGGCATGAGTGAAGCGGTGCGAGCCATAGGTGGTGTCCCGGGTGCGCAATTGCGCGGACGAAGGCGTATCGACCAACTGTATCTGTCCTTAACGCACAAGCCCGTCCGGTGGTTCCGGACGGGCTTGTGTGGTCAAAAATGGCCGCAACAGGACTCGAACCTGTGACCCCAGTCGTGTGAGGACTGTGCTCTAGCCAACTGAGCTATGCGGCCGAAACGGGGACGGGCGAAGTATACCCGTCAGGGCCGGATTGTCGCACACGCGTCCGACCGGCACCGCGGGGGATGGCCGGTCGAAGGGGGGATTCCGAGGGGCCGGAGACTGCCGGGCGTTTCTGCTAGACTCGGCCCCGATTGTTTCGCCTCGCCCGCACCGGCTCAGTGGAGCGTCCGTCATGCAGACAAGCAGCAGCAGCGACAGTCCCGGCGTCCTCCCTCCGACTACCGCGACGTTTCTTGGTCATCCGATGGGGTTGTTCGTGCTGTTTGCCGTAGAGATGTGGGAACGGTTCAGCTATTACGGCATGCGGGCGCTGCTGGTGCTTTATCTCACGACGCCGGGCACGGGCATGAACCCGCTGCCGACCGGCAAGCCCGAGGGGTTCAACCCGGGGCCGGGGTGGAGTGACGGCGAGGCGAGCACGCTGTACGGCTGGTACACGGGGCTTGCCTACCTGCTGCCGATCCTCGGCGGCTTGATCGCGGACAAGCTGATCGGCACCCACCGTTCGATGCTGGTTGGCGGAACGGTGATTTCCCTGGGCCATATCGCGCTGGCGATTTCGGGGATGGGCGGTTTCAACGGCACCCCTGTGGGGATGTCGATCTTTATCTTCGGCCTGGCGCTGATCGTCTTCGGGACGGGCCACTTCAAGCCGAGCGTCTCGGTGATGGTGGGGCAACTCTACCCGCAGGGCGACCCGCGTCGTGACGGCGCGTTCACGATCTTCTACATGGGCATCAACCTCGGCGCGTTCCTCTGCGCGTTTATCTGCGGAACGCTCGGGCGACAGGTTGGCTGGCACTGGGGCTTTGGCGCGGCGGCGGTTGGCATGCTCGCGGGCCTCGCCATGTACACGTTCTTCCGGCCGATGTTCCTCGCCAACGTGGGCCTGCCGCCAGAGAACGGCAAGCCGGGGCTCGCATCGTCGTTCATCGTCGCCGCCGTCGTGCTCTCGGCGGTCGTCGCCGGGATGTTTCATATCGGTGTCTTCGGGCAGATCAAGGCGCTGATCGCCAACATCGCGGCCAACGCAGTGCTCGGCTGGTCGATCATCACGGTGCTGGTCGTCGGTGTGCTGGCGTGGATCGTCTGGTTCGTATCGAAGAACCGTCCGGAGGATCGTGGGCCGGTCATCACGATCTTCGTGTACATCATCTTCAACGCGTTCTTCTGGATGGCGTTCGAGCAGGCGGGCTCGAGCATCAACCTCTTCACCGACCGGTACACGGACAGGCACCTTGGGAGCTTTGAGGTTGACACCACATGGTTCCAGTCGGTGAACGCCGGTTTGATCTTCATCCTTGCGCCGCTCTTTGCCTGGTTGTGGGCGACGATGGGTCGGAGGAAGATCAACCCCAGTCAGCCGGTCAAGATCGCTCTCGGCCTGCTGTTCCTCTCACTCGGCTTTGTGTTCATGGTCTGGGGCGCCCGCGAGGCGGGTGCCGGCGTTGAGCAGGCCCCGGGCGTCACGGTGGCCAAGGCGTCGATGTTCTTCATCCTCGCGGCCTACTTCTGGCACACCGTCGGTGAGTTGTGCCTGTCGCCCACCGGGCTCTCGTACGTGACCAAGGCGGCGCCCGCGAGGTTCATGAGCCTGCTGATGGGCCTTTGGTTCGTGTCCTCATTCGTCGCCAACCTCGGCGGCGGCCTGATCGCTGCGCAGGTTGAGGCGATCGAGCAGGGCAAGATCAAGCTCCCCTGGAACTTCGGCGGCCAGGCGGACTTCTTCTTCCTGTTCGTGGCGGTCCCCGCCCTGGCGGGCATCGTGATCCTGATCGCTTCGCCGGTGCTGAAGAAGATGCAGAGGAGCTCCCTCGACTGATCGGAGCGGCCCCGAAGAGATGGCTTGCTATGCTCAGCCGTGCCGCGCACAGCGTCCGGACAGCACGGGTCGATGACGTTCTCGAACCGCTCGTGGGGCATGCTCATGAAGCTGGCCTACGACAGCGGCTGGAAGCCGATGGGCTGCCTGGAGCCGGAGGCCTGGCAGGCGGTTGACAGCGCTGGGAACCCGCAGCGGTTCTTCTCGATGGACTATTTCTCGCGGCGTGGCCAGCGGGTGATGGCGGCGGATGCGGCAGCCATCGCTGACGCGCTTGAGTCTGGCCTGGATGATGTGCCCACGTTCGATGCGCTGGGGCTGAAGGTCAGCACGAGCATCGACGTCCCCGGCCTGGCCCGCCCGATGAGGGCGCTCCGCCCGGGGGTGAAGGTGAACCCGTTTGAGTATTTCAGCGGCGAGAACCGCGGACCGCTCAAGCAGTTCATCGAGTTCTGCCGCGCCGGCGGGTTCTCGATCGTCTAGCCGGTCTGCTCGCCCAACGCTGGCTCAGTGGAAGATCAGCCAGGCGATCACCAGCAGGAACCCGAGGATCACAAAACCCACAAGCCCCAGCGCCAGGAACGTGGCAATGTTGCTCCGCTGCTTGACCATGGAGATTCTCCCTGCGCGTTTGGCGGGTGTCGTGTGCGGCTTCTCGTGGGAGTGTGGATTGCTCATGTGTTTCGGTTGGCTGCAGGCCGCGGCCGTGAGAGTCTACCTACTCGCCGGGAACATAGCTGACGGTCCCTTCCCATGGGGAACTGGCGGTGGCGTACAGACGCTTGGGGATGCGGCCTGCGAGGTAGGACTGGCGTCCGGCGAGCGTGCCGTTCTTCATTGCGTGCGCCATCAGCACGGGGTCGGCGGCGTGAGCGACGGCTGTGTTGAGCAGAACGCCGTCGGCCCCGAGTTCCATAGCGACAGCCACGTCGCTGGCCGAACCGACGCCCGCGTCAACGATCACCGGGAACGTCGGGTCGCCTTGCTTGAGCAGTTCAAGGCAGAGCACGATGTTGTTGCGGTTGAGCACGCCCTGACCGCTGCCGATCGGCGAGCCCGCGGGCATGACGGCGGTGGCACCGGCTTCTTTGATGCGCAGGGCCGCGATCGGGTCGTCGCTGCTGTAGGCGAGAACCTGGAAGCCTTCCTTGACGAGCGTGCGCGTTGCTTCAACGGTCGCGGTCGGATCGGGCAGCAGCGTTTTTTTGTCGCCGAGCACTTCGAGCTTGACCCACCCGGCGCCCGGGTTTCCCAACTGCTCAAGCAGCTCGCGCCCAAGCAGCGACACGCGGACGGCGTCTTCTGCGCTGAAGCACCCCGCCGTGTTGGGAAGGACCGTGTAGCGCCTGGTGTCGAGGGCGTCCAGGAGGCTTCGGCCTTGTTCGTTGTAGAGGCGCTCGCGGCGCACCGCGACGGTGACGACCTCGGTGCCGCTGGCGTCCAGGGCCGCCCGCATGGTGTCGAGCGTTTTGTACTTGCCGGTTCCGACGATCAGTCGGGAGGAAAACGACCTGCCGCCGATGACAAGGGGCGTCTCTGCTCGCGTCGAGGTGACCTCAACGGGGTGTCTGCTTTGCGCGGTGCCGACTCCGTTCATCGTCATCCTCCTCCAACGAGCGTCACGACTTCAACCTGGTCACCGGGCTCGAGCACGCGCGCGGCGTGCAGGCGCTTGGGCACGAGGCCCCTGTTCACTTCGACGGCGGCCGGTTGTTCGGACAGCCCCAGGACGGCCAGGAGTTGCTGGACGGTGGTCCCGGCGGGAATCGATCGCTTGGTGCCGTTGACGGTGATCTCCACGGCAGCATGATAGGGGTTGCAGTGCCGATAGGGGGTGCGGCGGGGGCTTGCCCGCTTGCCGCAACCGTGTGCGCAACGGCTGCTATAACCGATCGATGAACGCCGACGCCTATACGCCCGAGCCTGTCGTCACCAAGCGAGCGTGGGGTACGGCCGGATGGATCGTGCTCACCGTGCTGCTGGGGGTCGGCGTGTTCGCGGCGATTCTGCTGGCGACGCAGCGGAAGGAGTACAGCCAGGCGACGCCGGAGGATGTTCTGGCGAGCGCGATCCAGATGGTCCGCGACGGCAACACCGAGCGGATCAGCGATCTGATCTACGCTGACAACGTCGAGTACCGGTCCACGCTCACACGCCTCGGCCACCTGTTCGGCACCATGCAGGGGCTGGGAAAGGCGATGGCCAAGGCGTTCCCCAACGAGGTCGCGGCCGCGCGCGACCAGCTCAAGAGCGAGATGGAGGGAAAGTCTGAGGGCATCGTCTCTGCGCTGATGACGGCGAACCCCAACGGGCCTGTGAAGATCGAGCGCCCCGCGGACGCCGCGGCCGCGCGCCAGCAGGAGCAGCAGTTCCAAGACTTCACAACGCGGCTCTTTGCCGACCCGTTCGGCTGGCTCGACAGCGGCGCCGCCCGGCTCAGCGTCGAGCGTACGGCCGACGATTCAGCGGTTGTCAAATTCGACAAGGAGCCGGTGCTGGGGGGCGTCTTTACCATCCGCCAGTACGACGGCCGCTGGTGGTTCGTGCTGCCGCTCAACCTGCCCGGCGTGAACGCCTACACGCCGCAGACGCGCAACGAATGGGCGATTGTCGCGAGTTTGGTGAAGGTGCTTGACAACGCCATGGCCGACCTGCGCGACGATGTTGCCGCGGGCAAGGCGGCAACGGTCAAGCGCGTGAGCGAACTGGCGGGCGAGAAGGCGCTTATCCCCGCGGGGATCGTCTTCATCATGTACGGCAAGGAGATGGACGTGCGCGGCCGGCGCGAAGCGGCGATGAAGTCGTTCCGCAAGAGGTGGGGGGAGTGGAGCAAGAACCGGCTGGAAGACTCAGGCACAATCCGTGCGCTCTCAGACGCGGTTGCGAAGTCCGCGATGGAGGGGCTCGACGCGATGATCCGCAAGCGGACGGCCGACAAGAACAGCGTGGCGATGCCGAAGTTTGAAGGGATGCCCGAGGCTGAACTGGTGGCGCTGGTCGAGGGTTGGCTGAGCGACGCGGGGGCCCCGATCAAGCTCTCTCAGCCCGTCACCAACAACGAAGCAAAGGAAGCGCTGGCGAAGATCGACGCCAAGAGCAAGAGCGGCATCCGCACCAAGCCCGCGCCGATCAAGTGATCGTTGGGCCGTGCGTGCGGTGCGCAGCGACTATCTCTTCGCGAGCACGGTCTTCAGGCGTTCGCGTCGCTCGCTGTCATCCATTGACTGCCACGCGTCGCGGCAGTCTTCGCAGCAGAATCCGACGGTCTGCCCTTCAAACTCCGTGACCAGATCAACCATGGTGGTGGCGCTAAGCCTGGACCTTTGCATGATGGGGCAGTAGCGGTTGATTGTCGCGGCGAAGCCGTCGGCTGACGGCGCGACCGGGTTTGCTGAGGTGGGGGGCGGCTCCGAAACGCGGTTGGCCACCGCCGGCGAGGCCGGCGCTGCGACTGTGGCCGGCGCGGCCGACGGATCGCCGTTGGTCTGCGGGCGGGCACAGCAACCAACCAGGAAGCACGCGAGTGCGACTGAACCTGCAGCTTTGAGCACGGGTGATACCTCCAGCCGGAGGTGTATCCTTCCGGGTCACCTGCCGACGGAAGCAGAACGCAGCGAGAGACCCTAACGATGCCCGAAAGTTATAACGCGTTTACTTCAGACTTCTACGTCAACATGCGGCTGCAGGTGAAGATGGACCTCCCGACGAACCGGGACACGGTCTTGCCACTGTTTGAGCGCATCCGCCGCGATCGGCCGGAGATGAACCGGTTCCGCCGCTATGACAACGAACTGGCCCTTGAGGGCGGCGGCGAGGATGGAGACCAGTCGCAGCGTTGGATCGGCGTGCGCAAGAGTTCGATCCGCACCGGCGACGTAAACCCGGCCTCGTTGGCGGACGGCCTGAAACTCCACCGGCTGGTGGTCGATGTCGCGCCCAATTACCTCTCGATCAGCCCGCTGGATATCGATTACCTCGAGTTGGTCTACGGCTTTGACCTCCCCGCCGGTGGAAACCACGACGCGATCGTTGCCGATGCGCTGGTCGGCACGGGCCCGCTCGCCTCGCTGCTGAACATCAAGAACGCGATACCCACGAGCTTTCAACCGGTGTTCGGCCTCGCCCTGACCGAGGACGCCGAACTGCAGGTGCAGTTTGAGGTGAAGACCAGGCCGGGCAGGGCGCCCAAATCAGACGACGCGCCCGCCGCACCGATTACGGTGATCTGCGCCCTGCGCAAGTACGGCGTGCTCGACGATATCAAGCAGTTGCCCGACGCGCTCCGCACGCTCGCGGCGTCCGGCGAGGAAACGATTGAGTCACGGGTCATCCCGTACCTGCTCAGGCCGATCCACCAGGTGATCACGACCAATAACCTCTGACGCACCGGGCCAGGCACGGCCTTGAACTGGAACCGATCTTGATCACCCTGGCACAGTCTGACACCACCCGGCTGATCACGCTTGTGCTGCTGGTGATCGGAGCGATCTTTGTCGCCACGGTGGTCATTTTGATTGTGCGTAAGCGGGTGCTCAGCTCGGAGTCTCCACCCGCCGCAGGGATGATCATGGACGATTTCCGCAAGCTGCACGCGAGCGGGAAGCTCTCCGACACCGAGTTTCAGGCTCTCCGGACGCGGATGGCGGCAAGGATGAAGTCCACCGTCCCCGGTAAGGGGTCGCTGCACCAGGAACAACCGGCCGCCCCGCGCCCGGCATCCGCTCCACGGATAAAGGGTTCCCCGGATCAGAGGTCCCCGCGGCCGGAATAACCGGTCGGGTCCAACACCGAATGTGTGGACCCGTTCGAGCCACGCCGCGATCGTGCCGATACACTGTCGATCCACAAGCACCGGGCGTGCGTATGGAGTGTGTGCGCGCCCATTGAAAGACGAGAGACCACCGCATGGCGAAGTCCCGCAACGACGGCAACGACAACACCCCCGCTGAGGGCGCAAAGGGTGGGTTCCAGGGACGCCGGCTGACGACCTGCTCGTTCTGCGGCAAGACGTCGCGCGAGGTCGGCCCGATGGTTGAGGGCCCCAGCGACGTCTACATCTGCAACAACTGCACGGACCTGTGCCAGAACATCTTCAAGCAGGAACGTCGGCGCGTGGGCTCGTCGGCCCCGCTGTTCACAGACATCCCGTCTCCCAAGAGCATCAAAGAGGTCCTCGACCAGTACGTCATCGGCCAGCACTGGGCCAAGCGAGCCCTGTCGGTCGCCGTCCACAGCCACTACAAGCGCCTGATGCACCTCGAGCGTGACGAGTCGGGTATCGAGCTTGACAAGAGCAACATCCTGCTCATCGGTCCAACCGGCAGCGGAAAGACGCTGCTGGCCAAGACCCTCGCCCGCGTGCTGAAGGTGCCGTTCGCCATCGGCGACGCGACCACGCTCACCGAGGCCGGCTACGTCGGCGAGGACGTCGAGAACCTCCTGCTCAAGCTCCTGCAGTCGGCCGACTTCGACCTCGAGTCTGCGCAGCGCGGCATCATCTATATCGACGAGGTCGACAAGATCGGCAAGACCTCCAGCAACGTCAGCATCACGCGCGACGTCTCGGGTGAGGGTGTGCAGCAGGCGCTGCTGAAGATGCTCGAGGGAACGGTCGCCAACGTCCCGCCGCAGGGCGGCCGCAAGCACCCCGAGCAGCAGTACATCCAGCTCGACACGAGCAACATCCTGTTCATCTGCGGTGGCACGTTCGTCGGCCTTGAGGACATCATCCGCCGGCGCGTGGGCCGCTCGCGCATCGGCTTCACCGAGGTCGCCGACACCCGCACGCAAGACAGCGAGAGCGAGCAGCTCCTGCAGCAGGTGCAGCCCGACGACCTGGTCGAGTTCGGCATGATCCCCGAGTTCATCGGGCGTCTGCCGGTCATCGCCCCGCTCTCGCCGCTTACTGAGGATGTGCTGGTCAACATCCTCACCGAGCCCAAGAACGCCGTCATCAAGCAGTACCAGTACCAGTTCAGCCTCGAAGGTGCCAAGCTCACCTTCACCAAGAAGGCCCTGCACGCCATCGCCCGCAAGGCGCTGGAGCGCAAGACCGGTGCCCGCGGCCTCCGCGGCGTGCTCGAGGAAATGATGCTCGACTTGATGTACGAACTCCCCGAAGCGAAAGCCCAGGGCGTCGAGTACATCATCGACGAGGCCGACGTCAACGCCAAGCGCAAGCTCGGCGAGATCAAGACCCGCCGCAAAGAGTCGGCGTGATTTGTCCTTCTCCCAGCTCCGCTGGGAGAAGGTGCCCGAGGCTCGGCGAGGGCGGATGAGGGTGCATTTCTGACTTCCAACGCCCGGCCCAGCCGGGCGTTTTCATTTGTCCCGTGCACCCACTACCCTCCCCCGATGCCCTTCCGACTCGACCAATCCCTCGCCGACGCCCGCGCCGCGCTCGACACGCTGATGGCCGACCAGGCCGCGCTCGACGCCTGCTCCGCCGCCTGCGCCACCATGGCCGTCAGCATTAAGGCCGGCGGCAAGGTGATGATCTGCGGCAACGGCGGCAGTTCCTGCGACGCCAATCACTTCGCGGAGGAGTTGACCGGCCGCTTCCGTGCCGACCGCCCGCCCATCGCCGCGATCGCCTGCACCGACGCCGGGCACATCACCTGCACCGCCAACGACTACGGCTTCGACCACGTCTTCTCGCGCTGGGTGCTCGCCCTGGGCAGGCCGGGGGACGTGCTGATCGTGCTCTCCACCAGCGGAAACTCAGCCAACATTCTCAAAGCGGTTGAGGCGGGGAAGGAGCGGCAGATGCAGACCATCGCGCTGCTGGGCAAGGGTGGGGGCGCGCTCAAGGGCAAGTGCCTGAATGAGATCGTCGTGCCGGGGCAGACGAGCGACCGCATCCAGGAACTGCACATGCTCATTCTGCACGCATGGTGCGAGGGGATTGAGAAGCTCCTCGGGCACGCATGAGCCTTTCCCTGCGCGGCGCAGAGTCGGCCCCCGAAGTGTGGCGTATCGATGACGGCCGCAGACTTCGTGTCGGTGTCCGTATCCAAAAACCGATCTCCGCAGCCTTCGCCCTCCTTCTCGCGGCGGCGCTTCTCGCTGGCTCAGCAGCCTTCGTCAACTTCGCACCGCCGAGCATCGGTAAGTGGGTCTTCTCGTTTCTTTGTCTGCTAATGGGGCTCGGAGCGCTGCACGGCGTGCTCTGGCTCGGCTTTGGCTCCTGTGAATTGACCATTTCCTCCAACGAGCTTGTGCTTTGCCAGCGAGCCGGCCCGTTTGTTTACACCAAACGCATGGCCGTTGCGGATGTCCGCAAGGTCGAACGCGTCGAACAGATGAACACGCGCAACGGCAAGCGGGTCTCCACTAGGTTCTATGTCTTCGGCCGCTACCGTCGCTGGCGATTCGGCGAAGCCCTCTCCCTCCCCGCTGCCGACCACCTCTGGTCCGATCTTGCACGCGGCTGGAAGTCCTCTACAAGGATTAAATTCGTCGACCCCACCGCCGACTGACCCGCTGGCCGCGGCCGATACCCACCGTTCTAGTATTGCGCTATGCCTCACTACTACCGCGTCGGCACGATCCCCAAGAAGCGTCACGTGCAGTTCCGCCGGCCCGACGGCGTGCTCTACTCCGAAGAGCTCTTCGGAACAGAGGGCTTCTCGGGCCCGTCGAGCACGATGTACCACATCAACCCGCCGACCCAGGTCTACGGGTGGAAGACGCTCTACTCAACCAAGGCCGAGTACGTAGAACAGGACACGATGCGCATGCGCCACGTCAAGAGTGCGCCGATCCCGGCGCACGGCGACGCGGTCACCGGGCGCGTAATCCTGTTCGGCAACGCGGACTGCGAGATGGCGGTCTGCAACCCCGTTGAGCAGATGGGCTACCACTACAAGAACGGGCAGGGGGACGAGTGCCTCTTCATCCACTACGGCAGCGGCGTGTGCTACACGATGATGGGGGCCATTCCGTTTGGGCTGAAGGACTACCTGATCATCCCCAAGGGCGTGATCTACAGGCTGGTGTGGGATGAGGCGGGGAAGCCGGCCTCTGGCAAGGCGGGGAGCAACGGGCAGCACGCGCCGGCGGGTTGGAAGCCAGCGGGGGCTCCGGACAACTGGACCCGCGAGTCGATGCCGCTGGGCAAGTACCTGCTGATCGAAACGACCAACGGCAGCCACATCGGGCCGCCGCCGCGGTATGTGAGCAAGACGACGAGCCAGTTCCTCGAGCACGCGCCGTACTGCGAGCGTGACCTGCGCCTGCCGGTGCACGACCCGGAATCCGGGCTGCCGATGTACGACGAGAGCTACGGCGAGTATGAGGTGCGCGTAAAAGCGCGTGACCGCATGCACAGCTACACGTACCACTACCACCCGCTCGATATCGTGGGCTGGGACGGCTGCTACTACCCCTACGCGTTCAACATCGACGACTTCAGCCCGATCACCGGCAAGCTGCACATGCCGCCGCCGATCCACCAGACGTTTGAAGCTCACAACTTCGTCATCTGCTCGTTCTGCCCGCGGATGCTCGACTACCACCCGCAGGCGATCAAGGTCCCTTACAACCACTCGAACATCGACAGCGACGAGGTCCTCTACTACGTCGAAGGGAACTTCGGCAGCCGCAAGGGGATCGAAGTCGGCTCGCTCACGCTCCACCCGCAGGGCATCCCACACGGGCCGCACCCCGGGACCATCGAGGCTTCGATGGCCCACACGTACACCGGCGAGTTGGCGGTCATGTGCGACACGTTCAGGCCGCTCTTCCCCACCAAGGCCGCCCTCGGCCTGGAGGACATGAAGTACCCGGCGAGCTGGGAGGGTGAGCACTTCCCACGCCTGAAGAAGCACGAGCCGGTGGGCGGGAACATGATGGACGCCGACCCCAAGCCGAAACAGGTGATCAGCCACCGGTTCGGAGACCTGGTGGATGTCTACGACAACACCGTCACAGCGCCGAAGGCGGCACCGGGTGACACCAAGCCGGGAAACGTCTGGGCTCCGGACCCTGCGCCACCGGCAAACGGAGCCGTCAAGCCGTAGCGTGCGGGTGTTTAGCGGATATTGGGGTTGTTGCCGACCAACTGCTTGAGGCGGTGCATCTGCCAGCTCGCCCAGACAAAGCTCGCCGCTGCGATGATCAGCGGGAGCTTGAAGCTCCCGGTCGCCATGTAGAGCCCCATCCCCGCGAATTGAAACAGCGACCCCCGCACGCCCACCATCGTCGCGTGGATCGCCACGTACTGAGGAACTTTCTGGCGGCTCGGCGCGAGGGTGACCGGCCCGAGCATCCACCCCGCGTCAACACCCGCGGCGGCGATTCCCCAGACGATGCAGGCGACGGTCATCGCCGGGATGCCGTTTGCACCCGCCAGCAGCAGCGGCACAAGGGTGTAGATCGCAAACGATGCCATGCAGGTGCGCATCGCGCCGTAGCGGTCCATCGCCCAGCCACCCACAAACGTGAAGACGGCGCGTGAGATCTGGAACGGCATGAACGCGGCCGTACCCAGCTGCTCGTACGTCATCTTGAGACCGTCGGTGCCGATCAGCGGCAGCAGCGCGTAGAAGACCATCCAGCCGATGCCGTAGGTCATAAACGCCGCCTCGTAGCGGGCGAACACGTTGTCGTTCTTCAGCACCTCGCGCGTGTGGGTGAGCGGCTCGACGATGCGCTTGAGAACGTGCCCTTCGTGCGGGTCTGCCAGCACACGCGACGCGAAGGCGCCCGCGCGCTCGGCGATCCACGAGAACGTCAGCACGCCCGCCAGTTGCAGCACGACAAGGATCGGGAAGAAGATCCGGAAAGCCTGTTCGTTAACGTGCAGCCACTCACCAAGGCCCCACGAGATCAACCCTGAAACCGCAAGGGACGCGGTCGTCACCGCGCCGTAGACCCGCCCGCGCACAGAGTCGGGGTAGATCAGCTTGAGGATCTCGCCGTTGACCACCGGCCAGGCGGCTTTGCCACAGCACGATGCCAGGTAGACCAGCCCTATCCACCAGTAGCCCTGCGCAAACGACAGCAGCGCCATCGGCAGCATGGCGATCGCCCAGTAGACCACCAGGTATTTCGTCAGGCCCATCCGCTTCAGCCGGTCGGCCCAGAAGATCGAGAGCACCATCAACACCATCGGCGCTGCGGTGATCAGCAGCACCTGCCAGCCCGTCGCGCCGAACGTCTTTCGAGCGATCACCGGCATAAGCAGGTCCGTCGCCTGCACCGTCGACCAGCAGAGCACCAGCGCGGCCACGTGCACCACCACGCGCCACCGCGGCACAGAGCTCCACCCCTCAGCGACTGGTTGAACGACAGCCTGCGACAAGTGCCCACAGTAGCACGCCCGCGGCCATCATTTCGACGCATATCGAAAGAAGCCCTCGCCAGGGCGAGCGCGCTCACGAAGCCAGGCGTGTCGGCGCAAGCTCGGTGTCGCGGGCCAGCCAACGAGAACCGATCAACCAGACAACGCCGCTGGCCACGATGGCAAAGCCCGCAAGCAAGAACGCGAACGTCAGCGAGTGCGCATTGGCCAAGGCCGGATCGGTGATGCCGCTGGTGGCTTTGACGCGGTCGGCGATGCTCCCCATCAGCGCCGGGCTGATTGCGTCACCCAGCGCGTGCACGAAGAGAATATTGAGCGCAAACGCGCTGGACCGAACAGCCGGGTGCGTCACGTTCGCCAGCGCGGTGTTGCTGGGGCCGGTGTTGAGGAACAGAAAGAAGCAGGCCGTGCCGAGGAAATACCATGCCAGCGGGAAGGGCGCGTACATCGCGCCAAGAAAAAACGGAAAAGCGATCAGCATCGAAACGCCCGACATGCCCAGGTAGGCCCCGCTCCACCGCTTGCGCAGCCGGTCCGCGAGGTACCCGCCGCACAGCGTCGCGACGACTCCTGTGATCAAGATGACCGCGCCGACCCACATCGTCGCCTTTGACAGCACTTCACCGGCAGAGAGCCCGGGATAGTGGGGGGCAAGCCGTGAGGCGAACAGTTCCGGCGCCCAGGCCTGCATGCCTCCCAGCGCAAACGTCAGCAGCGTCATGCCGGCGCACGTGTAGATGAAGCTCGGTGTCTTGAGCATCATCTTGTAGTCGCCCCAGGTTGCCTTGCGGCTCTTGGCCCCGTCGGCGAGGCCCCGCTCGGGTTCCTTCATCAAGAAACAGATGACCCCGAGTGCCACGGCGGGCGCAACCAGCCATAAGAAAGCCGCACGCCACCCAAAGGCCGCCGCCATGTGCCCGCCATAGACGTAGCCAAGGGCCGTGCCGACGGGGATCGCCATGTAGAACCACGCCAACGCACCGCCGCGGCGGGAGACCGGGAACAAATCGCTGATCAGGGTCGGGGCGGCCGGGCCATAGGCCGCCTCGCTCAATCCCACCACCGCCCGCATGACCAGCACGAGCCCGAACGCGTGGGCCATGCCGGTGCCGGCCGAGGCGACTCCCGCGCCCAGCACGCCGATCGCCACGATCCACCAGCGTCGCCAGCGGTCAGCCAGCAGTCCAAACAGCGGCGCCGCGACCATGTAGACGACCAGGAACGCGGTCGTAAGCAGGCCCATCTTGGTCTTGGCCGCTGGGTCATCGCTGGCGATCAGATCGGCCCGCATGAGCGGCTGCACCGCAAACAACACCGAGCGGTCGGCGTAGTTGAGGAGGTTGAGCCCTAAGAGAAGCACGAGCGAGAGGATCGCCCCATGCTTCCGAACCTCGGTCGTCGGACTCGCGGTCACGGGCGGGTGCGTTGCTGGGCGTGAGGCGGTGTCGCTCATGTCGACAGAAGGTAGCGGGTCAGGAACTCAACTTGCTTGGCCTTCGCCTCGCCCGCCACCCGCCCGAACCCGCTGTGCTCCATCGGAGCGCCGGTTTCCGGCCAGGTTTGGAACCGGATCAACTCCTCGTCGACCCCCGCCGCCCTGTAATGAGCCCGCAGCCGCTGCACGAACGATTCGATCCCGGCGATTGGGGCGACACTGTCGGCCCGCGAGTGCATGACCGAGAGCGGAATAGGCCGCCAGTCCGGAATCCGCCGCATCGGGTCTACTCGGGCGATCTGGCCGGCGGAGTAGACAGCCTCGCGCTGGAAAAAAAACTCGATGTTCCCCACCGTTGACTCGACCGAAGCGCAGCGGTACCTGTGCGGCTCGCACAGCCTTCGCAGCGTGACGATCCCTCCCGCCGACATGCCGCCGATCCCCGTGCGGGAGAGATCAAACATGCCGGGGTACGCCGCGTCCAGTGCATCCACTACGCCGTCAACTTCGCCCACCATCTGCTCGATCACTTCGAGCGTCCGGCCCGGCTCCTCCCATCCGCTCGCTGCGCGCTCCCCGTGCCCGGGCAGGTCGATCGCGCACGTTGCGATACCGCCTCCCTCCCCTCCTTCAGCCCGCATCCAGCGCAGGTATCGCCCAGGGTCGAGTTCCTTGTTCACCGTGCGTCCGTGCATCCACACCATGACAGGACGCGGCACCGACCAGTCTGGATGAATAACCAGGCAAGGGACGGCGTTGGGGCCGAGCCTTTTCCACTTGGCCTGCTTCGCGAGCGCCGACGGGAGTTGTGCAGAGAGGTCAGGCAACAGCCCCTCCCGGCTCCGCGGAGAAACAAGACAATCGGGCGCGAGCCTTCCGCCTCACAGAATCACCTCATCCCCCCGTGCGATCGGCTTGATCGTCTTCGCCCGCAGGTCCTCCGCTTCGATCGCGTGCAGCGGAGAAACCTCTATCGTGCAGTCCGGCTCGCCGTCGGGGCGTACGGGCACGAGGTTCCCCTTGCCGACCGCCGCCAGCCACTTCGCCGCGCGCCTGGTCTGGATCCGCCGACACGACTCGGGCGAGTCCGCACCCTCAGCGTTCTTGATCGGCGCAAACTCCTCAACCCGCTCGGTCTCAAGCACGATCGACTTCTCCGCCAGCGGCAGTGCGTCGAACACGAACAGCTCGAGCTTCACCGCGTTGTTCTTCTGCGGCTCGACGCGCTGTCCCGTTGCCAGATCGATAAAAGGCACCATCTTCTCTGCGCGGTGGTACGGCAGCGCGATCCCCCCGTCAGCGCCGCCGAGCGCCAGCTTCTGAAGGAACTTCACGCCGATGACGTGCACCGCGATGTTCCCGGCCTCAAACCTCAGCCGTCCGTCACTCCCCACCGCGCTGCTCAGCTCAGCGGGCATGTCGCTGTACTCAACCACGGCGGTCTTCCCTCCGACCCTGCAGATCACCCCGACTTTTTCGTCGGGCCCGGCCTTGGGGCACATCTTGCTGCTCATCTCGCCCGACGAATCGGGGGCGAACGCGTGCAGCCCGATGAACGCGGGATCGATCACCCGAACCAGCGGGTTGTCGATCTGCGTGTACGAAAGGTGCTCCACGCCGCGCCGGGCCATATCCGCCAGTGCGCCGCTCTCGGCCAGCGCCTTGATCGACCCGCCGTGCCCGTCGGGGCTTACCGCGGGCAGGTGGGTCTGGTCGAGCAGCACCTTGCCCGTCGCCATGTCAAAGCTGGGCATCACACCCTGTGAGAAGAACATCACGTCGTGCTTCTTGAGCCCGAAGTACCCGTTCTCTTTGAAGAAGCGCACCGTCGCCGCGTGGTTGAGCGGGCTGGTCATGATGTACCAGGGGATCGGGCAGTGCGTGTCGCGGCAGTACCGGCTCTGCGCCGCCGCGATCCATTCCGCAAGGCACGCAAAGAGCGGCTTGTTGCTCACCGCTGCGCCGGGAAAGCACCCCTTCGGTCCGTCGTACCCAAGACGCGTCCCCTGACCGCCAGCGACGGTGAACGCGGCGACGCGGCCCGTGCCGATGAGCTCCGCGCCCTTGGCCTTGTACGAAGCGCGGTCCCAGTTGCTGCCGTCGGCTCGGTAGCAACGGACCGGCTCGATGCCCCCCTCGCTTGCCAGATGGGGCTTCTTGAGGACGTACTCAGCCACCAGCGCGGGGATCCGCTTCCAGTCGATCGCCGCGAGCTGCCGCTCCAGCAGTGAACGGTGCTGGTCGTCCAACCGCTTCCAGTACGTCAACAGGTGCTCCTGCCCGACGGCGGCGAGCTGCCGGCGGAGCGCCTCAGTTCCGGTGGCCGTTGGTTCGCTCGTCTGGCTCAAGTGCAGCTCCTGGAGCCCTTAGTCTACAACCACGATTACCGAGAAGTGTTGTGCCAGTCACACCGCTCGACCATGGTGCCGCGCCGGTTCTTCTGCACGATCCAAGCCGCCCTTGGTGAGCAGCAATCACTGTCTAATTGCGAGTGCACCCTATTTTCACGAGCCGCTGGCCATCGGGCGCATGTTCTTCTAGTATGCAACGGCGAGCCGCCCGCAAAGCACGGGGATGGGGCACGGGGCAGGCGGTGATGCTCGGAACGTCTGCGTTTCGTGTTCTGTAAGGAAGGAAACCCGAGCATGAAGAACCTGATTACCCGGTCGTCGCGCTCACTCCGCTTCGGAGTTCTCATCGCGGTCATCGGCGGCCTCGCAACCGCCGTGATCAGCTGGCAGCAGGTCGCCGGCGAGCGTCGTACCGGCCTGGAAGACCTCGAGCGTCGAGCCGGCGTTATCGCCTACCGCGTTGCGCCCAGCGCGCTCCGGTCGCTTGATCTCCCAGACCAGCAAGTGGCTCCCGCGATGGCAGACCGGCTTGAGGGCCACGCGCGCCTGCTCGGCCTGGCCATCTGCCGACCCGACGGGCGCGTCATCGCTTCCGGACCCGGCGTTCCTGACTTGGAGCCGGCCATGCAGGAAGCCGTGCAGCAGGCCGCAGCCGCCAACAGCGAGACGAGCACGCTGACCAGAGGACCGTCTGGGCCGACGCACCTCTTCGCGATCCCTCTCGCCGGCCCGGGCCGGGATGTACGCGGCGTCCTCGTGGTTCTCCACGACAGCGTCTACCTGGATGACCGCTTGACCCGAGGAATGTTGCGCGGTGCGATGTGGACCTTCGGCGTCACGGCCGTGCTGCTGCTGCTCACCGCAGGCGGCTCGTGGGCGATGTTCGAGCGCCCGCTCCACAAGCTCGCCTCTTGGATGCGTCGACTGCGGTTTGGCAACACGCAGGAAGCGCCGCCGCGCGGGCTGGCGGTCAGCCGGCTGGCCGACGAGAGTGAGCACCTCGCCGCCTCGTTCCGTGCCTCGCGCCTGCGCGAGCGTGAGGAAGCGGAGGACGTGCTGCGCAGCGAGCGAGCCTGGACGCGCGAGCGCCTCCGCGCCCACGCGATCGATGCTCTCAGCGGTCAGCAACTCGTCGTCGTCAGCAACCGTGAGCCGTACATGCACCAGATGCGCGACGGCAGGCCGCAGCTGGTTATGCCGGCAAGCGGCCTCGTCACCGCGCTCGACCCCGTGCTGCGCGCCTGCGGCGGCCTCTGGGTAGCGCACGGCGCCGGCGACGCCGACAAGCAGACGGCCAACGCTTCGGGCTGCATCGCCGTGCCCCCGAGCGATCCGCGTTACACGCTGCGGCGCGTATGGATCAGCAAGGACGAGGAGCAGGGTTACTACTACGGGTTCTCCAACGAGGGGCTGTGGCCGCTCTGCCACCTCACGCACGAACGGCCGCTCTTCCGAGCGTCTGACTGGGACCACTACGTGCGTGCCAACCGGCGCTTCGCAGACGCTGTGCTCGAAGAAATCGGTGACGAGCACGCCGTGGTCATGGTGCAGGACTACCAGCTCGCGCTCGTGCCGGGGATGCTGAAGGAGAAGCGCCCGGACCTGCGCGTAGGGATCTTCTGGCACATCCCATGGCCCAACGCGGAGGCGTTTCGCATCTGCCCTTACCGCGTTGAGATCCTCCACGGGATGCTCGGCGCAGACCTCATCGGTTTCCATCTTCAGCAGCACTGCAACAACTTCCTCGACACCGTCGACCGCATGGTCGAAGCCCGGCTCGACTGGGACCGATTCGCCGCGGACCTCAAGGGGCACACGGCGATCGTGCGACCGTTCCCGATCAGCGTGCAGGCCTGGGCCGAGAAGGACGTCGCAACCGGTGATGTCCTCGCTGAGCAGATCGACCTGCTCAAGCAGCAGCACGGGCTGACGACCGCGAACCTCAGGATCGGTGTGGGCGTTGACCGCATCGACTACACAAAGGGGATCGCCGAGCGCTTCCGCGCGATCGACCGCTTCTTCGAGAAGCACCCTGAGCAGCGCGGCCGCTTCACGTTCGTTCAGCTCGGCGCACCAAGCCGCACCCACATCCCCCGCTACCGCGACCTGGTCAACGAGCTCGAGGCGATGGCGGACGCGATCAACTGGAAGTACCCGACAGAGAGCGGCGGCTGGAAGCCCATCCGTCTCCTGGTTGACCACCACGACGCGCAGACCGTCCACGCGTTCATGCAGGCGGCCGAGGTCTGCATCGTCAGCTCGCTCCACGACGGAATGAACCTCGTCGCGAAGGAGTATGTCGCCGCCAAGGGTGCCGCGGGCGACGGCGAGCCGGGCGTGCTCATCCTCTCCGAGTTCGCCGGCGCGGCCCGCGACCTGCCCGAGGCTTTGATCATCAACCCCTACGACACAGAAGAATTCGCTGCCGCGATCAACACCGCGATCGAGATGGACTCCAAGGAAAAACGCCAGCGGATGACGCGCATGCGCGTGCGCGTGGAGGGGAACAACATCTACCGCTGGGCGGCGGACTTCCTCGGCGCCCTTGCGCACACCAAGGACAAGCCGGAGCGGGCCATCGCCGACCGCACGTGAGGAGGGCGACTTGGAACTCAACCAGCGACTCTCGGCGATCGCGGCTGCGCCACTCCTGCTCGTTGCCTGCGACTTTGACGGCACGCTCGCCCCGATCGTCAGCGTCCCGGGCGACGCCAGGATGGACGCCCGCTGCCGCGATGCGCTCAACGCCCTGGGGAAGCTGCGAAGAACCAGGGTCGCGCTCGTTTCCGGAAGATCGCTCGCCTGGCTGAGCGATGCGGCGGGTCTGGCGAGAACGCCGATACTCTTTGGCAGCCACGGCGCCGAGTGCAGCGACGTCCGAGCACCCGGGCGTGACGCCGAGCTTGTGCGCAAGCTTCACCTGCGGCTGAACGGTCTTGAGCCGCGCTGGCACGGCGTGGAGGTCGAAGAAAAGCCCTTCGGCGCGGCCGTTCATTTCAGAAGGGCCGACCCGTCGGTTGGTGACGAGGTTCAACGAGCCGTCAGAGCGATCGCGTCCGAGTTCCCGTCACTTACGGTGAAGGCCGGCTCGATGGTCGTCGAACTCACAACGTCAGATGCGCACAAGGGCGACGCGCTAAGGGCGGCCAAACGCATCAGCGGCGCATCGCACGCGGTCTTCTTCGGCGACGACGTGACCGACGAGGACGCGTTCGCGGGCATGGCAGAGGTCGATCTCGGCGTCAAGGTCGGGCCCGGCACGACCGCCGCCGACGCGCGCGTGCCAGGTATCGCGCAGGTTGCAGATGCGCTTGAGACCCTCTGCGCGGCCAGGCGGGCGCACCTGGCGGTCACGCCGCCACCGTTGCAGAACCACTCCGTTCTCTCGGACTTCCGCACCGTCGCGGTCGTCAGCCCCGACGCCGACATCGCGTGGCTGTGCTTGCCACGCGTGGACTCCCCCGCGATGTTCTCAGGGATCCTCGGTGGGCCGCGGTCCGGGTCGTTCACGGTCGGCCCCGAAGGAACCGACGCCGCGCCAACGCAGCGCTACGAGCGTTCGTCGATGGTCCTCCGATCGACCTGGCCGACGCTCACGCTGATCGACTACCTCGATTGCTCCGCGGGTCGGCCGTCGCAGAAAGCCGGGCGAACGGACCTGGTGCGCGTGCTCTCGGGCTCCGGAAAAGTGCGCATCGTCTTCGCGCCGCGCGTCGACTTTGGCCGCCTGGCGACGCCGCTGCGCCTGGGCAAGGGCGCGGTCGAGATCCCCGATGCGCACGACCCGGCCGTGCTGATCTCACCCGGCGTTGAATGGAGCATCAGCGGGCACGGGGGGCACCACGAGGCGCAGGCGACGGTCGATCTTGACGCGATGGGGGGCCAGCTCACGCTGGAACTGCGCTACGGTGCGCAGGGTCACGATGCGCCGTGCTCGCCAGAGCCCGAGCGCCGGCAGCAGACGATCGCCGTCTGGGACGAGTGGGCGTCACGCCTGAAGCTCCCCGCGCTGCACCGCCAGGCGGTGCTCCGCAGCGCCGTCGTGCTCAAGGGGCTCACTCACGGCCCCAGCGGAGCACTGGTCGCCGCCGCGACCACGAGCCTGCCGGAGGTGCTCGGCGGTGCCCGCAACTGGGACTACCGCTATTGCTGGCCACGCGACGCTTCGATGGCCGCCACTTCGCTGCTGCGCCTGGGCAGCAAGGACGAGGCAACGGCGCTCGCCGACTGGTTCGTGAGCCTGATCGCGCGGATGGAAGAGCCCGGCAGCCTCCGCCCCCTCTACACCGTTACCGGCCAGGACCTGCCGCCCGAGGGCCAGATCAACGAGCTGAGCGGCTACGACCAGAGTCGGCCCGTGCGGCTGAGCAACGCCGCAGCGCAGCAGACGCAGCTCGACGTGTTCGGGCCGATCGCCGACATGCTCGCCACGATGGCGGAGCACGGGGTCCCCGTGTCCGCCGATCACTGGCGCCTCGTCGATTCCATGGTCGAGGCCGTCAGCCGGCGGTGGAAGGACCCAGACCACGGGATATGGGAGATCCGCGGCCCACGCCGCAACCACGTTCACTCGCGGTTGATGTGCTGGCGCACCGTTTCGCGGGCGCTCGCGGTGCACTGCGCGCTCCACAGCGAGGCAAACCCGGCCTGGAGGTCGTTGCTCTCGAGCATCGCCGACGACCTTCTTGCCAACGGCTGGAGCGAGCAGGTCGGGTCGTTCACCGTTTCGTACAACTCAACCGACGTTGACGCGACGGCGCTTCAGGTCGGGCTGCTCGGGCTGATCGGGCACGACGACCAGCGCTGGGTGCGGACGGTCGAGGCGGTTCAGCGACACCTGCAGCGAGGGGCCACCGTGCTGCGCTACACCTACGACGACGGGCTCCCCGGGCGCATGGCCGGCTCGGTGATCTGCACCTGCTGGCTCGTCGAAGCGCTCGCCACCCTCGGGCGGTTCGATGAGGCCGATCGCCTGCTCGAGGCGGTGCTGTCGCAGGCCGGGCCAACGGGCACGCTGACCGAGCAGTTTGACGACGAGACATCCACCGCGCTCGGCAACCTCCCCCAGGCATACTCACACCTGGGTG
Organism: uncultured Phycisphaeraceae bacterium; assembly: GCA_964403525.1. Lineage (GTDB taxonomy): Bacteria > Planctomycetota > Phycisphaerae > Phycisphaerales > UBA1924 > JAJTGZ01. Next base: position 102,541 of record CAYOGE010000004.1, on the reverse strand, counting down.
TCATCAACGCCGCGCTGCGACTCGAGAGCCTCCGCCCTTCTTGATCGACTTGGCCAGCGCAATCGCCCTTCGCGTGCAACGATCGATACCATCCCGCGATGCCCCATTCCTCAGCCAAAGGCCTCTTCACAACTGAGCAGGCTCACCCGCTTATCGCGCCGTCGATCCTCGCCGCTGACTTTGCCAACATGGGGTCCGCGTGCGCAGCGGTGCTCAAGGCCGGCGCCGACCTGCTCCACCTGGACGTCATGGATGGCCACTTCGTGCCCAACCTCACCATGGGCCCGGACATGTGCCGCGCGCTGCGCAAGGCCTGCCCCGACGCGTTCCTTGATGTGCACCTGATGGTTGAAGACCCCGCGATGTACGTTGAGCCCTTTGCCAAGGCCGGCGCCAGCAACCTCACATTCCACATCGAGGTCGTCAAGGGGCAGGCGGTGGGGGCCCTGGTCGCTCGGATCCGGGCCCTGGGACTCTCCGCCGGCATCGCCATCAATCCACCCACACCCGTTGAGGCCATCCTCCCCCATGTGCACGAGGCCGACCTCACGCTGGTCATGTCGGTCAACCCCGGCTTCGGCGGGCAGGCCTTCATGCCCGAGGTGCTCGCCAAGACCCGGGCGGTCAAGGCCCGCCAGTCTCCCATCCAGCGCCTCGAAATGGACGGCGGGATCAACCTCGAAACCGCCCGCTCATGCAGGGAATCAGGGTGCGATGTGCTCGTGGCCGGCTCGTCGGTCTTCGGCAGGCCACCCACCCAGTGGGGCCAGCTGGTCGAGTCGCTCCGCAACCTATAGTTCGGCACCGGTACGGCTCTCATCGCTTGACCCGCCGAACCTGGCGTATGCTCGCCCCGTTCCGATTCACCCCGACGCCACCCAGCAGTAAGGAATCAGTTTGGGTGGAGACTTGCGAAGACATCCCGACTCAGTAGACGATTCAACGAGTGGGCAACGGCAAGGAGTGCCACCGCCCCCTCTCGTTCCTTCACCGGATGCTCACACAATGACCCAAGCCGCCGCACGACCGCTTCAGACTTCATGGAGTGAAGTCCGCCCGCAGCGCAAAGCCGTGATCCCCGAGGGCCTCTGGCTCCGCTGCCCCTCCTGCTCGCACCTGATCTACCGCAAGCAGATGGAGGCGAACCTCCACTGCTGCCCCGAGTGCCAGCACCACTTCCGCGTCAACGCCGCCGACCGGATCGAGATGATCCTCGACCAGGGCACCTATGAGCCCATGTTCACCGGCCTGCGTCCCAACGACCCGCTCGGCTTCAAGGACATCAAGTCCTACGCCGACCGCCTCAAGTCCGAGCAGAAGAAGGCCGCGGCCTTCGACGCCATCCAGGCCGGCATGGGATTCGTCAAGGGACGGCAGCTCATGCTCGCCGTCATCGACCTCGGCTTCATGATGGGCTCGATGGGCTCGGTCGTCGGCGAGGTCATCACCCGCACCGTCGAGACCGCCACCGACCGCAACCTCCCCGTGCTGATCGTCAGCGGCTCCGGCGGCGCCCGCATGCAGGAGAGCGGCCTTTCGCTCATGCAGATGGCCAAGACCTCCGCAGCCCTCGCCCGCCACGACCGCGCTGGCGGCCTGTTCATCAGCCTCCTCACCGACCCGACCACCGGCGGCGTCACCGCATCCTTCGCCATGCTCGGTGATGTCATCCTCGCCGAGCCCAAGGCCCTCATCGGCTTCGCCGGCCCGCGCGTCATCCAGCAGACCATCCGCCAGGAACTCCCCGAGGGGTTCCAGCGCGCTGAGTACCTCAAGAACGGCGGAATGGTCGACCGTGTCGTCCCGCGCAGCGCGCTCCGCAACGAGCTCGCCCGCCTCATCGACTACACCGGCAAGTAGTCACACCCTCACCTGGGGTGCCACCGACTCCTGCTCTGAGGAGTCGGTGTCCGTCTTGCCTTGTTCTACTTCTGCCATTCCCCACTATGCCCGAATCGCGAACCACATCCCAGCGCCTTCAGCTCGCCACCGTCAACTTCGTGGGTGCCCTGGTCCTCGCCTTCATCGCCTGGAAGGCCGCCGCCTGGGGCCTTGACTTCATGACCGCCGCCGCCAGCGACTCCACCCTCCCGACCGGCCGCCGCCCGCTGGGGACCGTCCCCATCGCGATCTTCCTCGTCGCCGGGTTCGCTGCCCTGCTGGCGGTGGCCGCCATCGCCAACGCCGGGTACCTCGCCTTCCGCCGGCAGGATTGACCGGGTCCAGACCCTTGACCCCCCCTTACACCCCGCTATCATCCCCCCCTTGCCCGGGGCCCCGGGCAGTTGTTCCAATCTACCGGACGAACCATGCCGACGATCAACCAGCTCATCCGCAACCCCCGCAAAGTGCAGAAGGCGCGCGGCAAGACCCGCGACCTCAACGAAGCGCCCCAGAAGCGCGGCGTCTGCCTCATCGTCCGCACGCAGACCCCCAAGAAGCCCAACTCGGCTCTCCGCAAGGTGGCGCGCGTCCGCCTCAGCAACGGCAAGGAAGTCACCGCCTACATCGGCGGCGAGGGGCACAACCTGCAGGAGCACAGCATCGTGCTCGTCCGCGGCGGCCGCGTGCGTGACCTCCCCGGTGTGCGCTACCACGTCGTCCGCGGCACGCTCGACTGCCTCGGCGTCGAGAAGCGCAAGCAGGGCCGCTCCAAGTACGGCGCCAAGCGCGGCAAGACCTCGTAAGTAGTTGATAGTCGCGAGTCGCTGGTCGCAAGACCGAGCGGCTCGCTTTTCTTTGTCTTTCCCTCGCGACTTCCTTCCCCCCAGTCCCGCTTGCGTCGATTCCGCCTGCCGCGTAAGCAGGCCGAGACGATCCCGGGGACGCAGTCTGATTCTCAGGAGTTCCGACCATGGCCTTCAAGCCCACCGCCTCGACCCGCATGCTCAAGCCCGACCCGCGTTACAACGACCTGGTCCTCTCCAAGTTCATCAACTGCGTCATGGAGCGCGGCCAGAAGTCCAGCGCCCAGCGCATCATCTACGACGCGTTCGACATCATCGACGCCAAGCTCGCCAAGGAGACTTCGCCCGAGGCCCCCAAGGCCGCCATCGAGGTCTTCCAGAAGGCCATCGAGAACGTCAAGCCCTTCGTCGAGGTCCGCTCCAAGCGCGTCGGCGGCGCCAACTATCAGGTCCCCATCCAGGTCAACCGCAAGCGCCAGCAGGCCCTCGCCTTCCGCTGGATCATCACCGGCGCCCGCGCTGAGAAGGGCCGCCCCATGGCCAACAAGATCGCCGACGAGCTCTACGCCGCAGCCAAGGGCGAGGGCAAGGCCATGGCCACCCGCGACCAGACCCACCGCATGGCCGACGCCAACAAGGCCTTCGCCCACTTCGCCTGAGCCTCAACAACCACCGCTCTCTCACAAGGCCCGGGCCCACGCCCGGGCCTTTTCGTTGTTGCGTGCGTGGCGAGCGATTCGCCTTGACGCGCCGCGCGGGCTGTGGTATGTTCAATCCGCCGGGCCGCAGCGGAGAGCGCAACCGTCTGCACATGGAGTGAAGTTCACATGCGTTGCTCGATCGCCTCCGCCGCGTTGCTCATCCTCCCGTGCGGTGCCGTGGCCCAGCCGGTGCTCCAGAACCTTGGCACCCTCGGCGGCGGGCTTCAGTATTCATCCGCCACCGCGATCAGCGCCGACGGCCTGGTCGTGACCGGCAGCAGCAGCTCGCCCACCGGCGACCGCGGCTTCCGCTGGAGCGTCGGCGGCGGCGCGATGCAGAGCATCGGACTGCTCCCCAGCGGCCAGTCGACCGAGGCCAGGGCCATCAACGCCGACGGCTCGGTGATCGTCGGCACCGGTTACATGCAGGGCGGCGCCAGCAGCCGCGCCTTCCGCTGGACCAGCGCCACCGGCTGCGTTGACCTTGGCATCCTCGCCGGCGCTGGCCCGCACACCGGCAGCGGTGTCAGCGGCGACGGCTCGGTCGCGGCGGGGACGCAGAACTCGCTCTCGGCCGGCGGCGGCGCGTTCAGCTGGACGAGTGGTGGCGGTGGTGGGGGGGGAGGGGGGACGCTCGTGAGCCTCGCCACGATGACCGGCATGGGCGGCTCGATCGCCTACGCCGTCAGCGGCAACGGCCAGGTGATCGTCGGCTCCTCGCCGTTCCCCGGCCTTGGCCTCAACACCTACGCCTTCCGCTGGAACGGGCAGGCGGGCGGCACCGGCGGCGGGACGCTCGAGCGTCTTGGCACGCTCCTGTCTGGCACGCTGGCCGAGTCCGAGGCGTACGCCGTGAGCAGCGACGGCACGTTCGTGGCGGGGAGCAGTCGCACGGGCAACTCGTCGCTGAGCGCGGTGCGGTGGAGCGGCAACACCATCCAGAACCTGGGTGTGCTGCCTGGCGGCACGGCCGCCTACGGCTGGTGCATCAGCGGGGATGGCCGCGTCGTCGGCGGCCAGAGCAACTCGTCGCTGGGGCAGCGCGCCTTCGTCTGGACCCAAAGCCTCGGCATGGTTGACCTCAACGCCTACCTGCCGACGCTGGGTGTGAACCTCACGGGCTGGTCGCTTACGCGCGTCGCCGGTCTCTCGGGCGACGGCACCAGGGCCGCGGGGTACGGCCAGTTCAACGGCGCCACTCGCGCGTGGTACCTTTCGGGCCTGCCGTTCGCCCCCCCCTGCCCGGCCGATGTCGGCGTGCAAGGAGGTGTGCCCGGCCAGGACGGCGTGCTGGACAACAACGACTTCATCGCGTTCATCAACCTCTTCTTCGCGATGGACCCGCTCGCCGACCGCGGCGTGCAGGGCGGCGTGCCCGGCTCCGATGGCCTGTTCGACAACAACGACTTCATCGTCTTCATCAACCAGTTCTTCGCCGGTTGCTGACTTGTGATACGGCTTTGGGCTGAAGAGCGGAGCCTCAGTCAAACCTCAGGGGGAGTCTCGGCTGCCAACGAGCACCGGCGCACCATCAGCTCTGTATGATCCCCCATGCCAACCGACCCCTCCGCGTCAACGCCCGTTCGGATCGACCCGAAGACCTCGTTCGAGGTTGCGCAGAAGGAACTGGAGGCGTTGATCGTGAAGATCGAGGGGGGTGATGTGGGGATCGAAGAGTCGATGGCGGCCTACGAGCGCGGGCTGGCGCTGCTGAGCCACTGCAAGGGGATCCTCGACCGCGCAGAGCAGAAGTTCACCGACTTGACCGAGAAGGTCAAGAGCGGTGGGGGGGGTGGGGAGGGTGGGGGAGGTTCTGCTGGCGCGTAAGTGGGCCTGAGCGGTTGTGCGGTTTACTTGCCGTCCTTGCTGGCCATGAGCTTGATCATGTCGACGCAGCGTGCGGAGTAGCCCGCCTCGTTGTCGTACCAGGCGACGACCTTGAAGAAGCGGCTGTTGAGCTCGATGCCCGCCTTGGCGTCGAAGATGCTGCTGCGCGGGTCGCTGATGAAGTCGCTGCTGACGACCTCTTCCTCGGTGTAGCCGAGCACATCCTTCATCGTGGTCTCGCTGGCGGTCTTCATCGCGGCGTTGATCGCGGCGAGGCTGGTCTCCTTCGCGGTGCGGAAGGTGAGGTCCACGCACGAGACGTCGGCGGTGGGGATGCGGAACGACATGCCGGTGAGCTTCCCCTTGACGGCCGGGATGACCAGCGCGCACGCCTTGGCAGCGCCGGTGCTGGCGGGGATGATGTTCTGGTAGGCGTTGCGCCCGCCGCGCCAGTCCTTCTTGCTGGGGCCATCCTGCGTCGGCTGGGTGGCGGTGACGGCGTGGATGGTCGTCATGAGCCCTTCCTCGAGGCCGAAGGTGTCGTTGATCACCTTGGCGACGGGGGCGAGGCAGTTGGTGGTGCACGACGCGTTGGAGATGACGGTGTGCTTGGCGGGGTCGTACTGGCCGCAGTTGACCTTGTGGACGAACGTCGGCACCTGGGCGGGGTCGCTCTTGGTGGGGGCGGAGATGAGCACGCGCCTGGCGCCGGCCTGGATGTGCAGCGAGGCCTTCTCAAACTCGGTGAAGAGGCCGGTGGACTCGACGACGTAGTCGACGCCGAGGTCCTTCCAGGGGAGCTTGGCGGGGTCCTTCTCGGAGAAGGTCTTTGTCGTGCGGCCGTTGACGGTGAAGGAGTTCTCGGTGGCGGTGGTGGAGACAACCTTGCCGCCGGACTGGAAGTGCCGGTGCATGGTGTCGTGCTTGAGCAGGTAGGCGAGGTTGTCGGCGGGGACGAGGTCGTTGACGGCAACCACCTCGATGCCCCGGTCGAAGCCGTGGCGGAAGAAGAGGCGGCCGATGCGACCGAAACCGTTGATGCCGACGCGGATGGGCATGGTGAACTCCAGGCTGGGGAAAGGGGGCCCGTCTGCGGGCCGTGTGTGCGGGAAGTGGGAGAGGGAGGAGAAACAGGCGAGGCGATGGGCTCAGCGGGCGGTGACGACCTTGGCGACGGCGGCATCCTTCTGCGCAGCGGTCATCTTGTTCCACTGCGGGATGCACCCCTTGCAGCAGAAGCCGATCTTCTGGCCCTTCCACTCGGCGGCGGTGACGGAGGGGTCGACCGGGTCGTTGGGGTTCACCGCGCACATGGTGTTGGCGGTGGTGATCGTGCCGGCCTTGGGGGCAGCGCACTTGGCGGCATCCTCGGTCTCTCCTGCGCTGTGCGAGTTGGCGCACCCGCCGGTGAGGGCGAAGGCGAGGGCGAAGGAGGCGAGGGCGGCGGACAGCAGCGTGCGGCGGTTGTTCATGGTGGTCTCGGTGCGTGAGGGAGATTCGGGTCAGACGGCGGTCGGTTCAACCTCGGCGTACGAGCCGAGCTTGCGGAAGCGATCGTACCGCGCGTGAACCAGCGCGTCGGTGTCGAGTTTCTTGAGCTGGTTGAGCTGCTCGACGATCCACCCCTCCAGGAGCTTTCCCATGCCGGCGGGGTCACGGTGGGCAGCGCCCAGCGGCTCGGGGATGACGGCGTCGATGATGCCCAGGGCGAGGTTGTCCTTGGCGGTGAGCTTGAGGGCGTTGGCCGCGGCGGTGTTGGTCTGCTCGTTGGCGGTCTTCCAGAGGATGGCCGCGCACCCCTCGGGGCTGATGACCGAGTACCAGGCGTACTGCAGCATGCCGACACGGTCGGCGACGGCGATGCCCAGCGCGCCGCCCGAGCCCCCCTCGCCGATGACGACCGAGACGATGGGTGTGCGGAGGACCGACATCTCGCGAAGGTTGACGGCGATCGCCTCGGCCTGGCCGCGGGCCTCAGCGCCGAGACCGGGGTAGGCGCCGGGGGTGTCGACCAGCGTCACGATCGGCACGCGGTACTTCTCGGCGAGCTTCATCTTTGCCATCGCCTTGCGGTACCCCTCCGGGTGCGCGCAGCCGAAGTGGCAGGCGATCTTCTCGGCGGTGGTGCGCCCCTTCTGGTGCCCCACCAGCAGCACCTTGTGCGGCCCGATGCGCGTAAAGCCGGTGATCATCGCCGGGTCGTCGCCGAAGCGGCGGTCGCCGTGGAGCTCGCAGAAGTCCTTGCAGAACATCTCGATGTAGTCGCGGCTCTGCGGGCGCTTCGGGTGGCGGGCGACGCGCACGGTGTCCCACGCCGAGATCGCGTCGTAGACGCCGTGGAGCATCCCGGCCCGCTCCTCCGCGAGGGCGGTCGCCTGGGCGGCGAGCGTTTCCTGCTCGGGCGAGCCGGCCGCGGCGGCCTTGAGCTGCCCCTCGACCGCCTCCAGGCGGCCCTCGATCTCGGTCACCGGTTTCTCAAAGTCCAGAAAGTAGTAGCTCGACATCGCCGGTAGTTTATCGTTGTGGAAGGGCTAAGGTGGTCGATCCTGCCAGGGTCTGGTAGATGACGAAAGGCGGTGGCCGTTGCTGGAACCGGGTGGACGGTTGGTCGTGGTTGGCCTTGGGAACATGGGCAAAGCGATCGTCACCGGCCTGCTCCGGGCAGGCACGGTCAACGCCGGGGCGGTGATCGCTGTTGACCCGCACGCTCCCGCGGTTGCCGGGGTCCAGCGCACGGGGGACCTGAACGATGTTGGCCCGCTGCGCGGGGCGGATGCCGTGCTGCTGGCCGTCAAGCCGCAGGTGTTTCCGTTGGTTGCGCCGGCGCTGGCCCGGGCGATCGGCGCGGCGGGTGGCGCCGGGGTGCTGGTGGTCTCGATCATGGCGGGGCTGACATCCTCGTCGATCGCCGCAGCGCTGGGGCCTGGTGCGCGCGTGGTACGCGCGATGCCCAACACGCCGGCGCAGGTCGGGCTCGGCGCGACCGCCTTCGCGCCCGGTCCGGGGGCGACCGAGGCCGATGCCGCCCGCGCTGAGCAACTGCTGCGGGCAACCGGGCCGCTGGTTGTCCGGATCGACGAGTCGATGATGGATGCGTTCACCGCGGTTGCGGGCAGCGGGCCAGCGCACCTGTTCTACCTGGCGGAGGCGATGACCGCTGGGGCGATCGCCTGTGGCTTCGACGCCGAGACCGCCGACTCGATCGTCCGCCAGACGCTCGCCGGCTCGGCCGCGCTTCTGTCGGCCGAGGCCGCGACTTCTGCAGCCGAACTCCGCGCCCGGGTAACGAGCAAGGGGGGAACGACCGAGGCCGCGGTCAACCTGCTGGAGAAGGCAGGGGTGCGTGCAACGACCGTCGCCGCGATCACCGCCTCGCGCGACCGCGGCCGCGAGCTGGGCAAGGGCTAAGCGAGGCGGAGGTCGATCAGCGTGCCCGCCGCCTTCTCGCCGCCGTAGGTATCGATCTTCGGCTCGATCACGACGTCGATCCGCTGGCCGCGGGTGAGATGCAGCGGTGCGCCCGGCGGGCAGAACTCGGCGGCCTGCCCCCACGCGACAACGGGCACGTACGTTCCGCCACCGACTGGACCGAGGTCCAGCAACAGCTCGGCGTGCGTGCGTGTTGTGCCAAACGCCCTGGCGGTCGCGACTCTTGCCCCTTTGATGAGCACCCGCACCGCAGGGTTGCCGCGTCCAAACGGCTTCATGCTGTCGAGCGTGCGGATGGAGCGCACGTCAAGCCTTGCGGTCTGCCCGGCGGCTTCGGTGTCGATCACGGCGTCAACGTCGAGGCTCGGCACGAGCATCTCGTCGCTGATCTGCGTGTTTGCGTGGGCGATGAACGCCTCGGTAAACGCCGCGAGCCGGTCGGCCGAAACGCGCATGCCCGCTGCCATGTCGTGCCCGCCAAACTTCAGCAGGTGCTCAGCGCACGCCTCAAGGCCGGTGTGCAGGCTGTACCCGTCGATCGAGCGGCCCGACCCGTGCCCCTGCAGCGCTCCGTCGTGCTCTCCAAGCTGCATCAGGATCACCGGGCGGCAGAACTTCTCCACCAGGCGCGAGCAGCAGATGCCAACGACGCCCGCGTGCCAGTCGCGGTGAGCGAGCACGATCGCCCTCCGGTCCGGCCCGGTCATCCCCTCGCGAACGGCCATCTCAACCGCCTGCGCCACGATCGCCGCTTCAACGGCGCGGCGCTGCTTGTTCGCTTCTTCAAGCTCGCGAGCGATCGCCGCGGCACGAGGCTCGTCCGCCACGGTGAAGAGTTCAACCGCATCGCGCGCGTGGTTCATCCGGCCGCTGGCGTTCAGCCTTGGGGCGAGCTTGAAGCCAACGTCCCACTCATCGACCTTCGGGCTCGTCAGCCCCGACGCTTCACAGAGTGCCCGCAGGCCGACAAAGGGCGAAGACCGCACGCGCGTAAGGCCAAAGTGCGCGATGATCCGGTTCTCATCGCCGCTGCCGTCACTGCCGCCCAGCGGGACAACATCCGCGATCGTTCCAAGGGCAGCGAACGAGAGCAGTTCCGTAAGCAGGATGCGCGTCGGCTGGTTCGTCCGCCCGCCCTGCGCTCGCGTGCACATCCGCCACGCCAGCTTGTACGCCACGCCCGCCCCGCACAATTCGCTGTGCGGGTAGGCCGAGCCGGGCCGGCGCGGGTGCACGACGGCGTACGCATTTGGCAAGTCCGCCTCGCTCGCCGGCGGGTTGTGGTGGTCGGTGATGATCAGGTCCACGCCCGCCTCTTTGGCGATCCGGGCGGGCTCAACGGCCGTCACGCCGCAATCCACCGAGACGATCACCCGCGCGCCCGCCGCCGCCAGCGCTGTGATCGCCGGCCCGTTCAACCCGTACCCCTCGTCGAGCCGGTGCGGCACATAGGTGCGAACATCCGCGGGCACGCCCAGCCACCCCGCCAGATGCACGAGCGTGTGGTAGAGCACGGCCGTCGCTGTTACACCATCCACGTCGTAGTCGCCGTAGATCGCGATCGGCTCGCTCGACCGCAGCGCAGCGAGCAGCCTGTCCGCGGCGAGGTCAATGTCGGGCAGCAACTCCGGCGCGTGCAGGTGCTTGAGGCTCGGCGTCAGGAACCGCTCCGACCGCTCCCCGGTCGTCACGCCACGGGCGGCCAGCACGGCATCAACAAGCGTTCCGCCTTCCGATCGACCGCCGCCCCCTGCACGCAACCGCCACCGTTTCCTGGTACCCCTCCCGAGTGGAACGGCCTCCTCGCAGGCGACCACGGGCCCGGCAACACGCCCTGGCAATCCATCGCCGCGATACACTCCGCCGGTTGTGTCCAAACCAGACTCCGTTCCACGCCGGGCTCAATCCCGGGCCCCCGAGCATACCACCATGGTCCGCCTCTCGAAGATCTACACAAAGACCGGCGACGACGGCACAACGGGCCTGGGGGACGGCACCCGTGTTGCCAAGGATGCCCTGCGCGTAGAGGCCTACGGGACCGTTGACGAAGCGAACGCGGCAATCGGCGTCGCCGTCGTGGTTGCCGAGCGAGCCGGCGCGAACGGGCAGGCTGCCGATCTCGCCGAAACGCTCCGCTCAATCCAGCACGACATGTTCGACGCCGGCGCCGATCTCTGCACGCCCGTGCAGCCTGGCGAGAAGCCGGGCACGGCGCTGCGGATCACGCCGTCACAAACGCTGCGGATCGAGAAGCTCATCGACCGCTACAACGAACCGCTCCCTGCACTCACCAGCTTTGTGCTCCCCGGCGGCACCGAGTTGGCCGCCGCGCTGCACGTTGCCCGCACGGTGACGCGTCGGGCCGAACGGCTTGTCGTGTCACTGCAGCGTGCCGAGCCCGAGCGGACCGGCCGCGAGGCGGCGCTCTACCTCAACCGGCTGAGCGACCTGCTCTTTGTCCTTGGCCGTGTGGCGAATCGGCTCGGTGAAGGCGGCGGCAAGGGCGACGTGCTCTGGGTGCCGGGCCGCAACCGGCCCGCGGGTGAATAGGTACAAGCCAGTGAAGTCCGGAAGGGGTGGTCAGGCTTACCATGCCGTGCGGGGCGGTCCGCCGTTCTGGCGGAGCCGCTGAGAACCCCCTCCCCACAGTCCGCCCGTGCCAGGAAGGGCAGGCGATCAGTGACCACCAAGTTCCTCGACGAATTCCAGCACGAGTTTGAGCAGGAGCAGGCCGGGCGCCTGCGCCGCCGCGTGTTCTGGTATTGCACGGTCTACCTCGCTTTCGCCGTCGCCTTCCTGCCGCTGGTTATCCTGCTGTACCAGAGCCCGACGGAGAACTGGCGCGACTTCGCCACGTGGTTTCTCTCGCTGCTGACCATCCTCTTCACCGCGGCCTACGCAGTTGTAGAAGTACGGGACGTCCGGTCCACCGACCGCTCACGCGAGCAGCGGCTGCGCCGCGTCAACATCTTCATCGCGCTCACCGCGATCGTCGGGTCGGTGACGATCTTCGCCGTCGGTGTGCTCGCCAAGGGCGGGTTCAGCCTGGGGATCCTCGCGTTCTGGCAGGTGTTTTCGATATTCTTTGCCCACTGCACGGCCTGCCTCTTCCTTCCGTGGACGTGGAACGAGTCGCTCCGCCCCTTCCTGCCGATGTACATCATCAACGCGGTGGGCATGGGAGCGCTCTGGATCATCAAGAGCGAGGCGTTCGGGCCGCTGTCGGTGCTGTTCATCGCGTTCTACGGGCTCACCAGCGTCTGCGCGGTGCTGCCGGGCATCGGCATCGCATACTGGCGTCACAACCGCTTCGCGCAGGAGTTCACGCTCAAGGCCGTTGCCGGTCGCTACGGCGAGATGCGCCGCGAGCTCACCGGCGCTCAGCGAATCCACGAGCAGCTCTTCCCAAAGCCCGAGGTAAAGGGGTCGGTGCGATTCGACTACCGCTACCAGCCCATGCGCTTGCTGGGTGGCGACTACCTCTACTCGCGTTTCATCGCCACCGACGACCGCGAAGAGCCGCAGCTGCTCTGCCTGCTGCTCGACGTCACCGGGCACGGCATCCCCGCCGCCCTCACCGTCAACCGGCTCTACGGCGAGATCGAGCGGCTCGTCGCCGAGGACCCCTCGATCGCCCCCACCGGCCTGCTGCGGGCGCTCAACCGCTACTGCTTCCTCACGCTCTCTGACCACTCGCTGTTCGTCACCGCCGTCGCGTTCCGGCTTGACCAGACCAAGGGCGTGCTGCACTACGCCAACGCCGGGCACCCACCCGCTTACATCCGCACCTGCGGCGTCGTGCGCGAACTCGAGCCAACGGCGATGGTGCTCGGGGTCGCCAAAGACCTTGACGTCGAAGTGGAGGATGCGAGCGTCCCGTTCTGCGCTGGCGACACGCTCATCGCCTATACCGACGGCGCGATGGAGTCGCGCGACCGCCAGGGGCGGATGTTCAACACCGACGGCATCAGGGACGCGATGATCGCCTACATGGGCGGTGACTGCTCAATGTGCCACGAGCTTATCAACGCCGTGTCGCGCCACCGCCACGGGCCGCTCACCGACGACACGCTGGTCGTCGAGATCGCCTGCCTGGCGAAGCCAGCCGATGCGCCCGCCAAACCCGGCGCGCCCGATGGGCACGCCAACGGGCACACAACTGCGCCAAGTGCCGGCCCGAGCCGCACGCCGGCCTCGCAGCCTGCGAACACTTCGGCGACATGACCAGCCCATCCTCAACCCAACCGGCCACAATCACTGTCGCGATCCTCGGGCCGACGGGGTACACCGGCCTTGAACTCATCGAATGGCTGTCGCGTCACCCCGCCATGCGGGTTGCCTACCTCGCCTCCGCACGCGAGAAGCAGCCGCGCATCGACGCAGAGTTTCCGCGCCTCCGCTCGCTGCTCCCCGAGGCGGTCGCCCAGTGCCGGCCGATCGACCACGACGCCATCGCCGCGCAGGCGAAGCTGGCCTTCCTCTGCCTGCCCCACGACGCCGCGATGGTGCACGCGCCGCAACTGCTGAACCGCGGCGTCAAGGTCGTCGATCTCTCCGCCGCCTACCGCATCAAGGATGCCGCGGTCTACGAAAAGACCTACGGCCACCACCACACCGATGCGCACGGCCTCGCCCACGCCGTCTACGGCATGCCCGAGATGGGGAGTGACACCCGCGCCGCCATCGCGAAGGCGACCCTCGTCGCCAACCCCGGCTGCTACCCCACCGCCGCGACGCTGGCAATCCTTCCGCTCCTCCGCGCCGGATTGATCGACCCGACCGGGATCATCATCAACGCCGCCAGCGGCGTCAGCGGCGCCGGCCGCGACCCCAAGCCCAACACCACCCTCGTCGAGGCCGGTGAGAACTACTCCGCTTACGGCATCGGCACCCACCGCCACCAGCCCGAAATCAACCAGACGCTTAACACTCCCTCTCCCAGCTCGCTGGGAGAGGGTGGCCAAGGCTCTGCGAGGCCGGGTGAGCGTGCCTTTGCCCTCTTCGTCCCACACCTGCTCCCCATCGAACGCGGCATCCTCGAGACCATCTACGCCACTCCCGCCAGCGCACACGCCACTACAGAGCGCGTGCAGGAAGTCCTCCGCCACGCCTACGCCGCCGAGCCGTTCATCACCGTCCGCGACGATGCGCCGACCCTCCGCGATGTGCAGCGCACCAACCGCGTCCACGTCAATGCGCGGGTAGTGGGGGGCCGGGTCGTCGTCGTCGCCGCCATCGACAACCTTGTGAAGGGCGCGAGCGGCCAGGCAATTCAGAACGCCAACCTCATGCTCGGGCTGCCCGAGACGGCGGGGCTGCTGTAGCGCACGCGTCTCGTGGCCTCTCGCTATTCTGTCGGGCATTCGACAGGCGCACCTATCAACTCTTCACCCCCTCCACACCCTTCACCGTGTACTTCTCCAGCGCCTTCTCAAGGTCCACGCCGTTGACGTTCGCCAGCGTGCACAGCCACGCGATCACATCCGCGAACTCCTCATCCAGGTTTGCACGTTCCGCGGCGGTGGGGGTCTTTCCCGGGGCGTTGTTCGCCAGGGCGGTGCTCAGCTCACCGATCTCTTCAATGAACCACATGAACGTCGCTGGCGTTCCCCGGGCGGCGTCGGTGGCGTAGTACTTTTCCCGAATCAGGCCCTGGAAGTCCCGGAACGAAAGTGGGGATGGTAGTTTGGCTGTGGACGGTGCATCGGCCATGGTGTTTCCTCCGTAAGCAATCACTAACCGGGGTTACTGTACCGGTCGAAATGGCCACCGCACACTCCACCTTGAAGCCCCTCTTCGCGCTCGCGGCCACAACGGCGGCGGTGCTGTCACAAGGCGGGTGCGCGTTCCAGGAACACCGCGAGCGACTGGCCATGCTCCACGCCACCGATCAGGACCGCGCCGCTCTGGCGGTCCTTGAGGACCCTGCAACGCGAAAGCTCTACGGCGAGCACGACCGCCTCCTCTACCTGCTCGACCACGGGGCGCTCATGCTTGAGAGCGGCCAGCCCGAGAAAGCGCTCCAGGAACTCGAAGCCGCCGAGGCGATCATGGACTACGGCGGCAACAAGTCCGCCGCCGACGGCCTGACCGAGTGGCTCATCAACGACACGGCGGCACCGTACGTCGGCGAGCCGTACGAGTCGATCTACGTCAACAACCTCAAGCTCCTGGCGCAGCTCACGCGAACCGACGTTGGCGGCATGGGCGCGACAGGCTCCGCGAGGCAGGGGGTGATTTCCGGCGGGGCGACGGTCGAGGCGCGCCGGGCGGCCGCGAAGGCCGACCTTCTCCGCGAGCGTTACGCATCCTCGCAGGCGGCGCTCAACGACGAGCTGCGCGAGCGCGGGGCCGACCCAGCCGCCGCGCGCGCGCCCAGTGAGCCCGGCGTTGACATCGCCCCTCCCTCCACGGCAGGCAACTTCATCGAGAGCCCGCTCGGCACCTACCTCACGGCCGTCACGTTCATGAAGTCGGGCGAGCCCGGCGCGCAGGAGACCGCGGGCCGCCGGCTCAACGACGCGATCGCGCGTCAGGGCCGACTGATCGGTGACGTCAAGCCGCAGGCCTTCGCGTCGCTCGGCTCGCTGCCCCCAGAATCCGCCAACGTCCTGGTGGTCGCGTTCAGCGGCGTCGGCCCGACCAAGGTGGCCCAGCGGGTCGGCCCGATCCCGATCTTCACCTACCCCCTCTACTTCGAGCTCCCCGTGCTGCGCATCCAGCGCTCGCAGGTGGCCAAAGTCCGTGCCACGCTCACGCCCCGCAACGTTTCAGAAGCGAACCCCCCGCAGCTCGTCGAGCTGAACCTCATCGAAGACCTTGCAAGCGTCGCTGAGGAGAACCATCGCCGCCAGCTGCCGCAGATCTACCAGCGCACGCTCATCCGCGCTTCGATCCGCAGTGCCGCCAGCGTCATCGGCACCGAGGCGCTCCGCCGCAGTTCGAGCCGCGGCAGCCGCGAAGGTGTGCAGGTCGCCGGGGTCGTCGGCGGTCTCGTCGCGCTCGCGGCACTCGAGCGTGCCGACCTTCGGTGCTGGATCTTCCTGCCCGGTCAGGCCCACGTCGCCCTCGCGAAGCTCCCCGCCGGCGTGTTCGACGCAAAGATCGAGTACCTCGACGCGGGAGGCCGCGTGGTGGAGACCCGCAACCACAAAGACCTGACCGCCGCCGACGGTCCAAACGCGCTCGCTACAGCCTTAACGTTCACCACCAGGTGACGACCATCGTTCCGTACACCCCGCACCCAGTCAGACAGTCTCGCCCGCAGCGAACACCCTTCGAAAGGTAAACCATGAACTCCCCCCGCATGCCCCGCATCCCCTCGCTCGACCAGCTCCCCCCGCTCGCGCCGCTCCTGTCGATCCCGCTGATGGCCGCCGCGGCCTTCATGCCCGCGTGCTCGCCGACGCGAGACGTCACCCGCGTCGACCCGAACGCGACGATCGACGTCAACCAGGCGTTCAACGACTCCGACGCCCGGCGCATCTATCAGGGCATGGTGCAGGACTGCCTCTCGCGCCCGTGGGTTGACAACTTCCAGCGCGAGAACGGCGGGCGTCGGCCGGTAGTCATCGTCGGCGAGCTCAAGAACAAGACCATGAGCTACATCCTCGACTCCGGCATGGTCACCGCCGACATCGAGCGTGAGCTGATCAACTCCGGACGCGTCCGGTTCGTCGCCGCCAAGGGCGAGCGCGACCAGATCCGCGAGGAGCGGCTGCAGGGCCAGGAGTGGAGCCGCCCCGAAACCCGCAAGCAGTTGAAGGCAGAGACCGGCGCCGACCTCATCATGATCGGCAGCATCATGGAGGACGCGCCTCGTGCCCTCAGCGGCCGCTCGGGCGTGCAGTACTACAAGGCAAACCTCCAGCTCATCGACATCGAGACCAACGAGAAGGTCTGGATCGGCACGCAGGAGATCAAGAAGGTCTGGAACACGCGCTGAAGCGTCCGTCCAGCGCCTCGTTCCTGCCCCCGCTCGACGCCTGAGAATTGATGTGCCCCATCGGTCACATTCGGCCGATGGGGCACTTTTGCGTTTCCGATAACCGTGTCACGCCTTAGGCGTCGTCCCGGCCCCGCCGATCTTCACCCCATGCGAACTCATCGCCAGAACGCGTTCACCCTCGTCGAACTCATCGCCGTGATCGTCGTGCTGGCAATCCTGGCGGGCGTGGCGATCCCCAAGTACTTTGATTATTCAACGCGAGCCCGCGCCAGCGCCCTCAGCGGGTCGCTCAAGGTCATGCAGCAGGCCATCCTCGCGTACAACCGCGACTCGGGCGGTTGGCCGGCGGACGTCAACCCGCGCATCTGCCCGCCGGAGATCATCCGGTACATGGACGCCGGCGTCTGGACCGCGCTGACACCCGTGGGAACGACGTACGACTACGAGAACTGGACGACAGCGCAGTGGGACTGGCCCACCCCGGTCGTCGGTGTCAGCATCCGCAACGGCTACGGTGGCGCACTGACCGGTGACGCCGTCACGGTGATCCAGCTTGTCGACCAGCAGATCGACGACGGTGTATCCACAACCGGCAGCATGCGCACCGTCAGCTACGGCTACTTCTTCAAGATCGCCGATCAATAAGCCCCGCGATCGGCCCCCGAGAACGCGTTACTTTGCGCCCTCCGCACCCGGCGAACTCGGCGCACCCGCTTCAACGAATCCTCTCCAGAGCGTGTCCACGTCCGTCCCGATGACGCTCTTGAAGATCGACTCGTCGTTGCCCCCCTTGCGCATCTGCGCGTTCAGCTTCACCGCTGATCCCGGGCTCTTCTTCTCCAGCCAGCCGAGGAACGCAGCGGTCACGCGGTAGCTGTTGCGGTACGACGCCTTTTCCCTGTCGATCTGGCGCTGCTTCGTCTGCGGCTCGTACTGCCAGAACCGCACGTAATCGGCGAGCCCCTCCGTCAGCCAGCCGACGTCCCCTTTCTGGCGCGGGTACGACTGCACCACGTGGAACAGCTCGTGCACCATCATCCCCATGTCGCCCTGGTGCCCGCGCACGTAATCGGCGTTCACGCTGATCGTTCCACCCCCCGTCGCCGCCGGCACCCGCATCGTCTTTCGAAACACGATGTTCACCTTCTCCGCGGGCTTGAACCCTTCGCTCCCGTACTCCTTCACCAGCCGCGGGTACCACTCCTCGCACACCTTCTGGGCACGCTCGCCCCATTCCTTCAGGTCTGGCGCCTCGTCGCAGTTGAGCGCAAACGTCGTACCGCCCTCGTCCACTCGCCTCGGTGCCGCGGCCCCGTCCCTTGCCTTGAGCTGCTCCTTGAAGAACTCAACCGTCGCTTTCAACGACCGCTCAAGTTCAGGCCCACCCCACCCGTGACCAGCGCCGGCGAGAATCTCCGCCCGTCCTGCCACGCCCGCCCTTCCCATCGCGTCCGCCATCAGCAGCGCCTGCGACGCGGGCACAAGGTTGTCCGCCGTCCCCTGCAGCAGCAGCATCGGCGCGTCGCCCTTGTTCACGTACGTCAGCGGCGAAGCCGCCTTGGTGCGTTCGGCCCTGCCATCAGCCTCCTTACCGATCAGCCCGTCCAGGATCGGTACCGTGATCGCCGGAAAGTCGGCCGCGCCAAGCTGCGTTGGGCCGAAGAACGCGACAACGGCCTGCACCTTGCCCGAGGGCTCCCCTTCCTTGCCCTCAATCCCTAACCCGTCTCCCGCATCGCCCACGCCGAGCAGCATCGACAGGTGGGCGCCAGCCGAAAACCCCACCGCGCCGATCCGTTGGGGATCGACCCCAAACCGTCCCGCGTTCACACGAAGGAAACGCACGGCCTCTGCACAGTCAACGATCTGCGCCGGGAAGCGATTGGCCGGCGCAAACCGGTACGACACCGTCGCCGCCACGAACCCCTGCGCTGCGAGCTGCCGCGTCAGTTCATCCAGGTCCTGCCGTCTGCCTGCCGCCCATCCGCCGCCGTGGATGCACACCACGCATGCCCGCTTCTCCCCCGCCTTCAACCCCTCCGGCACCACCACGTTCATCTGCAACGCCAAGGGCGCATCCAGCCCGTCAACCTTCCGTGTGGCGTAGGGGACATCCTTCTCGCTGTGGGGTTGTGCAAACGCTGCCGACGCCAGAACGGCGAGGGCGAAAGCACAGTGCAATCGAGCGACGAATTGGTGCGATGTCATCGAAGCGTCTCCATTGAGCATGAGTCTAACGCGTTCGGCGCAGGTGGGAGAAACGCCTTTCGATCGCCCTTAATACACACCAGGCGCACAGGGTGACTCCGGGTAAACGAAAAAGGGCCCCGGCGATCGCCGGGGCCCTGTCTTTGACTATCGCCAGGTGCCTTCCGTCTCAGGCCTTCTGGGCCTTGACCACCTCTTCCATCAGGTTCCGCGGCATCGCGCGGTACTCGAGGAACTCCATGGTGTTGCTGCCGCGGCCCTGCGTCAGCGAACGCAACTGCGTCGTGTACCCGAACATCTCGCTCAGCGGCACCTCGCAGGTGACGAGCTTGACGACCCCGCGGTCCTCCTGCTCGATGATCATGCCGCGACGGCTGCTGATGTCGCCCGTCACCGCGCCGAAGTACTCCTCGGGCACGGTCACGACGACCTTCATGATCGGCTCCAGCAGGATCGGGCCCGCCTTGGCGACGGCCTCCTGAAGGGCGAGGCGGCCGGCCTGCTCGAACGCGATCTGCGACGAGTCGACCGGGTGGTACTTGCCGTCGGTCAGCGTGATCTTGATGTTGATCAGCGGGAAGCCCGCCGTCACACCGCTGATCGCAGCCTGACGCGCGCCGTACTCGACGCTGGGGATGTACTCCTTGGGCACCGAGCCGCCGACGATGGCGTTCTCGAACGAGATGTTGTCGCTGAAGTCCAGCTCGGCCTCCGTCGCCTGAGCAGCCGTCCAGGGCTCCAGGCTGATCGTGCAGTCACCGAACTGACCGCGCCCGCCGGTCTGCTTCTTGAACAGACCGCGGACATCCTCAACCTTGCGGCTGATGGCCTCGCGGTAGCTGACCTGCGGCTTGCCGACCTCGACGTTCACCTTCATGTCGCGCACGAGCTTGTTCTTGATGATCTCAAGGTGAAGCTCGCCCATGCCGCTGATGATGGTCTGGCCGGTCTCTTCGTTGAAGTTCGTCCGGAAGCTCGGGTCCTCGCGACGGATCGTGCCCAGCGCGTCGGCCAGCTTGCGCCGGTCGTCCTGGCTCTTGGGCTCGATGCTCATCGAGATCACCGGCTCGGGGAACGTCATGCGCTCGAGCACGATCTGGTTGTCGGGGTCGCACAGCGTGTCACCGGTGTACGAGTCCTTGATGCCCACGACCGCGACGATGTTGCCGGCGGTGGCCTTCTCCAGCGGGATGCGGTCCTTGGCGTGCATCTCAAAGATGCGCGAAGCGAGTTCCTTCTTGCCGTTGACCGGGTTGATGACGCGCTGCCCCTTCTCGAGCGAGCCCGAGTAGATGCGCATGTACGTCAAATCGCCGTGGATGTCGCTGACGACCTTGAACACCAGCGCGCTGAACGGCGCGGTGTCGTCGTGCGGACGCGTCATCTTCAGTTCCTTGTCGCGCGGGTCCGTACCCTGGACCTCCGCCTTCTCGTTCGGGCACGGGAGCAGGTCGATGACCGCGTCCAGGACCTTCTGCACGCCGACGTTCTTGAGCGCAGCGCCGCAAAGGACCGGGAAGCACTCCTTCTTGACGACGCCCTTGCGCAGCGCCGCCTTCATCTCGTCGACCGTCGGCTCCTCGCCGTTGAGGTACTTCTCGGTCAGCTTCTCGTCCAGCTCGCAGATCTTCTCGATCATCTCGGTGCGCCAATGCTTGGCCTTGTCCATCCACTCCGCCGGGATCGGACGCTCCTCGATCTTGGCGCCCTTGTCCTCGGGGATGTAGTAGTGCGCGACCATGTTCAGCAGGTCGATGATGCCCTCAAGCTCGTGACCGTTGCCGATCGGGTACTGGATGGCGATGCCGTTGGCGCCAAGACGCGTCTTGATCGTCTTCATGCAGAACTCAAAGTCCGCACCGATCTTGTCCATCTTGTTCACAAAGCACAGGCGCGGCACACCGTACCGGTCGGCCTGACGCCACACGGTCTCCGACTGGGCCTCCACGCCTTCCTTGCCGTCGAACACCGCGACCGCGCCGTCGAGCACGCGCAGCGAACGCTCGACTTCGATCGTGAAGTCAACGTGCCCCGGAGTGTCGATCAGGTTGATCTTGTACTCCTTGCCGTCCTTTTCCCACGGGCAGGTCGTCGCGGCCGACTGGATCGTGATGCCACGCTCCTGCTCTTCCTGCAGGAAGTCCATCGTCGCGGTGCCCTCGTGCACCTCGCCGATCTTGTAGGTCTTGCCCGTGTAGTAGAGGATTCGCTCTGAGACTGTGGTCTTGCCCGCGTCGATGTGGGCGCAGATGCCGATGTTGCGGATGTTCGACAGGTCGGTGGTCATTGGTCGTTCCTTCAAAGGCCGGACTGTGCCGGTAGTGCGAGTCAGGTCTGTCTGCGATCCCCGTCCGCGGCACCGGGCCGAGGGTGGGGCTGGATGATCAAATTGCGTTCGGGTGGGATGAGCGCCTGATGAGTCAGACGGCTGTGGCGATGTCCGCCCCGCTCGGCGGGGCCTTGCATCACTGCGCGTCGTCGTCCTCGTCGGAATCGTCGCTCATAATCGCTGAGGGTGCTCCATCCGGTTCAACGGATGATCGCCCAAAGCCCCAAAGAATAGGTCGGAGTAAGGGTAGAAGCAAGCTCGGCAGGTACCTCCAACGCCACCGCCTCATGGCGAGGATCGACGAGCAAAATCGGTTCCCACCTGGCGGTGTCTCCTCCGGTCAGGCCGTCAGATACACCAGAAAAGGCGAAAGTGGACCAATGTTCGCATTTTGTTTGCATTCTCCGGCGGAGCGAGGTAAACTTCGCCTTGGCCGTACGGGGAATCGGGAACTGGCTTCGGAAGGGGGACGCATGCACGCACGGAGCGAATCGGGGCGGAACGTCAAATGCGCGGCGCCGGCGCTGCGGCGGATCGCTCGGGCGTTGCAGATTCCATGCAACAGCTACTTGCGTTCTGTGGCCCGTTCGGTTAGGTTGAAGCCAAGTGAGTGCAGAAAGCAGTTACGGTCCGCAATGTTCACAACACCGGATGTACGCTTCGCCGTCGCCGCGTGCTGCCTGCCGCTCCTTGCCGTGGGATGCCAGGCACCTTCACGCCGCGAGCCCGTGCTCTCCTCGTTCGCGATGACCGACGTGCGCCTCGTTGAGAAGAAGCACTGGGGTGAAGGGTTCACGCCGCCCGAGAGCTACTCGGGTGACAGCACGGGCAACTACGAACTCAAGGACACGCTCCGACGGCTCTACCGCGAGTACAGCGCGAGCTCCGGTCCCGAACGCCGCGTGAAACGCGACGAAATCGCGTACATCTTTCTCACGCTGATCAAGCACTACCACGAGGGCACGACAGACGACGTCTACGAGCTCACCGCCGCGATCTCCACCGGCTTCGATATTTTCTCCATGGCGATGGGCGGGCTCGGCGCAGCGACCGGCACTTCCTCTGAGAAGTCGATCTACTCAGCGCTCGCCGCGTTCGGTGTCGGCGCCCGCGGCTCCCTCTCGAAGAACATCCTCGCCGAGCAGACCACGCAGGCGATCCTGCAGCAGATGGACGCCATGCGCCTTTCCCAGGAGTCCAGGGTCCGCAACAACCTGAAGGACCTCGACGACGGGCACTACCCCCTGCACGCCGTGCTTACCGACCTGTTTGACTTCTATACCGCCGGGAGCGTCAAGGACGCGGTCTCCGAGCTTGCCAAGTCGGCCCAACAGGCGAAGGACCGTGCAAAGGTGGAACTGGAGAGTGCGATGAGGAAGTAGGCCCGGCACCACAGAACAGGAGTCACGCATGCCCAAGCCACTCGTCATCCTCCACGGATACAGCGACACCTCAAGGTCGTTCCAGCCGCTCGCCGATGCCCTCAGCGAGGTTCCAGCCGGAGGCGGGCAGCCCGTCGTCGTTTCGCTGGGCGATTACGTCACGCTCAACGATTACGTCGGCTTCCCTGACCTGCTTTCCGCTCTTGACAGGGCGTGGACCCACCACAACCTCCCGCGCGATGAAGGAGCGGTGAACATGATCGTTCACTCAACCGGCGCGCTGGTTGCGCGCCAGTGGCTCCACTGGCTCACGCGCGCCAAGGCGACCCCGCCACCCGGCGGCAGGGGCACCGGGCCAGAGCCGTGTCCGGTCAAGAACCTCTGCATGCTCGCACCTGCAAACTTCGGGTCGCCCCTGGCGCACAAGGGTCTCAGCTTCATCGGGCGCGTGCTCAAAGGATCGAAAGAGAACGCCGATGGACCGCTGCAGAGCGGCCGGTACATCCTCAAAGGGCTCGAGCTTGCTTCGCCGTTTTCGTGGAACCTGGCGATGGGCGACCGGTTCGAGCCGGGCGACAGCCAGCTCTACCGCAAGGGGCGGTGCTTGTGCACGGTCCTGGTCGGAAACAAGGGGTACGACGGTCTCGCCGCCATGGCCAACGAGGAGGGCGGCGACGGCACCGTGCGGGTATCGACAGCGAACATGGACTGCGCCCGCGTGACGATCGACTTCACCAGGGACCCGCAGGCGCCGACGGTCGCGCTCGAACGCTCGACGGGACGCACCGCCTTCGGCTACCTTGAGAAATACAACCACTCGACCATCACCGGCAACGAGACCCCGCCGTCGCTGCGGGGCCCGCTGCTGGACCTGATCGCGAGATCGATCGCCGTGACCGACGCCGGCTTCAACGCGTGGTGCGACGAGCTGCAGGAAACCACCGACGCGACCTCGAAGAAGCAGGACGGCTACCAGAACACGGTCGTCAGGTGTGTTGACGACCAGGGCGAAGCCGCGGGCACCGGCGACCGGCCGGTGAAGGACTACCTCGTCGAGTTCTTCGAGAACGACAAGGACAGCGGCGGCGGCGCGCTGGCAAAGTACTTCCACACGAGCGTGCTCGAGAGCGTCCACAACTACAGCGACGACCCCTCCATGCGGGCACTCTATATCAACACCTCCAAGCTGCTCAAGCGGATCGACCGCGCGGACGAGACGCTCGAAGTATCCGTCTCGGCCCACCCGCAGCTCAACGAGACGAACCAGCGCGTCGGCTACGAAACGTTCACAGACGAGCAGATCGGTTCCGTCAGCATCAAGGCCGATAACATCCGCGAGTTCTTCACGCCCCACCGAACGCTCCTTGCCACGATCAGGCTCAGGTGGAGCAGCGGCAGGCTCTTCGACTACAGGCACTCCACCGAGCCCTACCGCCAGGTGTGAAGATCGGGTAGACAGCAAGCGTGGGA
Organism: uncultured Phycisphaeraceae bacterium; assembly: GCA_964403525.1. Taxonomy (GTDB): domain Bacteria; phylum Planctomycetota; class Phycisphaerae; order Phycisphaerales; family UBA1924; genus JAJTGZ01. Next base: position 78,560 of record CAYOGE010000004.1, on the reverse strand, counting down.
AAGGCGCCATCGCGGCTGCAGCGCAAGGGGTTCCGCTTGCACGTCGTGCGCCCGGTGGTACACTTCACTCCCGAGAAAGAGGAGATCACGATGCTGCTGCCCTGCGCTGCACTCGCGGCCATCGTCGCCGGTTCAAGCGGAACGGTCATCACCTTTGACGACCAGCCCACGTTCCTCCTGGCAACGCCCGAGTCGCTGTTCTTCCGCCAGTACGACGGTCGTGGCGTTACGAACGTCAACTCGTCGGCCGCCGGCGCCTACATCCTGTCCTTTCCATCGCTCCAGCCCACACGCACGTTCATCCCGCCGCACTCGGGCTCAAAGGCCGCCTGGGTACGCTGCGCTGGTGCGCCCCTCCCGCCGGTGCAGCGACTCGAGTTCGCGGCGGCGCAGCAATCGGTGTCGTTCTGGCTGGCGGTCGATTCCGCCGTCACGATGCGGATCGTTGTCGGCGGTGCCGGCGCCGATCCGATCCAGTCGTTCAGCCAATCGCTGGCGACACAGGCATGGACGCAGGTGACGGTCTCCTTGCCCTCCGCCCAGATCCGCAGCGTTGAGTTGACGCCGACCGACGGCGCAGGCGGGTTCCGGTATATCAACTGGGCGATCGACGACGTCACACTGACCGCCCCCGCCCAGGCCTGCGGTTCGTCCGACATCGGATCAACGGGCGGCGCAGACGGAGCCGACGGGCAACTCAACAACAACGACTTCATCGTCTTTATCGACCGCTTCTTCGCCGCAGACCCGCGAGCCGACGTCGGCGCAACCGGGGGCGTGCCGGGCGCAGACGACGCTTTCAACAACAACGACTTTGTCGTGTTCATCGACCGGTTCTTCGCCGGCTGCGGGTAACGCCCGCGCGCTCACCATGAGCGGACCGCCAACGGAAAAGCCCGGGGGCGTCCCGGGCTCGGCTCGTTTCTATTTCGTCAAGGGGCTTGCGAGCTCAGACCTGCTCGCCGACGGCCCAGCGCCAGAAGCTGGTCACCCTGGCCGGGCCGACCAGGTCCTTGATCTTCTTCGACGGGTCGAGCACGTAGGGCTGCTCGAGCAGCGAGATCTCCTCGAAGAACTTGCGCATGCCGCCCTCGACCATCTTCTCGGCGATCTCCTTGGGCTTGCCGCTCTCCATCGCCTGCTCGATGCGGAACTTGCGCTCGCGGTCAACGATCGCCGCGGGGATGTCGGTCGCGCTGACGCCCTTTGGCGTCGGCACGGCCGCGACGATGTGCATGCAGACCTGCTTCAGCGTCTCGGAGGAGATGTCACCTTCTGCGCGTGCCAGTGCGCCCGTCTTGCCGTCGTGGTGGACGTACGCACCGAACACGACGCCCGCCCCGCCGGCGACGTGCTGGCCACGGGCGAGTGCGATCGTCTCGCCCGTCTTGATGCGCAGGTCGTCGATGGCGGCCTGCTCGGCCCCGCTGGCGGTGTAGGTGCCCGCCGGGGCGTTCATGGCCGCGTCGGCCAGACGCTGGGTGAGGTTGACGAAGGCGTCGTTCTTTGTGGTGAAGTCGGTGTTGGCACGGAGCTCGACGATCGACGCTCCGCCTGCGCCCATGGCGATAGCGATGCGCCCCTCGCCCGAGGGCTTGTCGCCCTTGGCATCGAGCTTGCCCTTCATCGCCTTGCGGAGGACGTCCTCCGCCTTGTCCATGTTCCCGCCGGCCTCGACGAGCGCCTTCTTGCACTCCATCATTGAGAGGCCGGTCTTGTTGCGAAGCTGCATGACGGTCGCTGCTGTGATTTCCACTGAGGGCTCCTGTCGAGCGAGCGACGCGGGCTGGCCGCGTCAAGTTGAGAATGATCCCGTTGAGCCGGGCACGCGTCACGGCGTGCCGCGGCGGTGTTCGATCCGGTATTGACCGTGCGCTGCCGGCCGGCGCACGGGGGGTTGCTTACTGAGCGGCGGCCGGGGCGCCCGCCGGAGCGGCGGGGATGAACCCGGGTTCGTCGGCGCGGAACTGGCTGCGGCGGCTGCGGCGAGGGCCGCCGTCGCCGCCCTGGTCGCCGGCGTTGGGTGCGCCGCCGCTGGCGTTCTCACGCGACTGGGCCCGCTGCTGCTTGCCCTCGGCGATCGCAAGGCAGAGCTCGCGGACCACGACGTCGATCGAGCGCATCGAGTCGTCGTTGCCGGGGATGGCGATGTCCGCGAGGTCAGGCTCGCCGTCGGTGTCGATGAGGCAGATGGTCGGGATGCCGAGCTTCTTGGCTTCCTTGAGCGAGCTGGTCTCGCGCTTGGTGTCGATGACGACCAGGGCGCCGGGCAGCTTGTCCATGCCGCGGATGCCGGCGAGGTTGCGCCGGATCTTGGCCAGCTCGCGCTTGAGCTGCGACTCCATCTTCTTTGAGTAGCTGGCGAAGTTGTCGGCCGTCTCGATGGCCTCAAGCTCTTCGAAACGCTTCAGGCGGCTGCGGATGGTGCGGAAATTGGTCAGCGTGCCACCGAGCCAGCGCTCCGTAACGTAGTGCATCTTCACGTCGCCCACGCGGGTGACGAGCACGTCGCGGGCCTGCCGCTTGGTCCCGACGAAGCAGACGTCCTTGCCGTCGGCGGTGACGCGCGCCAGGAACTTTTTGGCGAGCAGGAGACCCTTGACGGTCTCCTTGATGTCGATGATGTGGATGCCGTTGCGCTTTCCCCAGATGTAGGGGGCCATCTTGGGGTTCCAAGAGGCGGAGCGCTGGCCGAAGTGGATGCCAGACTCGATAAGATCTGCGACGAGTTGCGAAGCCATAGAGGGAACCTCTCAGCGACACCCGCGACGGACGATTCGGGAGGGCACCGGCCAGGGCGTTTCGCCAGAGCCGGACCCGCCTGTCGCGCAAGGGCGCTTGCGGCGGTCAAACAGTGGTTGAGCGGGCGGCACAAAGCCGTCCCACCCACGGCCGCGAATCTCGGCCGGTAAGGTTGGCAGCATAGGAGGGGCAGTCATCGTGGGCAAGGAGCCGGTCCGGTGGAAGGGTGTCGGTGAAACACCTTGGCACGTGAGGGGCGAGCGCGCCACCAATCGAGGTGGAATGAGCGAAAACTAATCTCGCGAAGGGGCAAAATCGGACCGATGGCGATGCGAGATCGTGTATTTTCCCACCCAGCGTTGTTGCATCGACGATTTCGAGGTATGCTTGAGTCTCTGGTGGTGGGCAGTCGGGGCTTGTCCGGTACGAATTCTTCGTGCCTGACGAGGCGGCAAAGAGCCGGAGTTCTTTGTTTTGCGGGAAGTGGGCGTGTTGTTCTTGAACTACCCCGCGAGCGGGGCAACGGAGTTAATCAAGTTATGAAGCAGTATCCCCTTGGCTTTTCGGCGTCCCTCGCTCGCACGATCATTCCCGCGCTTGCGGTGGCGGCTGGCACATCGCTGACCCACGCCCAGTGCACCGGGTTCGCCATCAACAGCTCAACCGGCGCATCGATCGTTCCCGGCACAACGAGTGTCGGCAACAACGGCGACGACGTGGTCTCAAACGTCGCACTCCCCTTCCCCGTCAGCCTCTACGGCGCAACGTACAACAACATCGTTGTTTCCAGCAACGGTAACATGCAGTTCACCGGGTCGAGCAGCGCCTACACCAACGCCTGCCTGCCCACCAACGGCATGGGCGTCATGCTGTCGCCACACTGGGATGACCTGCGGACCGACAATTCCGGTGGCGGCATTTTTACCTCCGTCACCGGCGTTGCTCCCAACCGCGTCTTCAACGTCGAGTGGCGAGCGGTGTACTACAACGCCAGCACGACGGCCCTGAACTTTGAGGTGCGTCTGTTCGAGGACAACAGCCACTTCGAGTTCATCTACGGCGCGAACCCCCAGTCGGGCAGCAGCGCAACCGTGGGCGTGCAGGATGCAGGCACGACCGCCAATCAGTTCTCTTGCAATCAGACCAACCTCTCCAGCGGGCTCAAGCTCTCGTTCACGCCGATCAACAGCACCACCGTGCTTTGCTCCAGCGGCTCGGTTCTTCCCGCGGGCGTGAACAACTGCACGGCTTCGTCCACGCTTGTCACCGTGACGGTGACCCCAGGCACCAGCCCCAGCAGCACCGGCATCGCGGTTACGGGCAACCTGTCGAACATCGGCGGGCCCGCGGCTCAGCAGTTCTACGACGACGGCACTCACGGCGACCAGGTCGCGGGCAACAACGTCTTCAGCTACCTGGCGACGGTCCCCACCAGCGTGACGCCCGGTGCCAAGACGATCGCCTTCTCTGTCAGCGATCAGCAGGGCCGCACGGGCTCTGGCTCGACCTCGGTGACAGTGAACTGTGTGACCTCGCCGAGCCCGTTGCTGGGCCCGGACGTTTACACGTACAACATCACCGACGTGCCGCGCTGGGGCACCAACCCCGCCGGCGACATCACCGCCTACTCGGTGGGCACGACGTCGTCCAACGAGGGTGATTATCCCGTGAGCTGGATCGACAGCAGCTCGTACATGCCCGACTTTGATACCACGCAGCACCCCGTGATCAGCCAGAACATGTACCGGCTCAAGAGCTACGGCAGCTACTCGCGGTTTGAGCAGCTCGGCCAGTCGTGGCTGAAGCACGGCTTCGTGTCGACCAACTCCGGCGCCTCGTGCCAGCCGTCCAACGTCTGGCGCGTGAGCCTGCAGGCGTACCAGAACATCGGCGGCGATGCGCTGGGTGTGAACTGCACCGACACCTACGGCGGCAGCTTGAACGGCAGCCAGGGGTCCCTCGGGCCCAAGAGCGAAGTGAACGCGGCCCTTGGTACCTCTGCCTTCGTGCGCAACACCGGCACGGGCGACGCGACCACCCGCGAGCGCCTGCAGGTGCCGACGGCGGACGTGACGGGGCAGCCGGCCGGCACCCGCTTCTTCGTTGACGCCTTCTACGTCGCCGCCGACGATGCTCAGTTTGTTCGCCCGGGCCAGACGGTTGCGATCAACGCCCTTAACAACGCGTCGTGGCGTGAGATCACGGCCTCGACGATCAACACGTCTCCCTCGTTTGCGAACACGGTTCAGCTGCGCAACCCGGGCATCTTCGCCTGGAAGGTGGCTGACCCGTCCGTGACGCAGGTCTCGGTTGATCACGACGATACCCCCAACCCCGGCACCGGCTGGCGGGACTCGCTGGGCAACCCCAGCTTCCCCGGCACGACAATCCGCTGCCGCTACTGGGTCTCGGCCAAGGCGACGCCGATCGGCGGCGGGCTCTACCGCTACGAGTACGCCGTCTACAACCACAACTCTGACCGCAGCGCCGAGAGCTTCAGCGTTCCGATGCCCGTGGCCGCGGACGTGACGGATATTTCGTTCCACATGCCGATGTGGCACTCCGGCGAGCCCTACAGCAACGCGCCGTGGGTCACCTCGCGCACGACCACCGCTCTGAAGTTCGCTTCGCCGCAGAAGTACTCGGCCAACCCGAACGCCAACGCCCTGCGTTGGGGCTGCCTCTACAACTTCGGCTTCACGAGCAACGTCGCACCGACCACTGGTCCGGGCACCATCGCGCTGTTCAAGCCGGGCACCGTGGGTGCGCCGGCTTCGATCGACGCGGCGGGCCTCCCCGTGCCGACGGTTCCCGCTCACTGCGGCGTCGCTGACGTTGGTGCACAGGGCGGCGTTGCCGGACAGGACAACATCCTGGACAACAACGACTTCGTCGTCTTCATCAACTTCTTCTTCAACGCCGACGGCCGGGCCGACTTCGGCTCGCAGGGCGGCGTTGCCGGTGCCGACGGGCTCTTTGATAACAACGACTTCGTTGTGTTCATCGACCGCTTCTTCGCGGGCTGCTGATTGACGCCGCGTCTAGCTGAAACCACAAGCCCCGAGGGTGACCTCGGGGCTTTTTCGTTGGTTCGGTCCAGGACGCCTCAACGTTGCGGGTCGAGCCGCCGTGCCCGTTACGGCTGCGCGGCCGGGGTGGAGTCCTGCGGCGCTGTGTTCTGCAGGAGCACCCGCTGGCCCTTCCAGATGAAGTAGACGTCACCGTCGAGGGCGAGGAGGCCGCCAAGGTTTGCCGCCAGCAGTTCGTCGGCGAGCGACGCGTATTCATCCGTGCCGATCGTCACGGTGCGCTGCGGCGCCTCGTTCTCGCTTGTGATGTTGGCGCCCTCGACCCAGCGTCCCTTGCGGCTGAAGAAGGTGCGGTCCTGGACCTGGTTGACGTTGCTGAGCTCCTCGCGTTCGAGGGAGCGGCCGCCCTGCGCAACCACGTAACGGTACTGGACGTTGTTGCCGCCGGTCATGCCCGGCGAGGCGGGGGCCGAGGTCTGGCTCTGACCCTTCATGTCGGCGAGCTTTCCTTCCTGCTTGACGGCATCGGCGCCGCCGCGGTCGCGCCGTGCGTTCTCGAGCCCGGCCGTTGCGTGAACGCGGAGCTCGTCGACGCTGCGGAGCGCTACGGTCGGCTCGGTCGCCAGGAACGCCGTGTACTCGGTGAGGATGCCGAACCGCGTCGAGAGCGCAACGATCTCGTCGATGAGCTCCTTGGCACGCGGGTCACTCTTGGGGTCGATCTGCTTGTCGGTGTAGTCGTTGCGGATCGCCTCAACCAGCGTGGCGATGCGGCGCGAGGCCCACATGCGTGGCACGTAGGCATTCTGCACGCTCGCGCTCGCCGGGTCGACCTCGTACTCGAAGGTGTGCGGCTTGCCGAGGTACTCACCGTCGATGCGGACCTTGAACTTCTGCCCGCCGGTGTACTGGGCGCAGACCATCAGTTGCTCGCCGTCGAAAACGTCGGGCATCTCGGCGGCCGTCGGCTGCATGTCCCTCACCATGGTCGTGGTGGGATTGCCGGTGGCGGCGTCGATGATCGTCACCTTTGGAGCGGCAAGGATCGGCCCGCTGAGCCTGCGGAAGAGCTGGCTGACCTTGACCTCGACGTTTTCGTCGGGCGTGACGAACGTGCTGCTCGCACGCGTTGAGGCGGCCAGCGCGCTCAGCAGTGGCGAGTTGACGTCGAACCCAACGCCGAAGGTGAAGAGCCGGCGGTTGGCCGCGTTCGCCTGTTTGACGGAGGCGCGGATGGCGGTCTCGCTGCGCTCGCCGACCGTCGGCAGGCCGTCGGTCATAAAGAGCACCAGCGGCAGCGTTCCTTCGGCCGGCGTCGTGTGCACGGCCTCGACCAGCGCGTCGCGGATGTTGGTGCCGCCGTTGGCCTCAAGCGCGTCCAGGTACGCCAAGGCGCGTGCGAGGGAGGCCTTGTCCTTGGCGACGGGCGCAGGGCTGAACGCCGCGATGGTGTCGCTGTAGTCGATGATGTTGAACATCTCGCCCTCGCTGAGCCCGTTGAGCACGTTCTTGGCCGCCTCAACGACCTGCTTGATCTTCTCCCCCTTCATCGAGCCGGACCGGTCGAGCACGACCGTCATCTCGCGCTTCACCGGCTTCTGCTGGCCGGGGGCCGCGGAGGGGAGTGAGACCATCAGGCTGAAGTAGCCGCCGCTCCCGCCCGGGAGTGATGCATCGGGATAGAGAGCGGTAGAGAAGACAGGCTCGCCGGGGTTCTTGTTGGCCTTCATCGCCGTGAGGCGGAGCGAGCCGGCGGTGCGGAACGTGTTGGCATCGCCCGTCACGGAGAACTCGCTGGGCCCGACCCGCTGGGCCTTGAGGTCGTGGCTGGCGGAGTAGACGCTGGCGATCGGGTCTGTGCTCTTGACGGTTGCCTTCAGCGTCCAGGGGATGCTGGTGCCGGAGAGCATCTCCGTGCGCGGGAGCATCCAATCGATGCGACCGTTGTCGGAGGGGAGCACCTGCTCGAGCGTGATGCGGACCTTCTGCGACGAGTTTGGTGGGATCGGGAAAGCGCTGGTGCGCAGCACGCCGTAGCGGGCGAACTCGAGCAGGGCCGGGTCGCGCATCGATCCGACGATCGAGTCGTAGATGCGCCGCGCCTCGTCGCGCGGCAGGACCTTGGCGGTCGGTTCAGGTCCGGTGCCGTCGTACTGCAGAGAGCGGACGGTGGCGCCGTCGGGGATCGGGATGAGCAGCTCGGCCTGCTGGGCCGTGCTGCCGGGGTTGGTGACGTTCAGCTCAAGCAGCGTGGTCGCTACCTGGTCGTTGATCGTGAGGGCGATGTCGACACGGTCGAGTTGAACCGGCGTGGCGACGCGCCGCCAGATCTGCCGGCGAGACTGCGGCGTGATGATGACGTGGTCCGGACTCACGATCGCCGGCTGGGTGGTCACGGTCGTCGTCGTGACGGTGGTGACCTGCGCGAGGGTGGTTCCGGCGACCAGCGCGAGGGATGCGGCGACGGTCAGGATCGATGCGTGCGGTCTTGTCATGGCGGTGCTCCAATGGGGTGCGGGTGCCTTGCTTTCCCGGGTTGGACGCGGGCGGAGCCGGGGTGGTTCGACGGTTTGACGGGTGTCTATGGGTGCAGGAATGGCACGCGTCGGTCTGATACACTCGGTTCGGTTCGGAGAACCCGGCTATGCACGACACGGACGTCACCCACGATGCTTCACTCGCCACCCCCGCTGCGCAGGCTTTAGAGCCGTCGAGCGAGGCGAACGGCCTAACCACTGACGTCGAACAAGGGGCCGTGCGAGAAGGGAGCCATCCACTGGTTCTGCCGCCGGGGGTAGAGCTCGGCACGCTCGCTGAGCAGATCGAAGCCATCGTCGTCACCAGCGGACGCCCGGTGCCCGTGAAGCGGCTCGGGCAGGCGCTCGGGTTGATCGCAGCGGACGAGGCAGCAACGGTCGCCAAGGGTGTCGGCGAGGGCCCGGCGGGCGATTCACCCGGCGCGGGTGAGGGCGAGCCTGATGCACCGGTTGTGACGGTCAAGCCCAGGCGTTCGCGCAGGAAGCCCGCGGGGGTTGTCGAACCGGAGAAGGTCATCGCCGCGGCGGTTGCCTTGCTCAACGACGCCTATCGCCAGAGCGGGCGCACTTTTTCGATCGAGCTGCTCGCGGGTGGATATCGCCTGATGACCCTCGCCCGGTGGCGCGGCGTGATCGCTTCGTTCCACGGGCTGAGCGCCCAGCAGCGGATGAGCAAGGCGTCGGTTGAGACGATGGCGATCATCGCTTACAAGCAGCCCATCACGCGTTCGAAGCTTGAGGCGATCCGAGGCGTGGCGTGCGGCGAGGTGCTGCGGAGCCTGATCGAGCGCCGCCTGGTGACGATCGTCGGTCGCGCTGAGGAGCTTGGAAGGCCGATGCTGTACGGTACGACCAAGGGGTTCCTGGAGGCCTTCGGCCTCGCGACCCTCAAAGACCTGCCCAGCGCCGCGGAAATGGCGGTTTTGAAGCGCCAGGGCTGATGCCTTCCGGCGGGAGGGATTCGATCGCATCCGCGGCGGCGGCAGGAGCGAAAAGAGTGCTGCCGAGACTGCCTTTAGGCGATGGGGCGGTAATCGCATCGAACAAGGCGGGCTGGCGGATCGGTACACTGGTGGGTCGAAGCAGCGTTCGCGTGGGCTTTGGAGGCTGACACATGGCGACAATGTCGAACTGGCGGACCCTGACCACGAGACTCGGCGTTTCTGCGGCGGCGGCCGTGATGACCGCCGGAGCCGCGGCCCAGAGCAACCGCAACGCTCCCATTGATCCAAACGCGCCGCAGGCGGAGCGGATCCTCCCGCACGGCAAGACCAAGCAGTGGGTCATGTCGGTTGACATCTATTACCCCGGCCTCAGGCTGGAACTCCCCCCGATCGATCGCTACGGCGTGGTGCGCCCGGGGTTCATCGCGCCGGGTCAGACCGTGACGCAGGCGGAGTGGAACCGCATCGCGCAGATGGCGGCGCAGGGCGTGCAGTTCGACACCGCGGCAATGGTCTTCCCGGTGCCGCTGTCTACGGCGTCGCACCAGTCGGCGATGGGAACGTTCGAGTCGTCTGTCACGATCGATGGTCGTGAAACGGCGATGCAGCCGACCTTCACCGATGGTTACCAGTCGGGCGAGCGCCTGGCCCGTTGGGACCTTCGGGACGTGAACGCGCGCCGCCTGAACCTGCACATCGAGATCCCAGTCACCTGCTGGGAGACGCTGTTTAATGAAGAAGAAGCGATGCGGGTTGACTGGCCAAAGGGCGAGTGGCCGGCGGTCGCCAAGTCGGCGCTCGAGCCGGTCTACCTGGTTGAGTGGCGCGACAGCGAGCAGGAGATCGCTGACAACAAGGCCCAGCTCGACCTGCTGATGAAACGCTGGCTCAACGGCCGCGACCCCAAGTCAATCCGGCCGGTCATGCTCGCCAAGGAATTGGCCGGGCGCGTGATGGAGTTCTGCGACCCCGGGCTGGGCGACTCGACCTATTCGACATCGCCGGGCAACTTCCTCGGGCTGATGACCAAGACGGTGGGGGAGGTGATCAACAGCAAGCGGGTGTACAAGCTCGACCCGCCGTCGTTCCTGGCCGCGGTTTACCGCAACGCGGGCCTGCCCGCCCGCACGGTCTATGGCTTTGACATGGCCGAAGAAAAGGGCGATCGTAACGGCGGTCGCGGGCGCGCGCAGATCAGCGCGTGGACGGAGTTTGCGCTTCTTGACGCCAAGTCAAACTCTGTCGTCTGGGTGCCGGTTGACGTCATCAACTTGCGCCGCAGCGGCAGCCGCATGCAGCGCCTCGACCGCACGTGGAAGTACTTTGGAGCGAGCGAGGACCTCGCGTACATGATCCCGATCAGCTTCCACGCTCACCCGCCCACCGGGGTGACGGTGCGCAGCCTGCCGGCGTTCTGGGGGTGGCTCTGCACGCCCGAGACGCCGCCGCTCCCGCACTCGCTGCGGATCGATGCGATGAGCCAGAGCTCGCGCGAGAAGGAGCGCAACGCCAAGGACGCGAAGAAACGCAACCCCTAGGCCGCTGGCGCGATCAGTTGCCGGTAGACCATCCCTGGCTTGGCAGGAACGTGTAGTCGGCCGTGGTGTTGACGATCCCCACCGGGACATCGAACAGCCCGCCCACGTGCATGTCCATCATGAGCAGGTTCGCGCGTGTGCTGCCCCCCTTCTTGACGCCGTACCAGCGGATGTTGCGGTCGCCACCGCTCTGGTAGTTGTAGATGGGGTGGGGTCCGAGCACCCAGGTCTTGGTCGGTGTGGCCAGCGGTGGCACCTTGCCGCCCTGCGGCGGGATCAGCGTCCAGGCCGACTCTCCTTCGAGCGAGTGGTCGTTGAGCGTGTAGCTGGAACCGAGCGCATCGTACATGCTGTTGAAGTGCCCGATGAACGGGATGTCCCCGCCGGTATCGGCCGGTGAACGGAACGCTTCGACCTCAACGGTGCCCGGGTCGGTATCTGGCTGGATTCCGGCGATCGCGAGGTAGCGGTTCAGTGGACGGCGCTCGGCCCCGTACTGCTCGATGCCGTAGACAGCGAGCGTTCCTTTCTTTCCGCCAAAGAGCGCCCCGATGTTGGCCGTGACTCCCGGCGCGACGGGCACGCGCAGCTGCGGCAGCTGGTCAGGGAAATCGGTCGTGTACCCGGTCAGCGCCACGCCCAGCTGCTGCAGCCGCCCGGCGCAGGCGACGCTCCGCGCGGCCTGACGCGCAGCGGAGAGCGCGGGCACCAGAATGCCCACCAGCAGAGCGATGATGGCGATGACCACGAGCAGTTCGATCAGCGTGAACGCGCTGCGGGCCCGGTCCTGGCGGCGCTGCGGCGCGAGGGCTTCGAGCAGACCTTCGCAGGCCGCGCTGGTCATCGCGTATACGGCGTCGAAGTCGCCCTCCGTGCCGTGGTAGGGGTCGGGGACCTCCTGCTGGCGTGCCGTGAAGCCTGCGCGTGCAGGGTCGAACGACCCGAGCAGACGCACGCGTGACGCCGGCGCTCCAAGAGCGATAAGCGTCGCCACGTTCGCCTCGTCCATCGCGATGATGTGCTCAAACCGCGCGAAGTCGCTCGCAGGGTTGATCTGGCGGGCGACGTGCTGCATCGGTGTGCCGTTTCGAGCCGCGACGGCGAGAGAGCGCCGGTCGGCCGGGCCTCCGACGTGCCAGTCGCCCGTGCCGCACGAGTCGATGTCGAACCGTTCAAGCACCCCGCGCGCAGCGGCGTGCTGGATAAACAGCGCTTTGGCCAGTGGGGAGCGGCAGATGTTGCCGAGGCAGACAAACAGCACTCCCGTTCGGTCTGTTCGCACGGTTGTCATGCGGCGGCCCCATTCAGGCATGCGGCTTCCCAGCGGTCCATCAGTTGCGGCGCCGCGAGCGTCGCTGCGTGGTCGCGCAGTTCCCGGCCTGCGCTGGCCCTGAGGTTGGGATTGGTCGCGAGGGGAAGCGTCAGCGTGGCGACCTCGGGCAGGGCGCCGCCCTTGGCGAGCGCGCGCGGTGCAAGGGGGCCCGTCAGGCGGCGGGCCAAGGGCGAGTCGGTGGTGACGACGGGGATCCCTAGCGCGCCGGCGGCCAGGACGATCCCGCCTGTGCGTGGACCGGGTCCGGCGTCGGCGGTCAGCGAGTCGCCCTGGTCATAGATGACCATGTCGGCCCCGGCGAGCGCAGCCTGCGGTGGCGAACCGATCGCGATGACGTCCCAGTGCCGGTGGAAGCCGCGCATGAAGCGGGCGGCCCGCCGGAACGAGTCGCCACGTGAACTCGCGATGCCGACCGCGGGCAATTCCGCGAGGGCCAGCAGGCCGATAAGGCCGGTGAACCGGCGGGTGTCTCCAACGCCGGGCCGGTCCGAAGCCAGCAGCACCGCGGTCTCGTGAGGGGCGATGCCAAGGCTCGATCGGACACCCGCCCGGTCGTTCGGCAGCGTGCCCGGGGTGAAGAGCGCGGGGTCTTCTTGAACCAGCGGCAGGCCGAAGCCGAGTGTCTCGCGGCAGAGCACGCGGGAAGAGTCGCTCCACACGTGCACGATGTCGATCGGCCACGCCCGCGACACGTTCCTCACCAGCCGGTCGAAAGGGCCGACGGCAGCGGCAAGGCGGTTGAGCGGCGGGCAGAGGCGGTACTCTGGTCGCAGGCCGAACGCCGCCGCGTCCGTTGTCGCGGTGCGGTCTCCGATCAGCAGCAGGCGCTGGTCGGCGGGGAGCGTCTGGGCGCAGTGAGCGGCGGCCGCCAGCGCATCCCAGCCTGCCCCGGGCAGATCGACAACGTGCAGCACGCGCCGACGGCGGGCCGCGTCCTGACGCTGGCGGGTTGGGTGGGCTGCCTGGTTCACCTGCGCGGCTCTTGCAGTTTGGTCGGTGCGGATTGTGTCTCGGCGTCGTAGAACATGCGTGAGATGTAGACGCCCGTTAGCCGGGCGAGGTCTTGCAGTTGTTGGAGCTGGTTCGTCGTCGTCGGCGCTGTGCTGCCCTGCGGGGGCAGGCGAACGATGAGCGGGTAGTAATCGGCCGGGCCGTTCTCTGGCGGGCCCAGCCGCCTGCCGGTCTTGCTCTCGATGATCTTGACGCGTCCGGATGCGATGGGGGAGAGCGTCTGGCCGTCCTCGCTGAGGGTGAACTGGTCGATCACGATGTAGATGACCACATCGGCGTTTACCGCCTGGCCGACCTCGGCGATCCCCATCGGCACGCCGGCCCGCTCGCGGGCCATGACGGCCGTGGCGAGGCGCGCCGCAACCATCTCGCGCACCAGGTCGTGGGCCAGAATCTCCTCCTCGGCGGTCTTGCCGATGACGTCGCGCAGGTTGCGCTGCGGCACAACGCTCCCGCGGTCGTCGAGGGCGATCACGACCGAGGCCTCCTTGGGCAGCGTGAAAACGGCTGGAGTTTTCTCGGGACCGTGCGCAATCAGGTATGCGCCGGCGACGATGTTGCACCCCGCCGCCGCGAGCGAGGCGGTCAGCAGCGCAAGTCCGAAGGTTCTGAGCGTGTTCTTCATGCGTGAATTCTGCGGGTTCGCGGCGGTCGTTTGTTCCGGGCGGCGGGGAGAGAAGCGGGGAGTCAATACTTGATGATGTTGGGCTCTTCGTGCGTGTAGAAGAGCCACGCGATTCGGTCGCTCAGCCGCCTGGTAAGCTCGGTGTTGACAGCGCCCTCGGGCAGGTCTGTCGGCGTGAAGCCGGCGGCATCGGGGAACTTCACCTCGATGCGCTTCTGAAAGATCATGTCGTCGGGCAGGCTCGTATCGGCCTCGACCACACCCACCAGTGCCGACGCGACGCCCTCCCAGACGTACTGATTCCCCGGGTCGCGCAGCCGGTACTCGCTGATATCGACGAAGATGATCCGTTCCACGCCAAGGTCTCTGGCGACCTCCCCCAGCGGCTTGGCGACCCAGTTGGGACGGTTGTACTGATACTCGATGATGCGAGGGCCGGGTACAAAGCCCGTAGCGCCGCTTTGCTCATGGAGCGTATCGGTCACGAGCATCGCGACGCGGGCGGCCAGTTGCGGGCGGCTGGCCTGGATCACCGCCGGCGCGGTGACGAGCACGGCGTACGACTTCCCGACCAAGCCGCGGTACTCAGCGTCGACGTTGTGGGAGCCTTCGCGCTCCTGCCGGGCCATGGCGTTGCCGAGAATGCCGCCGACAATGTTGCAGCCCGCTGGCAGCGCGAGCGCGGGAAGGAGAAAAGCAAAGATCAGTGCACGCACCGGCTGCTCCAGGGGCTGGGGCCGTTGGCCAGTAGCCTCGGCCGTTGGGAAGGGGATGGCGATCAGGTAACCGGCCAGTTGACAAACGTGTACACCCACGAGCCGATCCATACACCCCCGGCGATCCATAAAGCCTTTGGGGTCAGGAGTTTACCACAAAGTTCGAGCGATCGGGAGCCGGTCACCGCCGTGTGCAGGCAGGGCCAGAGGAAGGCGGACACCCCTAGGGATGCGATAAGCCCGCCGGGCTGGGTCGCCAGGGACCGCCGGTAGTCGGCGTGAGCGGCGTGGGTGAACGCCGTCGTCATTCCGCAGGTCGGGCAGGGCTTCCCGGTGGCCAGGGCGAAACCGCAAGGGGGGAGGCCGATCTGCTCGTGGGTGCCTTGCCCGGCCGGGTCGGCATGGAGCGTCGCCGCGAGCACAAGAACGGCCAGAAGCACGATCGAAACAAACGCGGCTGCCAGGCGTGTGCCGGCACTCGCGCTTGTCGGAGGGGTTGGCTTGCCGCTCGCCTGCTGGAACATCAGGCGAGCTTAGGGGGCCGGCTCAGGCGGCAGAACGATGGCCGCCGGCCTCCTTGTCGGAGATGATGAGCGAGCGTGAGGTGGCGTGCACCTCCTGATCGCGTGTGGAGAGCCGGAAGGCGGCCTCCCGCTCGAGCAACTCCCGGAACGAGGCGATGCTGGTGAAGGGCTCGGGGATCAGCAGCACGCGGAGCCCGACTCGGTTGAGCAGGGCGGTGTCCTCCTCCGATCGCTCAGGGAGGGCGCACGCGGCGGAGGGGATCATCCAGGGAGGTGCGGTCGCGATCGAGTGGTCGAACGTCTCAACGAGCGCCGTCACCCGCTCGGCGAGCGTGTCGGATGAACCGGTCGCCAGGAATCGGTCGTCGCCCAGGTGCGCGATGAACGCCTGGTCGTCGCCCGCGGCAAGGTGTGTCCGCAGCAGTGCGCCCACGTCCTGGATGAGCCTGTCACCCATGTCGTAGCCGAAGCAGGCGTTGTACTGGCTGAAGGCGCGGATATCGATGAACGCGGCGTTGACTTTCGGCGTGCGCGCAGCGATGAGCTGCTTGACGCGCTTCTCGCTGGCGATCTTGCCCGGCAGCCCGGTCAGGCCGGCTGTCGAACCTCCCCACAGGCGCGTCTCACCGACCGTGGCGGCCAGCAGGCGGCGCATCGTGACGATGCCGACGATCTCGTCGTGCTCGGCGACGATGAGCGGGTCCGAGAGGTACTGGTCCTGGCGCGACGACACCAGCTCGAGCCCCTCGCCGATCGTGGCGGTGGGGGGGAGCGTGCCGAGGTCGGCGGAGCTGATGAAGCCGATCTGCATGCGAGGGTCGGCCGAGCGCGCCGCGTTGAGCATGTGGTCGCGCCCGCACCAGCCGACCAGGCGCGTGCCGTCGAGCACGGCGACGCCCAGCGCGTCGGGGTTGCGGAGCATCGAGAGCGCGAGCTCGCCCAGGGGCGTGGTCATCTGTGTTGATTCAACAGGCTGGCAGAGCGAGGCGAGCGTTGAGCGGCGCGGGTCGTCGCCGCGGCTCTGCTCACTCTCCTGCCAGCGTGCGCGCATCCACGACGCGAGCCCGGGCTCCACGGTCTGGTAGGCCGCGTTGGGCTTGGCGATGAGGAACCCCTGCACGTAGCGCACGCCAAGGCTGATCAACGCTGCGAGCTCTTCGCGGCGCTCAATCCCTTCGGCGATGACGTTGACGCCCGAGAGCCGGGCGAAGTGGACCATGAACCGGATGAGGTTGAGCTTGTAGCGGTTGCGGTCGATGTCGCTGACGAGCTCGCGGTCGAGCTTGATCCAGTGCGGGCGGAGCATCATGATGCGCGTCAGCCCGCTGGTGCCGGCGCCGACGTCGTCGATCGCGATCTGGAAGCCGAGCTGCTTGAGCTTCTGCACCTGAAGGGCGACCTCCTCGAGGTTCTCGCCGCCGGCACGCTCGGTGATCTCGAGAACGATGCGCGAGGGCGTGAGCCCGGGCACGGCTTCGACGATGGCCTTCATGCGCTCGGGGAAGCGCGGGTCGGTGAAGACGTCGGGCGTTGAGTTGGTAAACAGCAGCACGCCGTTGGGGAAGTCACCGGCGGACTCGAACGACGACGCCCGCGTGACCTCTTCGAGGTCCCACAGTCGGCCGTCGCGCTCGGCCATGTCGAACATGGCGCCCACGTGCGGCACGCCCGTGCCTTTGTTCGGCCGGGCGAGCGATTCAAAGCCGCTGACCTCGGCGTTCTCCACGCACACGATCGGCTGGAACACCGTGCTGACGGCGTGATCGGCGATCAGCGCATCGAGGAACGACGGATCGGGCAACGGGCCGTTTTTCTTCGGGTCTGCGTTCATGGCGACTCACTCGTGGCCCAGCCGGAGCGGTGGGGGCACGGGCTGTGAATCGACCGAACGGCGCGCCGCCTGCACCGGGCGGGACATGCCCGCGACGGCGGCCGCACGCCGGCGCGGGTTGGGGTGTTGGTTCGGTCTGTGTCGCCGGTTATCGCGCCGGTGCCCGCGCCCGACGGAGCTGCGGCGGCCCAGCCGATGCCCTCCGCGGCCGCTTAATCGAAGCGGAAAACGCCCTTGCGGTAGCCGTAGATATACGCGACCACGGACGTGAACAGGAAGAAGAGGATGCGCCCCAGCCATACTCCGCCGTCGGTCACATCCATGTTCAGGTTGCGGAACGTCACGGCCCACGGGTAGAGGAAGATGATCTCGATGTCGAACACCAGGAACACCATCGCGATCAGGTAAAAGCGGACGTTGAACCTCTTGCGGGCCGAGCCGAACGGGTTCATGCCCGACTCGTACGTCATGTCCTTCACCGCGCCGTGCCGGTTAGGACCGAGAACTTTGGTGATCACCAGGTTCCCGGCGACAAACCCGATCGACGCCAGCAGCAGCAGCAGGATCGGCAAATAGCCGACTGAGGTCGAATCGGCGAGTGTCTGGACGCAGGGGGTGGTAAACGTCATGGCGCGATCGGCTCCGTCCGGGTGGGGTTCAGGACGAGGATAGCCGCTGTCGGCGATGGTTGGTATCCGGAAGGGCTGACCAATCACCTCGGGACTGTCGCGGTCCGGAAACTGCCAAACTGACAGGGCGGCGCGGCGTCTGGTTGTTGGCAGGCAGTAACCGGTGCCCACCACGGGCGGCCGGGCACCCCCCTGACAGCCGGAAACGGGGGGAGCGGCTCCAGACCCGAGGCGGCACGGTGGTTGCCTTTGGCTCCACGTCCACCGATGCGCGATGATGCCCGGTGGGGCCAGACCACGAACCTGAATCAACCCCCAGACCGCTTTGGAGACCCCCTCAATGGCCGCCAAGAACCTCGCATTCGATGTCGACGCCCGTTCGTCCCTCCTTGCCGGTGTTGAAAAGCTCGCCCGGGCAGTGAAGGCCACCCTCGGCCCACGCGGCCGGAACGCCGTGCTCGACAAGTCATGGGGCGGACCGACCGTCACCAAGGACGGGGTGAGCGTCGCGGAGGAGATCGAGCTCTCTGACCCGGTTGAGAACATGGGCGCTCAGCTGGTCAAGCAGGCCGCGAGCAAGACCAGCGACGACGCGGGCGACGGCACCACGACCGCGACGGTTCTGGCCGAGGCGCTCTTCAAGGAAGGCTACAAGCAGATCACCGCGGGCGTAGACGCCAACGCCCTTGTGCGTGGCATGAAGCGGGCCGTCGAGGCCGCCGCCGAGCAGATCAGCAAGATCAGCGTCAAGGTTGACGGCGCCAAGGACATCCAGAACGTTGCCAGCATCAGCGCCAACAACGACGCCGAGATCGGCGCGATGATGGCCGACGCGTTCAGCAAGGTCGGCAAGGACGGCGTGATCACGGTCGAAGAGGGCAAGAGCCGCGACACCGAGATCGTCGTGGTCGAGGGCATGCAGTTTGACCGCGGGATGCTGAGCCCCAACTTCGTCACCGACGTTGAGAAGATGCTCTGCGTGCTCGAGAAGTGCTTCGTGCTCGTTCACGAGGACAAGATCGACAGCGTGCAGAAGCTCGTGCCGGTGCTTGAGAAGGTGATGGCCGCCAAGAAGCCGCTGCTGATCATCGCCGAGGACGTGACGGGCGAGGCCCTCGCGACGCTGGTGATCAACAAGCTGCGCGGCACGCTGCAGGTGTGCGCCGTCAAGGCACCCGGCTACGGCGACCGGCGCAAGGCGATGCTCGAGGACCTGGCCGTTCTGACCGGCGCGACGCCGATCATGAAGGACGTGGGCATGGAGCTCGAGAAGGTCGAGCTCTCGCACCTGGGCATGGCCAAGAAGATCGAGATCGACAACGACAACACCACGGTGATCGAGGGCGCGGGCTCGACCAAGGCCATCCAGGGGCGCGTCGAGCAGATCCGCCGCGAGGTCGAGGTGACCACCAGCGACTACGACCGCGAGAAGCTCCAGGAGCGTCTCGCCAAGCTCACCGGCGGCGTTGCGCAGATCAAGGTCGGTGCCGCCAGCGAGGCCGAGTTGAAGGAGAAGAAGGCCCGCGTCGAGGATGCGCTGCACGCGACGCGTGCAGCCGTCGCCGAGGGCGTCGTCCCCGGCGGTGGCACCAGCTTCATCCGTGCACGCGCGGCGATCGAGAAGCTCCCCGAGTGGAAGGCCGTATACAGCAAGAAGGAAGACGTCACCGCCGACGACGTCGGTCAGGCGAAGTACGACGTCGCCGCCGGCATGAACGCCGTCTACCTCGCGCTGGCGGTTCCCACAGCGACCATCGCCGAGAACGCGGGCGAGCGTGGCACGGTGATCGTCGCCAAGGTCGCCGAGGGCGGCGAGGGGAAGGGCGGGGCGTCGTTCGGATACAACGCCCTCACCGGCACCTTCGGTGACATGCTCAAGATGGGCGTGCTCACGCCGACGAAGGTGGACCGCGCTGCGCTGCAGAACGCCGCGAGCGTCGCCACGATCCTGCTGCTGTCTGATTGTGTCATCACCGATGTGCCCGCCGACAAGGGCGATCACGGCCATGACCACGGCCACGGCGGCGGTGGCGGCATGCCGGGGATGGGTGGCATGGGCGGCATGGGCGGCATGGGCGGGATGGGTTTCTAACGAGTGTTCATTCACCGCCGCGGCGCGTAACTGCGCCGGGGCGGATTCGCAGGAGCAACCATGGCACGTCAAGGCACAAACATCCGGTTCCCACTCGCCGCGGCCATGCTCGCGGCGATGGGCAGCGCCTCGGGTGCCGCGGTGCGCGGGAGCAGCGGCGACGCGAACAGCCGTGACGAGTCTGCCTGTGGCATCATCGCACGCGGAGACCTGCCCGCGCCGGCGTTCAACGCGATCGTTCGCGAGGCCGGGGGGCTTGACTTCGGGCCGGTGATCCTGGTTGAGCGCGAGGGAACCTGTGTCTACCAGGCCGACATGCTGCGCGACGGGCACGCGACGGGCGTGGAGGTGGGCGCAGACGGCACGGTGACGAGCGTGACGACGGAGGTCGAAGCGTGGGAGTTGCCGCCGGCGGTTAAGCGAGCGGTCGACGCCGAGACGCTCGGTTTCCCGGCGCGGTCGTTCACCGTCGTCACGCGCGGTGAGGAGACGCTGTACCTGGTTGACGCCGCGACCGAGCGTCGCGGAAAGCAGTTGGAGATCGACCCGCAGGGTCGGGTCTTGAGCAAGGTGCTCAAGATCGGTTGATGGGCGCGGGGCGCACAGATCGCCCCACGAACGGATCGGTCGCTATGGTCGCTCATGCCAGAGTTCCTCGACATCCTGCTGCACGTCGACCAGTTGCTCGCGCAGGTCGCGGAGAACTACGGCCCCTGGGTCTACGGGCTGCTGTTCGCGATTGTCTTTGCCGAAACGGGCTTTGTGATCACGCCCTTCCTGCCCGGAGACTCGCTCCTGTTTGCGGTGGGCGCGCTCTCGGCGACCGGGGCGCTCAAGCTGCACATCGCCGCCCCGCTCCTGCTGGTGGCGGCGATCCTGGGCAACACCTGCAACTACCACATCGGCAAGGCGATCGGGCCGAAGCTCTTCAGGGGCGAGGGGACGGGGCTGATCAGCCGGCTGCTGAGCCGCAAGCACCTGCACCGCGCGCACGTGTTCTTCGAGCGTCACGGCGGGAAGGCCGTCATGCTCGGTCAGTTCGTGCCGATCATCCGCACGTTCTGCCCGTTCATCGCCGGCGCCGGCGCGATGACCTACTCCCGCTTCATCTTCTTCAACATCATCGGCGCAATCGCCTGGGTCACCATCTGCTGCGGGGCCGGCCTGGCCTTCGGGCAGATGGCGATCGTCAAGGAGAACTTCACGCTCGCGATGCTGTTCGTCGTCGCGCTCTCGCTGGTGCCCGTCGCGATCGAGTTCATCCGGGCGCGGCGGTCGCGCACGGCTCCGTCCGTTCAACCCAACCCACCCGCCCAGGGCTCGCAGCCCTGAGCTGAACCACTTTTCTGGAGTAACTGACCATGGCCATCAAGCCCCTCGAAGACCGCGTCCTTGTCCAGCCCATCGAGAGCGAAACCAAGACCGCCTCGGGCATCTACCTGCCCGAGAGCTCCAAAGAGAAGCCCGTACGCGGCAAGGTCATCGCCAGCGGCCCGGGCAAGCTGCTCGAGAACGGCAAGCGGGCCGACATGAGCGTCAAGATCGGCGCGACGGTCGTCTACGGCAAATACGCCGGCAGCGAGGTTGAGCTCAAGGGCAAGAAGATGCTCATCATCAAGGAGTCGGAGCTCCTGGGCGTTGTCGAGGCGTGAGAAGGAGGCATCAGGCACCAGCCATCAGGCATCCGGGAAAGTCATGGGTAGCATCAACTCACATCGCGATCTGATCGCTTGGCAGAAGGGAATGACCTTCGGCCTCGATGTGTACGCAGCTACCGCTTCCTTTCCTGAATCTGAGCGGTTTGGGCTGATTAGCCAGCTGCGACGAGCCGCGGTCTCGGTAAGCAGCAACATCGCCGAGGGCTACGGACGTGGCTCAACGGCCGACTACATCCGTTTTCTGAGGAGCGCTCGTGGCTCCCTGTATGAGATTGATACGCAACTCCTGTTTTCTGTGAAGCTCGGGTATCTCAAGGAAGAGCAACACTTGGCGATGCGCCAGCAATGGGAAGAGTGCAGCAAAGTCCTTGCGGGGCTGATCAAGAGCCTTGAAAACTAGTGTGAACTGCATCCCCACTGATGCCTGATGGCTGGTGGCTGATGCCTGGAGAACCAAATGGCCAGTAAGCAGATCATGTTCGACGATTCCGCCCTCCTCGAGATGAAGAAGGGCGTTGAGCAGTTGGCACGCGCGGTCAAGGTGACGATGGGCCCCTCGGCCCGCCACGTGGCGATCGCCAAGAGCTACGGCTCGCCTTCGCTGAGCAACGACGGCGTCTCCGTCGCGCGCGAGATCACTCTCCCCGACAACTTCCAGTCGATGGGCGCCAAGATGGTTGCCGAGGTCGCCAAGAAGACCAACGACCAGGCCGGCGACGGCACAACCGCCGCCACCGTGCTCACCGAGGCGATCTTCCTCGAGGGCATGCGCTTTGTCGCCAGCGGCGCGAACCCCGTGCTGCTGCAGCGCGGCATCAACAAGGCGGCCGAGCTCGCCGCCGACGCCATCGAGAAGATGTCCGTCAAGTGCAAGGGCAAGAGCGACTACGTGAAGGTTGCCACCGTCTCCGCGTCGCACGACGCTGAGATCGGCCAGCTCATCGCCGAGGCGATCGAGAAGGTCGGGCCTGAGGGTGTTGTCGAGGTTGAAGAGGGCAAGGGCGCAACCACCACGCTCGACTACGTCGAGGGCATGTCCTTCGACAAGGGGTACATCAGCCCCTACTTCATGACCGACCCCAAGTCTGCCGAGGCCGTGCTCGAAGACTGCTACGTGCTCATCAACGAGAAGAAGATCGCCAACCTGGCCGACTTCCTCCCGCTGCTGAACAAGATCGCCATGGCCGGCAAGCCCGTGCTGGTGATCGCCGAAGAGGTCGAGAGCGAGGCCCTTGCCGCGCTGGTCGTCAACCGCCTCCGCGGCACGATCAAGATCTGCGCTGTCAAGGCTCCCGGTTTCGGCGACCGCCGCAAGGCCATGCTCGGCGACATCGCCGTGCTCACCGGTGGCACGTTCTTCGCCGAAGACCTCGGGCGCAGCCTCGAGTCGATCGAGCTCTCCGAGCTCGGTCGCGCCAAGAAGATCGTCGTCAACAAGGACGAGACCACGATCATCGAGGGCGGCGGCAAGAAGAAGGACATCGAGGCCCGAGCGGCCTCCATCCAGGCCCAGATCGACCGCACCACCAGCGACTACGACAAGGAGAAGCTCAAGGAGCGCCTCGCCAAGCTCACCGGCGGCGTGGCGATCATCTCCGTCGGCGCAGCCACCGAAGTCTCCATGAAGGAGAAGAAGGACGCCGTTGACGATGCGCTCAACGCCACGCGCCACGCCGCCAAGAGCGGGTATGTCGCTGGCGGCGGCGTTGCCCTTCTCCGCACGCAGCCCGCGATCGAGAAGGCGATGAAGTCCGCCGAGGGTGATGAGGCCTTCGGCTACAGGATCGTCCACAAGGCGGTCGAGTCGTGCTGCCGGCAGATCGCGATCAACGCCGGTCTCGACGGTGACATCGTCGTCAGCAAGGTCCAGGAGGGCACGGGCTCGTTCGGCTTCAACGCCATGACGCACGAGTACACCGACCTGGTCAAGGCCGGCATCATCGACGCGGCCCTGGTCCCCAAGACCGCGATCGTCAACGCGGCGTCGGTCGCGGGCCTGATGCTCACGACCAAGGTCATGATCTCCGAGCTGAAGGACGACGCGAAGTCGACCGTCGGCGCGACGAAGTAAGGCGGGTTAACCACAGAGACACAGAGGCACAGAGAAGACAAGAGAGTGGATGAATCCGGGCGCGAACGTGATCCCTTGACCGACGCTGTGATTGGAGCGGCGATCGAGGTTCACAAGGCTCTTGGCCCGGGTCTGCTCGAGTCCGCGTACGCGGAGTGCCTCGCGTTTGAACTGAAACTACGGGGCCTCTCGGTAACCCGCGAGGTTCCGCTTCCGCTGATCTACAAGGATGTCCGGCTCGAATGCGGATACGTTCTTGACATCGTCGTGAACAATGAACTGGTGCTGGAACTCAAAGCCGTCGAAAAGCTGGCTCCGGTACATGAAGCACAACTCCTCAGCTATCTCCGGATCAGCGGAAAACGCAAGGGCCTGCTAATCAACTTCCACGTCCCGGTCGTCAAAGACGGTATCAAGCGCATGGTCCTCTAAGGCCATTTCAATTTCTCTTCTCTGTGCCTCTGTGTCTCTGTGGTAAAAAAGTATGGCAGCAGCGCAGCGCGACTATTACGAAGTTCTCGGCGTCCAGAAGACCGCTGACGCAGAGGAGATCAAGCGCGCCTATCGCCGCCTGGCGATGAAGCACCACCCAGACCGCAACCCCGGCGACGCCGAGGCCGAGAAGGCCTTCAAAGAGGCCGCGGCGGCGTACGAGGTGCTCAGCGACCCCGAGAAGCGCAAGCGTTACGACCAGTTCGGCGTCGAGGGTGTCCGTGGTCAGGGCACCGCCTCGCACGACTTCAACCGCATGAACGTCGACGACATCTTCCCGATGTTCAACGACATCTTCGCCGGCGGTGGCGGTGGGGGGTTCGGCGGCGGGCGCGGCGGGCGCCAGCGCGGGCCGGCCAGCGGCTACGACCTCGAGACCGAAGTCGCACTCACGCTCGAAGAGGCCTTCACCGGCGTCGATCGCGACGTCGAGTTCACCCGCTTGGACCTGTGCGAGAAGTGCAGCGGCACCGGCGCCAAGGCCGGCTCCAAGCCCGTAAAGTGCACGACGTGCGACGGGCGCGGCCAGGTGCAGCAGTCGGGCATGGGCGGCATGTTCCGCATGGTCACCGCCTGCCCGTCGTGCGGCGGTCGCGGCACAGTCATCAAAGAATTCTGCGACGCCTGCCGCGGCAAGGGCCGCCTCCCCAAGAACCGCAAGCTCACGGTGCACATCCCCGCCGGCATCAGCGAGGGGCAGATGGTGCGCGTCCGCGGCGAGGGTGAACCGCCGGCGCCCGAAGAGTCACGCGGTGGCGAGGGCATCCGCGGTGACCTGCACGTCGCCGTGCGGATCAGGCCGCACCAGTTCTACCGGCGCGAGGCCGACCACCTCGTCGTCGAGCTCCCGATCAGTTGCTCAAAGGCCTCGCTCGGCGGTGAGGTTGACCTGCCGACAATCGACGGCAAGAAAGCAACGCTCACCGTGCCGCGCGGCACGCAGTACGGCACCATGTTCCGCATGTCCGGTCAGGGCATGCCGAGCGTGCGTGACGGCAAGCGCGGCGACATGATCGTCCTCGTCAAGGTCGAGGTACCCAAGAAGCTCTCCAGCGAGCAGGAGCGGCTGCTCAGAGAGTTCGCCAAGACCGAGAACGAGACGGTGCTCCCGGAGAGCCAGGGGTTCTGGCGCAAGATGAAGGAGAAGTTCGCGTAGCCCGCGACAGATGCCGCCGCGAAACGGGCGGAGAACAAAGCTCAACCGCGGCCCAGCCGCCACACACAGCCAGGCGATGAAATGACCACCGACCCTCACGACAACCAATCAGACCAGGAGTTCTCCGAGCAGGACCGCGCGCTGAACGCCGCGGCCGACAGCGAAGAGATCGCCAAGCTGCGCGACCAGCTCTGCCAGGCGCAGGGTGACTATCAGCGTGTGCTCGCCGATTTTTCCAACTACCAGCGCCGCGCGCTCGCCAACGAGCAGGTCGCCAAGACCGACGGCGCCTCACGCGTCGCGGCCGACGTTGTCACCGTTATCGATCATTTCGACCTCGCGCTCGGCCAGGACCTTTCCAAGGCGACGGCCCAGTCGCTCGTTGACGGCATGAAGATCGTGCGGGACGAACTGCTCCGCACGCTCGCCCGCCACGGCGTGAGCGTGATCGCCCCAAAGCCAAACGACGCGTTTGTCCCCGGCCGGCACGAGGCGATCACCCAGCAGACCGCAGAAGCCGTCGAGCCCGGGAACATCGTTGCGACCTTTCAGCCCGGTTACGCTATCGCTACGTCATCGGGAGGCGAACGCGTCATCAGGCCCGCGAAGGTTTCCGTCGCCCCGACCGCCTGAGGCAGGCTGCCGGGCAACCCGCTCTTTGGTGGTTTCAGACCATGCCCACTTACGACTACAAATGCAAGGCGTGCGGCCACACGTGGGAGTTGTTCCAGTCGATGTCGGCCAAGCCTGTCAAGGCGTGCCCGTCGTGCGGGCGCAAGACGGCCGAACGACTCATCGGCACCGGGGCTGCGCTGCTTTTCAAAGGCTCGGGGTTTTACCAGACGGATTACCGCAGCGAAGGGTACAAGAAGTCCGCAGAGGCGGACAAGAAGTCTGCCAGTGGTGGAGACTCCGGTGGCGGCTCAGCCGAAGCGCAGCCAGCGGCAAAGCCCGCCGACACAAAGCCCGCGACGTCGGCCGACGCCGCGTCCAAGCCCAAGGCTGACCCTCGGCCCGCCCAGACCAAGGCCAAGAAGAAGGGCGGGGAGTAGACATGCGTCCGATCGGGCACGGCATCGACCTGGTGGAGGTGTCGCGCATCGAAGAGATGCTCGCCGAGCACGGCGGGCGGATGCTCGAGCGGCTCTTCACCGCCGCCGAGCGGGCCGAGTGCGAGGGTGACGCCCGCCGCGCAACCCGCTACGCGGCACGATTTGCGGCCAAAGAAGCAGCACTGAAGGCACTCGGCACCGGGCTCGCCGGCGGCATCACCTGGCAGGACGTATCGATCACCAACGACGCCGCGGGCGCTCCGAAGCTGGTCATCACCGGGCGAGCGCTGGAGGTTGCCCGATCGCTCGGCGTGAGCGGCAGCTTCGTGTCGCTCTCGCACACAAAGCAGCACGCGATCGCCAGCGTGATCGTCTTCTAGTCGGTGCCTGCGCGGCGCGTCACACCGCGCGTGTCGGCGGCTTGACCTTGGGTTGGGCCAGCGTCGTGGGGTTTGGGGCGGGAGCCTTGGGCTGGTTCAACTTCGGCACCAGCGTGCCCTTGTACCACGCCAGCCACTTGCGCGGGTTCCAGCCGAGCTTGGACGTGTCCTCGCCGCTGAGGCGGCTGGTGAAGTCGACAAGCGCATCGTGCACACCGGTGCTGTACTGAATCGCCACCGCGTCGTTGATCGCCAGCACCACGCCCTCGGTCAGCACGCCCGGCACGGGGTCAAACGCGACCGAACCGTCACCCACCACCGGGGTCAGGTCCGCGACGTACGCCCGCTGCTCACCGATCACGATGTACGCGATATACCCGCCCGCGCTCCCGCCGCCCGAGGGAGAAATCTGGCCCGCGATCATCGCGGGGATCGCTTCGATGAGCTTGAGGCTCACCGCCAGCCGTGCGGCATCACCGCGGGCGAAGAAATCCTTCGAGTCAAGGCCGGACGCGATGATGGTCTGCACGCCGGCTGGCACAGCGTGGGACGCCTCGACCTTCTCACGCAGCGCTTCGGCAGCGAGAGACTTGATGAGCGGCTTCTTCTCGAAGACCGCCGCGTAGGCAAGGGTGGTCAGCGAGTGGTCGGTGCCCAGGTCGCCCAGGTGATCGACAACGGCCTTCTGCACGTCTGCCTGCTCGTCGCGGAAGATCTCAAGCATCGACGGGAACGCCGCCGAGTCGGTGATCTTGCGGAGTTCGACGATCCCCGCCTGCCGGATCTCCGGCACCATCTTGCTGCCGAAGTTCTTGAAGCGGATGGTCTTCATCTGCTTCTCGGCCTCGACGCGCCGCTTGTTCCACTGGCGGAGCGATTCGCGCTGCTCGGGTGTCAGGTTGCCGGCCGCGATGATCCTTGCTTGCTCCTCGGTGAGTTGCACCGCCGGCTCGGGCACTGAAGCCCGCGGCATCGTCATCCCCTGGCCGAAGGCCGCGCCGGCGCATGCGAACACCATGGCGGCCGCGACCGACGCGATCTGACTGCGCTGATTCATGCTGCTGCTCCTGAAAGCCCGGTCACGAGGAGCCCACGGGGAGTGATACGCGGGAACACTTAAGTGGTTCCGCAGCAAGAGTTTACTGTCTCTTTGTGATCGCGGCGCTGGCCAGATTCATTTGGGCTTTGGCCCGCTGGGCGTTCTGCATGTCGGGGTATGGCCCGATCTGCACCACGAATAGGGGGGTCCCGTTCGGGCTAAGCTGCAGGATCTGGGGTGCCGGCTGCCCCGCGTTTACCGCCTGCGAACGGACCGCCCTCTGCTGCTTTTCGGCCGCCAGACGCGTCGAAAACGCCCCGCACTGCACGTAGTAGCTCATCGGCCGGGCTTTCTGGTCGGCGGTTGCTTTGAGGGCGGGGTCTTCCGCCTCAGATTTGGCGCCGTTGTACTCCTCGCGTGCCTTTGTCTCCATCCCCAGCTGCCGGTACGCGTCGCCGGCAAAGATCTTGGCCTTGGCCGCGTCGTTGCCGTCGAGCTTGTCGGCACTGTCAGAGAGCAGCGGGGCCGCCTCGGCCGGCTTTCCTTCAGCTTTGGCGATGATCCCCAGCGTGGCCCGGGCGCGGGCGGCGATGTCCTGGTCCGTGCAGTACTTCAGCGGGATGAGCCACTTCTTGGCTTCGGCGTTCCGCCCGAGTGAATGGGCGGACATTCCGGCAACCAGCGCGGCGCGCTGGCGGTCGCCGGCGTGCTCGTCGGTTGCGATCGGCGAGGCCTTGTCCAGCGCCTGGGCATAGAGCTTCTGCTCGTACGCCTGCTGGTAAGAGAGCTGCGGCTCGTACTGGCATCCCCCCGCCAGCGTGAGCGTGAGAAGTGCGGCCGTATGGAGCGGGCGTGTGCGAGCGCAGGGCATGGCCATGGCCTCCGTCAGAAGTGGCGATTGGATATCGGTACTATCGGCGCCAGGCGGGGGGGCGACCGCAACTTTGAGGGAGCCGTGCTTGAGCATCCACTGGCCGATCATCCGAACCTGCCTCCGATACCCGCTTGAGCACGGCGTAATCGACGATTCCCGCTCGTACAGGCGGATCGAACTGCTCGTTGCTGCGATGAACCTCGCCGACGTGCTCGACCGCACCAACGCCGGTCGCGGGCGGGGCGGGACCGTCGGCGTCATGCTCCCGTCGTCTGGAGCGTTCCCCATCGCCGCTCTGGCCGGGTGGATCAGCGGCCGGGTGGTCGTGCCGCTGAACTTTCTGCTCAAGCAGGAGGAACTTCAGTACGTGGTCGACGACTGCGGTTGCGACACGGTGGTGACGGCGACGGCGATGATCGAGCACCTCGGGTTCACACCCCAGCGCGTCAAGCTGTTGAAGCTGGACACGCTCGATCTCAAGCGGGTCCCCGAGCCGCGCATCCCCGCCTGCAACAGCGACGACGACCTGGCCCTGCTGCTCTACACCAGCGGCACCAGCGGCAAGCCCAAGGGGGTGATGCTCAGCCACGGCAACATCGCGACCAACATCCGCCAGGCGATCGAGTGGGTGGGGTTTGGCAAGGACGAAGTGCTGCTGGGCGTACTCCCGCAGTTCCACACGTTCGGGCTCACCGTGCTGACGCTGCTGCCGCTGACGCGCGGCTGCAGAGTGATCTATTCAGCGCGGTTCGTGCCCGGGCGGATCGTCAAAACGTTCCGGCAGCACCGGCCGACGGCGATGATCGCGATCCCTTCGATGTACAACGCGCTGCTGCACGTCAAGGACGCCGCACCGGCGGACTTCGCGTCACTCCGCTACGCGGTTTCAGGCGGCGAGCCGCTCCCCGACGCGGTCGCGACGGCCTTCTTCGACCGCTTTGGCGTTCGCATCGCCGAGGGGTACGGGCTGACCGAGACGAGCCCGGTGACCAACTGGTGCCGCCCGAACGAGTTCAAGCCGCACTCGGTGGGACAGGCCCTCCCCGGCGTGCGCGAACGCATCGTCGATCCTGATTCTGGCCGCACCCTCGGCAGGAACCAGGACGGCGAGGTCCGGATCAAGGGCCCAAACGTCATGCAGGGGTACTACCACCTGCCGGCGGAGACCGCCGCGGCGTTTGACGGCGAGGGCTGGTTCCGCACGGGTGACATCGGCCGCTTTGACGACGATGGCCACCTCTTCATCACCGGCCGTCTGAAGGACATGCTGATCATCGGCGGGGAGAACGTCTTTCCGCGCGAGATCGAAGAGGTCATCAACCACCACCCGGCGGTGAAAGACTCGGGCGTCGTCGGCGTGAAGGACCCCATGCGCGGCGAGCAGCCCGTCGCGTTTGTTGAGCTCAAAGAAGGTGAGACGTTCGATGCCCAGTCGATCGTCTCCTGGTGCCGCGGCAGGCTCGCGGGCTACAAGGTCCCTGAGGTCCGGCACGTCGAGGCGCTCCCCCGCAACGCAACGGGCAAGGTGCTCCGGCGCGAACTGCGGGCGATGGCCGGGTAGCGTCACGCCGTGCGTGAGGCCGATACACTCGCACAACCCCCAACCACCCGCACGGAGACGCGCAATGGACCTCTACATCGATACGGCGAACCTTGACGAGATCAAAGAGGCGGCCGCGCTGGGCGTGCTCGACGGTGTGACCACCAACCCGAGCCTGATCGCCAAAGAGAAGGGCGTCAAGTACCACGACCGCCTGAAGGAGATCTGCGCCGTTGTCAAAGGTCCAGTCAGCGGCGAGGTCATCAGCACCGACTTCGACGGCATGATGCGCGAGGCCGACCTGCTCATCAAAATCGCCGAAAACATCGTCGTCAAGCTCCCCACGACCGTCGACGGCCTCAAGGGGTGTAAGAAGCTCAGCGACCAGGGGATCAAGACGAACATGACGCTCGTCTTCCAGCCGCTGCAGGCGCTGATGGTCGCCAAGGCCGGTGCGTTCCTCGTAAGCCCGTTCATCGGACGGCTCGACGACGTCGCGGAGGACGGCACGCAGCTCATTCACCAGATCCGCCAGATCTACGACACCTACGGGTTCAACACCAAGCTGCTGGCCGCGTCGATCCGGCACAACAAGCACATGGTCGATTGTGCCCTCGCCGGTGCCGACGTTGCCACCGTGCCGATGAGCGTGATTAAGGGGATGCTTAACCACCCCCTCACCGACAGCGGCCTGAAGAAGTTCGTTGAGGACTACAAGAAGGCCTTCCCGGGCTGAGCGGAAGACGTTCACCGGAGCCGGAGGGACGTGCGCCGGCCCCGCGCCCGCCGCCCGCCGCTATCCTGCCGACCTATGCACGACCCGCGCCTGGCCAAGCTCGCCGATGTTCTCGTCCGCTACTCCACCAGGATCAAAAAGGGTGACCTGGTCGCGGTCATCGGTGACCCCCGCGGCATGCCGCTGGTCGAGGAGCTCTTCGCCGCCGTGCTCAGGGCGGGGGGCAACCCGTTCTATTGGCCCCGCTCGGACGCGCTCACCGAGACCCTCGTCGCCAACGGCACCGACGAGCAGATCGCCTTCGCCAACCCCATCCAGCTCGACCTGATCGAGAAGGTTGATGTGACTCTCAGCTTCTGGGCCGAGGGGAACACCAAGTACCTCGCCAAGTACCCGTCGAACAAGGCCGCGCTCCTGCAGCAGGCACGCAAGCCCTACATGAAGCGGTTCATGAACCGCGAGGCCGAGGGCAAGCTCCGCTGGTGCGGCACGCAGTTCCCAACCTCCGCGTCGGCTCAGGACGCGGAGATGTCGTTGAACCAGTACGCCGACTTTGTCTTTAACGCCGGGCTCCTCAACACGCCCGACCCTGTCGCCGCGTGGCAGGCGATCGAGGCACGCCAGCAACTGGTCTGCGACTACCTCAAGGGCAAGAAAGAGCTCCGCTTCGTCGTGCCGCCACACAACGGCAACGACGGCACCGACCTGCGCGTTGACGTCTCCAAGGGCATCTGGGAGAACTGCTGCGGGCACGCCAACTTCCCCGACGGCGAGGTCTTCTGCGGCCCGACGTTGCCGAGCATGGGCGGGTTCGGCGTCGAGGGGCACGTGAACTACACGTTCCCGGCTGTCTACATGGGCAACGAGGTGCACAACGTGCGCCTGGAGTTCAAGAAGGGGCGCGTGACCAACGCGCAGGCGAGCAAGGGGCTCGACTTCCTGACCAAGATGCTCGACCAGGACGACGGCGCCCGGAACATGGGCGAGATCGCCATCGGCACAAACTACGGCGTTGCCGACTTCTCCAAGAACATCCTCTTCGACGAGAAGATCGGCGGCACCTTCCACGCCGCCGTCGGCGCCGGGTACCCCAAGACCGGCAATATCAACGAGAGCGGCCTGCACTGGGACATGATCTGCGAGATGCGCCCGCGCGGCGGCTGCCCCGGCGGCCAGATCTTCGCCGACGGCGAGCTCTTCCACAAGGACGGTCGATTCCTCGACAGGCGTTTCCCGCAGCCTGAGTGAGGCGGCCGGGGGCCCGCGGAAGCGAGTAGGTGAAGCGGCGTCGGGGCGAGCGAGCGAATGAGTTGCGCGCGGTTCACCTTGAACCGCGGAGCGGTTCAATGAAATAGCCGGGGGCAACGCCCCCGGTCAGCGTCGTCCCCGAACCGGTACCGCGACAGCGGTACAACCGATTCTCGTCAAGATCTCTGTATGCTGCGGAAATGGCGTCAACTTGCACGGCCGTCCTGCTCCACGTCGTTTTCAGCACGAAGGACCGCCAGCCGACGGTCGACCCAGCTATCGCAAACCAGCCTTACGCGTACATCGGCGGCGCGTGCAAGGCGAACGGTTCAGAGCTTCTGCTTGGCGGCGGCATGCCCGACCACATACACCTGCTCGTCTCGCTCGGCAAGACGGTCAGCATTGCTGACTTGCTGCAGGGAATGAAGAAAGAATCGTCGAAGTGGATGAAGCTCAAGGGTGCCAGGCGATTCGCCTGGCAGGACGGGTACGGCGCGTTCTCGATCGGTGAATCGCAGCGTGAGGCGTTGGAGCGGTACATCCGCAACCAGGCGCGGCATCACGCGAAGATGTCGTTTCCGGAGGAGATTGAGAGGCTCCTGAAGAAGTACAAAGTGGTGTACGACCCGCGGTTCTTGCTGGGGTGAGCGGTCGTACCGCTGTCGCGGTACGGACATCCGCCGTCGCACACCGGGGGCGTTGCCCCCGGCTATGAACTACGAGCCCTCCGGGCTCCAAGGCAGAGACGTTCTCCTTACCCCCTCACCTCAAAGCAAACCTCCACCTCCACCATCGCCCCCAGCGGCAGCGCGTTCGTGCCCACCGCGGCGCGGGCGTGCCGGCCGCTGTCGCCGAAGACCTCGACCAGCAACTCGCTGGCGCCGTTGGCCACCTTCGGCTGATCAACAAAGTCGCTGGCGCACGCCACCCACACGCCCACGCGCACAACGCCGGCGATCGCATCGAGCGAACCGACCGCGTCCTTCGCCACCGCGAGCGCGTTGATCGCGCACTGGCGCGCGGCCGCGGCGGCGTTGACAATGCCTTCGGTGCCGCCGATCGGACCGGTCGCCATGAGCTTCCCATCCCTGAACGGCAACTGGCCGGAGACAAACAGCAGCGAGCCGCACCGCCGCGCGGGTACATAGGCGGCAACGGGCTTGGGGGCGGGGGGGAGGGTGATCCCCAGTTGGGCCAGGCGTGCATCGATGGTCATAGGTATTGCTCCTCAGTTCGGCGGGGTCGGCATCCGGATTGGAGAAATGGGTGGGGGGCGAAAACGCTCTCAAAGCGGCGATTTCAGCCGGAATTCGCCGCCCGAAAAGGGGGGATTTTCAGATTTCTGGCATCGGCAGGCAATAGATGGGTTTTCTGTGGAACCACATCCCCTTGACAATCGGATCGGAACTTGTATCTTGTAGGTGTCCGCAGGCTGGATTCGGCAGTGTACGGGAAATCTGATTCGATCCGGACTCATGGAGCAATCGCTCCGAAGTCATTCCCCAACCGTACACGGTAAAAACCGGTTTGCCCCGCAGGCAGGTGCGCAAGCATCGGCCAGGCGAGGCGGGCCGATCCGCATTTCAGCCGACAACTCGAAGGCCCGCATGGGCGTGTCGATCGGCCTTCAGGGTGTTCCTGGGCGGCAGTCATGATCGGTGCGCACGAGCAGGGCCAGTCAGGCTGGCGGAAGCGAGCTCTCGCTTGTGGTCCGATGGTCCGTCGCGCGGCTGGTGCCGCGTGGGGTTGCATCATCTGTCGCAGCGTGCCCTCCCCCATCACAATCGATCTTGCCGTCGCCGCCTGTGTGTTTCGGCCGAGCGTCCGGGTGTTCCGGGTGCTCAATCAGAAGTCGCCGGGCAACGCCGCGTGGAACGTGGGGCCCGGCCTGTTTAGGAGTGGTTTTTTATGAAGAAGACTCGCGCATTTACGCTGATCGAACTGCTGGTCGTCATCGCGATCATCGCGCTGCTGGTCGGCATCCTGCTCCCCGCCCTCGCCAAGGCCCGCGCCTCGGCCCGCCAGATCAAGTGCGGCACGCAGGTCCGCAACGTCATCCAAGCCATGACGATCTTCGCCCAGGGCAACAAGGACAGCTACCCCGTCCCCCAGAACCTGGACGTCAACAACCAGACGGTTGCTGTCGGCACCGCCGGCAACGCCGCTACCCAGGGCAACAAGAACAACACCGGCAACTGCCTCTCGGTGCTGATCTTCAACAGCAGCATCAGCCCTGAGATCTGCGTCTCCCCCAGCGAGACCAACAGCAACATCAAGGTTGACTCCGGCTACCAGAACTCGAACCCCACCCTCGCTGCCGTCCAGGCCAACGCGATCTGGGACCCGGGCTTCTCGGGCTACCCCGGTGACACCACCGGCGGTGCGCAGCAGCGCCGTGACACGACCTCGGGTGGCAACAGCTACGCCGGGCTCGTGTTCAACTTCGGCAACCGCATGAGCAAGTGGAGCAACACGTTCAACGCCACCGAGGCCGTCTTCGGCAACCGCGGCGCCACGTACGTCGCCTCCACCGATCAGGCTGCGCCCCCCGCGGCCGGCTGGACGCTCCTCGCCGGCGCGACCGGCACCCAGAGCAACACGCTCGCCATCCACGGCGGCCGTACCACCTGGGAAGGCAACATCGGCTACAACGACAACCACGTCAACTTCGAGACGCGCCCCGATCCCACCGAGATCACCTACACCCGTCCCACCGGCACCCCCCGTGTCGTGCCGGACAACTTCTTCGTCGACGAGCTCGACGAGAACAGCACCGCCGCTTCGCGTACCAACGCCTGGCTGCGCCCCTTCACCACCAACGGCACCACCATCGTGCACTGGCACGACTGATCGGTTGACCGTTTGAGATTCGATTGAATCGAGCCCGCGGCCGCAAGGCCGCGGGCTTCTTTTTGCCCTCCGTGCAGGCGGCGATGACATCCCGTATGCTCTGCGCACCTCGATGACCCCACCCCCGCCGACACCCCCAACCCCCGACCCCCCCGCAGCGCCGATCGACCCTCGGTCGTGGACGCGATTGTTGATGGTCATGGAGCGGCTCGCCGCGTCGATCGACCTGACGGAGGTGCTCGCGCTGGTGATCGACGCCCTCCGCGACACGCTGGGCGCCGACCGGGCCACCGTCTACGAGTATGACGCCGCAACCGGCGACCTGGTCGTGCACCAGGCGCACGGTGTTGAGCGATTCCGGTTCTCGACTAAGGCGGAGGGCGCAGGCGGCATCGCGGGCCAGTGCGCCCGGACCGGCAAGATCATCAACCTGCCAGACGCCTACGAGGACCCGCGCTTCAACAGGGAAGTCGACCGCAAGACCGGCTACCGCACCCGGAGCATGCTCACCGTGCCGCTGATGAGCTTCGACGGCACGCTGGAGGGTGTGGCGCAGGTGCTCAACAAAGGGAGCGAGGCCAACCCGGCGGTGTTCAGCGCTGCCGACGAGGCGCTCGCCCGCGCCCTCGCCAGCCAGGGGGCGGTGGCGATCCGGCGTGCCAAGCTCATGCTCGCCGAGCGGCGCAAGCAGAAGCTCGAGCGCGACCTCGACCTCGCCCGTGATATCCAGCAGTCCAGCTTCCCCCAGTCGGTGCCGCAGATGCCCGGCTACGACATCGCCGCCGGGTCGATCCCGTCGGAAGAGACGGGAGGGGACACCTACGACCTGCTCGACTGGTCAACCTTCTGCGAGGGCAAACGCGGCCTGCTCTTTGTGCTGGCCGATGCGACCGGGCACGGGGTGGGCCCCGCCCTGAGCGTGGCCCAGTTCCGGGGGATGTTCCGCATGGGGGCCCGGCTTGGCGCTGACGTGGGGACGATCTCCAGGCTCGCAGACGCCCAGCTCGAAGCCGACTTGCCGCTGGGCCGGTTCGTCACCGCGTGCTTTGCCCACCTCGACCCGCCCACGGGGCAACTGACGTACGACTCGGCCGGTCAGGCCCCGCTGGTCATCGTCCGAGCGGGTGGCCCGGGGAGCAGGGTGGAGGAGATCCCGGCGAACGGGGTGCCGGCGGGCGTTGCGCCGGAGATTGAGAGCGAGCCCGTCGAACCGCTGGAATTAAGGCCGGGAGACACGTTTTTGCTGCTGTCAGACGGCTACTACGAGGCCCCAAGCCCCGACGGCCGGTACCTCGGCCTCGAGCCGATCGCCGACGTGGTTCAACGCAACCCGACGATGTCGGCGTGCGACCTGCTGACAGAGATCAACCGCCTGACCGAGGCGTTTGCCGGTGGCTCGGTGGTGCCCGACGACCGCACGGCGATCGTCATCCGGCGGCTGTAGACGCTTCGACGCGCGGTCCGGTCCGCGGGCCTGGCCCGGGCGGGCCGGAGGGTAGCAACCAAAAACTGTCGGTTTCTCAAGCGGAAGACGATATCCACAATCGTGAAGGCGCTTGAAACCCGCAGGAAAAGCGGGTTCAATAGGCCACGCTCGCGGAGGAGCCGCGAAGCACTGCACTTTTTCATGGAGTCCGACAATGGCAACGAAGACCGCCCCCAAGTCCGCAACGCCCAAGGCCCCCAAGATCACCCCCGCTCCGAAGCAGCGCGGCAAGAGCGAGCTCTACAAGCTCCTCGCCGACCACACCGGCCTGCAGCGCAAGCAGGTCGCCAACGTGTTCGAGGTGCTGCACAAGGTGATGGCCGTTGACCTCGCCAAGCCCGCGGACAAGAAGCCCAAGGTCTTCGTCGTCCCCGGCCTGATGAAGGTCCAGGCGATCTACAAGCCCGCCACCAAGGCGACGACCCGCGCCAACCCGTTCAAGCCGGGCGAGATGATGGACGTCAAGGCCAAGGCCGCGCGCACCGTCATCAAGGTCCGTCCGCTCAAGGGCCTCAAGAACGCCGTCTGAGCGTTCGACTCTCGTGACGAATGAATTACGCGGGGCCGCACACGCGGCCCCGCGTTTGTTTTTGGGGGGCTGCCGCGCGTTGCACGCGTTCGCCGCCGACCGCGTGATCAACCGATCTGATCAACAGAGCGCAGTTCCCGCTCTTGCCCATCGATACGCACGCGCAGCCCGCCGTCGCGAGTGACATCGATGATCCGCCCGAGGAGGCGTTCGCCGCCTGGCATTGTGATCGGAACATCCTGCGCCGGTCGCCACATGAACTCTGAGAACGTCGCCAGCGTGAGGTCGTCGCCGGCGTCGGCCTTGCGCCTGGTCAGCTCATCCGCGAGCGAGGCGATGAGCCGCTCGCTCAGCGCCGCGACTTCCCGCTCGTCGTAGGCGTGGGCGCGCGCGGCGTGCAGGCTTGTTGCGCGGCGGGCGACCTCGTCGGGGAGTGTCGCTGGATCGTTGTTGACGTTGACGCCGACACCGCACAGCAAGACCGCCGGCACGGCGATGCGCTCGATGAGCACGCCGGCGATCTTCTTCGCCGACGCTGCGCTCGAATCAACAAGGTCGTTGGGCCACTTCATGCGGAGCGGCGAGTCGAACAGGTCGGTCGCGGGTCGGCCCGTCCAATCTGACCGGAGGCTGGCGCTGCAAACCGACCAGACGGTCGCGGCGACCCTGACGCTCGTGAGCGGGTCGATCGCTGCGCCTGGTTGTTGCGGCACCGCAACGGTCAGCCAGACGCCGCCGCGCGGGCTCGACCAGGGCCGCCCCAGCCGCCCCACGCCGCCGGTCTGCGTTTCAGCGATGACCACAAACGGCTCATGTTCGCCGGCGGCCATCCGCCTGCGGGCTTCGAGCATGGTTGAGTCGGTTGATTCAAGGCGGATCACACGCACGCCGCGAGGCTAGGCGGCCATGTGCGTGTCGTGCCTTCGCTTCTTGCCGCTGAGCCAGGCGTTGACGCTCTCGATCAGCAGCACGCGGTCGATCGGCTTGGTGAGGTAGTCGTCACACCCGGCGCGGATGCAGCGGTCGCGGTCGGCGGCCATTGCGTGGGCGGTGAGCGCCACGATCGGCCCCTGGTACCCCTCGGTGCGCAGCCGGCTCGTCGCCGAGTACCCGTCGAGCACGGGCATCTGCATGTCCATGAGGATGAGGCCGAACGGCGTGCCGTCGTTGAGCGCCGCGGTGGCGGCTTCGGCGGCGGCCGCGCCGTTGTCGGTCACAACGACCTCGGCGCCTGCGCGGCGAAGGAGCATCGAGATCAGGCGCTGGTTGTCGATGCCGTCTTCTGCCAGCAGCACGCGCCCGCTGAGGCGCTGCGTCTCGGCCTTGGCGAGGTTGAGAGGGCCAGCGGCGCGGATGTTGCGCAGCTCGCCCGGGCAGTGGACGAGCGTAGAGCCGGCAACGGCCCCCGCCGCGACGGTGACGGTGAAGCGGCTCCCTTCCCCCGGTGTGCTCTCAACCGTGACGGTGCCGCCGAGCAACTCGGCGAGGCTCTTGCAGATCGCCAGGCCCAGGCCGGTGCCGCCGAACCGGCGGGTCACCGAGTCGTCGGCCTGCTTGAACGGCTCAAAGAGTTTGTCGAGGTGCTCGGCCTTCACGCCTATGCCGGTGTCGATCACGTCGACCTGCAGCAGCTGTCCGGTCGGGCAATCGGGGTCGTCGACCATCTGCGCGACCATCCGCACGCCGCCCGACTCGGTGAACTTGATCGCGTTGCTGACCAGGTTGGTCAGCACCTGCTTGAGCCTTGTGGGGTCGGTGATCACCCTGTCTGGCAGGGGTGAGGCGAACTCCACGCCGAAGGCGATTCCCTTTTCGAGCGCCTTGCCGCGCAGCAGCGACGCGACCTCCTGGACGATGCTGCCGGGGGCGCACTCGATGAGCTCGGGCGTCATGCGCCCGGCCTCGATCTTCGAGAGGTCAAGGATGTCGTTGATCAGCGCCAGCAGGTGGTGCCCGCTCCGCCGGATCGTCTGCACGCAGTCCATGCGGTCGGCGGCGGACTGGTTGGGTTCCAGCAGCATGTCGCCGTACCCGATGATGGCGGTCATGGGCGTGCGGATCTCGTGGCTCATGTTCGCCAGGAAGTCGCTCTTTGCGTGGTTGGCGCGTTCGGCCTCGAGCCGGGCGGCGTCGAGCTGCCGCGACCTTGCCGCGAGCTCGTCTGTGTGCTTCTGAAGGGTCTCCTTGGCGGCCCTGAGGTCTTCGTTGGACCGGCGCATGGACGCGTCGTGCTCCTTCTGCTCCGTCACGTCAACGATTGCGGCCACGTACCCGCCGGCGACGCCCGCGTGGACGATCGGAACGGCGTTGATATCGACCCAGCGTTCGGAGCCGTCGGCGCGCACGTAGCGTGCGCCGCCCTGGTAGGGTGCGCGGGCGCTGCACGCGCGGGCCCATTCGTCCTTGACGCGGGGCGCGTCGTCTGGGTGGAGCGCCCGGGCCCACCCGTGGCCCATCGCCTCTTCGTTGGTGAGTCCGCTGATCTGCTGGTAGGCGCGGTTGGTGCGCACGCAGAGCCCTTCGGCCGTGGTGATGCAGAGCCCGATCGGCGCGTTGTCAAGGAGCGTGGTCAGCTGGGCCTCGCTCCGGAGTGAGCTCAGGACCGAGTCTTCAACGCGGCGGGCGCTCTGCACTTCCCGCTTCCGCACGCGGTAGATGGCGAGCCCAAAGCCGGCGCTGAGGATGGCCGCCGGGACCAGCCCGGCCACGATCCCGCGCTGCCAGTACTCGGCGCTCTGCGCGTTCACGCCCGCCGCCGACAACGCGCCGATGCACGCGAGCCAGCAGCCGGCCATGAGCGCGCCGCCGGAGACCAGCGCAGATTCCCACGCTCGGCGCGGCGAGGTGAGCGAGGTCAGCTTGTACGGATTGCCCTTCAGCATGATCAGACGACGCAGCGGTCCAGATTCGGGTGTGCCGATCGCGCACTCAGATCGGCCGATTTCACCCCAATGTTGATGGTGCGCAGAAGTTCAGGACGTTTGTAGGGGCGGCCTGGTAATCTGGGCTGTCGGTGCGACGTTGCGCCGCCTTATCGGTCTGTCAGGTCTGGAGCACGCCCGTGCGGAACGGGCGCGAATAGTCCCAGTTCTCGGCTGCGCGCAGGGCGGCAACGAGCTCGGCGCGGGTATCGGCGGGGTCGATCAGGCGGTCAACCCACCCGCGGGAGGCGGCGTGCCGGATGTCGGCCTGCGCGGTGTACCCCGCGTGTACCGCGTCAAGGATCTGCCTGTGCGTCTCGGGGTCGATCACCTCACCCTTGCGCTCGCGTGACTTCTCTTCGATCATCGCCAGCACGCCGGTGGCCTGGTTTGCCCCCATGACGGCGCAGCGCGCGTTGGGCCAGGCGAGTGAGACGAACTGGTCGAACGCCCGCCCGCACATGGCGTAGTTGCCCGCGCCGTAGCTGCTGCCGGTGATGAGCACGACCTTGGGCACGATGCAGTTGCTCATGGCGTTGACCATCTTCGCGCCGGCCCGGATGATGCCCCCCTGCTCGCTCTCCTTGCCCACCATGAAACCGCTGGTGTCGTGGATGAAGACGATCGGGACCTTCCGCTGGTTGCAGTCCATGATGAACCGCGCGGCCTTCTCGGCTGAGTCTTCGTAGATCACCCCGCCCATCTGCACCTGGCCCTTGCCGGACTTGCTCACCTTCTTCTGGTTGGCGCACACGCCGCAGGCCCGACCGCCGATGCGGGCGTATCCGCAGACGATCGACTGGCCGTACTCGGCCTTGTACTCGTCGAAATCCGGGTCCCTGGGGTTGTCGGTCTTCGCGTCGACGAAGCAGGCGATCAGATCGCGGACGTCGTACTGGGCGCCCTGCTTGTCGCTGAAGAGTGAATACGCGTCCGTGCCGGGCCTGGCGCTCTCGCCGGTCGTTGAGGTCCGGTTGGACCTGTCGGCGCCGTACTTGCCCATCAACGACCGCAGCCGCTGGATGCACGCCACGTCGTCCTTCTCGCGGAAGTCGATCGTGCCGCTGATGGCCGCGTGCATCTTTGCCCCGCCCAGGTCCTCGTCGGTCACGCTCTGGCCGATCGCCGCCTTTACAAGCGCAGGCCCCGCGAGGTAGAGCCCCGAGCCGTCGGTCATCAGCAGCGTGTCGCACAGCACGGGCAGGTAGCCGCCGCCCGCGACGCAGAACCCCATGATCGCCGCGATCTGCGGGATGCCCTCCGCCGAGATCACCGCGTTGTTGCGGAAGATGCGTCCAAAGTCGTCGGTGTCGGGGAAGACGTCCTCTTGCATTGGCAGGAAGACACCCGCCGAGTCGACGAGGTAGATCAGCGGCAGGCGCGCGGCGATGGCGATTGTCTGCGCGCGGATGATCTTCTTGCAGGTCATCGGGAAGAACGCGCCCGCCTTCACGGTCGCGTCGTTGGCGATGATCATGCAGTTGGTCCCGGCGACGCTGCCGACACCGGTGATCACCCCCGCCGCGGGCGCGCCACCCTGATCGCCGTACATCCCCCACGCGGCCCACATTCCAAGCTCCATGAAGCGGGCGGTGCCGCCCGCGGGGAGCACACCGTTGAGCTTCGTCGGGTCGGACTGGGTTGCACCGTCGACCAGGAGTTCAACGCGCTCGCGCGCGGTGAGCCGTCCTTTCTCGTGCTGGCGTGCCACCGCGCCCTTGCCCCCGCCGGCGCGGATCAGCTGCTCGTCGATGCGGTAGAGGTCGGTCAGCTCCTTGAGCGAGAGCCCGGCCTGTTGGGCGATGGTGGGGGAGGCGGGTGGTGTAGCCATGGTGGTGTGGTTTCCTCGAGAGTGCAGAGCATAGAGCCACCGCGCTTACCCTTCAGCGTGAAGACCAAGCCCATTACCGCCGCCGAACAGGCCCACATCGACGCAGCGCTCACGGCCTTTGTGCAGCTTGTTGACGATGCCGGCCTGCGCGACGACGAGTTCAGCATGGATACGCCCGAACTCGCTGACGAACTGCTGGTGCGCTGGGCGGCGGAGCCGCCGCGGGCACGCCTCCCGGAAGAGGTTGTCGCAACGATCATCGGTGCGGCGGTTGGTGAGTACCTGCGTGAACTGCTGCGGGTAAGCTGGGCAAGCGTCACTGTTGGTTCTGAGCGGTCGCTTGGGCTTGCGGCGGAGGAGACGGGCGAGCCGGTCCTCTCGCCGTTTGATGCGGTGAAAGAGGGGCTTCCTCAGGCTTCCGACGGATTTGTGCACGATCTGCTTGAGGAAGTCGCCGCCGAGTGGGGCAAGCTGCGGCGATAGGCCTGTGGGTGTGCCAGGGCCGGTTTTTGCAGCCGTAAGTCCTTGCGGCACAAGGAATTGGGAAAAGTTATGCACAATCAGCACCCGAACACTTGACGCTTGTTCGGGACTTGATATGCTTATCGGGTCAGGCCAACGCCCGGCGCGTCCCTGATAGGTCTGGTTTCCGCATGTGCTGAAGCCAGCCGCCCTCGCCGGTCCCCGGGTCGCCTGCGACCGGGTGGAACCGGGCTCTTCGCAAGAAGCCGCCCGCCCCTCCACACCGCCCCCGCAGCCACGCACCGGCAATTGAAAGGTGGTTCATATGGCGTTTTCACGTCCCGCCCCGTCCTCTTCCTCCCCCTCCAACGGTCTGAAGCCCAAGGCTCCCGTCGAGGTGAAGGCGGACCCCAAAGCTGAAACCAAGCCCGCTGCGCCGGCACCTGCGGTGAAGCCCGCTGCTGCTCCTGCGCCCGTCGCGGGTGCGAAGCCCGGCGCGGCCCCGGCTCCGATGCCCGTGCGCACCGCCGGTGCGCCCGCCGGCGCGGTCCATCCCGCGCCCACCAGGGAAAAGCTGGCCGCGATGACGCAGGCGGTCAGCCAGATCGAGAAGACCTTCGGCAAGGGCTCGATCATGAAGCTCGACGAGAAGGCCTACCTCGCCATCCCCGGCATCAGCACCGGCACCCTCTCGCTCGACCTCGCACTCGGCGGCAAGGGCATCCCCCGCGGGCGCATCGTCGAGGTCTTCGGCCCTGAGTCGAGCGGTAAGACGACGCTCGCGCTCACCTGCATCGCCAGCGCTCAGAAAGAGGGCGGCGTCTGCGCCTTCATCGACGCCGAGCACGCGCTCGACCCGTCGTGGGCGCGCCGCATCGGCGTCAACATCGACAACCTCCTGGTCAGCCAGCCCGACAGCGGCGAGCAGGCGCTGGAGATCTGCGAGCTGCTCGTCCGCTCCAACGCGCTCGACCTGATCGTGATCGACTCGGTCGCGGCCCTGATCCCCAAGGCCGAGATTGAGGGCGAGATGGGCGACGCGGTGGTCGGCCTGCAGGCACGCCTGATGAGCCAGGCGATGCGCAAGCTCACCGGCGTCATCGCCCGCACCAGCTGCACCGTCATCTTCATCAACCAGATCCGCGAGAAGATCGGCGTCATGTACGGCTCGCCCGAGACGACCCCCGGCGGGCGTGCGCTCAAGTTCTACGCCAGCGTCCGCATCGACGTCCGCCGCACCGGCGCGATCAAGGAGGGTGACGTCACCGTCGGCAACCGCACCCGCGGGCGCGTGGTGAAGAACAAGGTCGCCCCTCCCTTCCGCGACGCCGAGTTCGACATCATGTTCGACGAGGGCATCAGCGCGACCGGCGACCTGCTCGACCTGGCCGTGGAGTCAAACGTCGTGGACAAGAGCGGCGCGTGGTACAACTACGGCGAGGTCAAGCTCGGCCAGGGACGCGAGAACGCCAAGCGGTTCATCAAGGAGAACGCCGACCTGTTCGGCGAGATCCGCAAGAAAACGCTCGCGGCGCGGCTGGCCAGCGGCGCCGAGAACAGCAAGTACTCGGCCGTTGGCAACGGCGGGGGCAACGTCGGCGACGACGCCGAATAAGGTCCTTAGCGTCCACTGGCACGGCCCAAGAGCACGCACTTTTCAGGCCCCGGCCCGCGCCGGGGTCGTTTGTTTTTGCCATACGAAGCGGAGATGCTGGCGGCACCGGAACCGCCAAACGCCGATCCGCTCGAACCGAAGCCCGCCGGGCAGCGTCCAAGCCTGCACCCACCTCCTCAGGAGCCCGCACATGCTGATGACCCCCAAGCCGCCCGCCACCCGTCTGATCACTACGGCCACGTTGCTGATCGCCGCCCTCGCCGGCACGGCCTTTGGCCAGACCGAAACCAAGGGCACGATCGACGCGGTGACGGTCTACCGCGGCCAGGCGGTGGTGACGCGCGTGATCGACGTGGGCACGGGCGCGGGGCTCAAAGAGATCGTCGTCACAGACCTCCCCCCCGCCATCCTCGCCGAGTCGCTCTACGCCGAGGCCGACACGGGCATCGACGTTCGCTCCGTGAGATACCGCCAGCGGGCCGTCGCCGAGGACGCCCGCGAGGACGTGCGCAAGCTGGAGCAGGAGATCCGCACGCTCGCCGACTTGCTCGAGACCAACAAAGCCAACACCCGCCAGAACGAGTGGCAGCGGACCTACCTCGGGAAGCTTGAGAACTACGTCAGCGGCACCGCGGTGGTGGAGAATAACAAGGGCGTGCTCAACGCCGATACGCTCACCAAGATGACCGAGCACCTGGTGAAGCAGAACCAGCAGATCACCGACCAGGCGCGCAAGCTGCAGCTTGAGGCCCGTGACCTGCAGGAGCAGATCAACCTCAAGCAGCGCGACCTCAACCAGCTCGCCGCCCGCGGCAACCGAACGGCCCGCGAGGCGACCATCTTCGTGAGCGCACCGGCCGGCGGCGGCAAGGTCCGCGTCAGCTACATCGTCGGCAACGCCACGTGGACGCCCAGCTACAACCTCCGCGCCCCCAGCGGCGGGGGCGATGTGCTCATCGAGTACCAGGCCTCCGTTCAGCAGGTCTCCGGCGAAGACTGGGCCGACGTCAGGATGACCCTCAGCACCGCGACCCCCGCGCTCGTCGCCGCCGGGCCCACGCTGCAGCCCATGGCCCTTGCGCTCGGCGCTCCGAGCCAGATCTCCGAAGAGCTCAAGGACCTTGGGTATAAGGTGGCGAAGGAGCTGGTGCAGAGCAAGCGCGACGAGCTCAACCGAGCGCGCCAGTTCAGCAACAGCTCGTTCTCGAACAACCAGCCCGCCCAATCCGCCGTCC
This sequence comes from uncultured Phycisphaeraceae bacterium, assembly GCA_964403525.1. Taxonomy (GTDB): domain Bacteria; phylum Planctomycetota; class Phycisphaerae; order Phycisphaerales; family UBA1924; genus JAJTGZ01. The sequence continues at coordinate 33,834 of CAYOGE010000004.1, read as the reverse complement.
AGGCCATCGGCGGCATGTCGAGCCAGGGAGAGGCCCAGAGCTGGTCGGGCAACCTCATGGCCGCCGACCGCCTCATCAACGACAACGCCGCACGGGAGCAGATCCTCGACCTGCTCTCCACCGAGACACTGACCAAGAGCAAGGACGACCGCCGGCCGCCCGGCGGCTTCTCACCGTCAACAGAGGGCGTCAGCGTCGCGTACACACTCGCCAGCCGCACCAGCCTCCCCAGCCGCGACGACCAGCAGCTCATCCAGATCGCCCGCTCGACCTGCAAGGCCGACTTCGCACGCGTCGCCACGCCTGTGCTGAGCACGTTCGTCTACAACGAGGCCAGGGTCATCAACACCGGCGAGCAGCTCCTCCTCGCCGGGCCATCTGCCAGCTACAGCGGCGGTGAGTTTGTCGGGCGCGGCGTGGTCCCGACCACCGCGGCCGGCCAGACGTTCACCGCCGGCTTCGGCAACGACGCCTCGCTCCGCACGTCGCGCGACCTGGTGGAGCGAAAAGAACGCACCCAGGGCGGCAACCGCGTGGTCGATTTCACCTACCGGCTGACGGTCGACAACTTCGGCCAGTCCGCCGTCAAGGTCCGGCTCATGGATCGCATCCCCACCGCCAAGGGGAACGACATCCGCGTTGAGCTGGTCAAGCCCGGCACCCTCAGCACCGACCCGATCTACCTCGCCGAGCAGCGACCCAAGGGCATCCTCCGCTGGGATGTCGAGGTGCCCGCCGGGACCACCGCCGACAAGCCCTTCGCCATCGAGTACACCTTCACCGTCGAGTATGACCGGCAGATGACCATCACCGAAGTGCCGGGCAAGTAGGCACACCGGCAACGATCGTGCGCGTCTTGCCTGCCCGACCGCCCGGGCGTATCCTTGCCCCCACATGCGGTTGTGGCGGAATTGGCAGACGCGCTAGATTCAGGTTCTAGTCCCCGCAAGGGGGTGGAGGTTCAAGTCCTCTCAGCCGCACTTTTGAGCCCCGGGCCACCCCGGGGCTCGTTCGTTTTTGACCATCGGGGGTGCCGCAGAGTCCGCTCTGGGACTCTGCGCTTGAGGCCCAGCCCGCCGCACAGACTCCACCGCAGAGCCGGCGGAGTCTGTGGCACCCGGCGACCGGTGATTCTGCATCGCGGCCTCGACTCTTTCGTCGGCTCGCGTTAATCTCTGCCCGTGCCGCTGGTCATCGTGGGAATCGACGAAGCCGGGTACGGGCCGCTGCTGGGCCCGCTGGTGGTCGCACGGTCGTCGTTTCGCGTTCGAGACTGGGAGCCGAGCAAGCCCGCGCCGGACCTGTGGAAGCTGCTCAAGGCGGCCACCTGCCGCAAGGCGAGCGACAAGGCCAGACGCATCCCCTTCGACGACAGCAAGAAGCTCAAACGCCCCAACGATTCTGGCGAGCCACTCGCTCACCTGCTCCGCGGCGTGCTCGCCATGCTCGCACTCGGCGAATCGGGCCGCAGGCCGGTGAACGACCTTGAGTTCTTCGAGGCCCTCGGCGTCGTTGTTGAGCCGCAAGTGTGGTACGAGGGAGAGCCGCTCCCCTTGCCCGGCTACGACACGGACTCGCGTTGCGCCGGCGTCGGCATCGACGCCAACGCGCTCGCCAGCGCGATGCACGAGGCGGGCATCGAGCTCCTCGACATTCGCGCGATCGCCATCGGTGAGCGCACCTTCAACCACATCGTCAAGTGCGAGGGGAACAAGTCGGCGACGACGGCCATGGCGATCGGCCAGCACGTGCGCTACGCGTGGGAGCGGTGGGGGGGCGAGGCGGTCGAAGGTGGGCCGCGCATCGTCTGCGACCGGCAGGGTGGGCGGGCCGACTACACGGGCCCGATCCGCGAGTGGCTCCCCGATGCCGCAGCGGCGATCGACAGCGGGTCGGGCACGCTGCAGACGGTTGAGCAGTCTGAGACGCGCTCGCGCTACCGGGTCGCTTCGCCTGGCGCGGGCGCACCGCGCCAGGCGACTCTCTCGTTTGAGGTTGACAGCGAGAGCGCCCACCTGCCGATCGCCCTGGCGAGCATGACGGCCAAGCTCACGCGCGAGCTGCTGATGGCCCGGTTCAACCGCTATTGGAGCGAGCGGGCGGCCGCGGCCGGTATCGAACTCAAGCCGACCGCGGGCTATTACACCGACGCCAAACGCTGGCTGGGCGACGCGAAGACGGTGTTCACCGCCGACGAGCGCCGCACCATGGTGCGGATCGCATAAGGGCCAAGACGAAGGCACTACCCTCACGTGTGACCGAGCCGCCGCCGCAATCCCGCTACCACCGGCAGACGATCCTCCACGGCTTTGGCCCCGAGGCCGAGGCGGCGCTGGCCGCTGCGCACGTGATGATTGTCGGCATGGGGGCGCTGGGCTGCCCCGCGGCGGACCTGCTGGCACGCGCGGGCGTCGGCACGCTGTCGCTGGTTGATCGTGACCTTGTCGAGCTGACGAACCTGCAGCGTCAGACGCTCTACGGCGAGCGCGATGTGGGCAGGCCCAAGGCCGAGGCTGCGGCGGCGCGGCTGCGCGAGGTCAACCGCTCAATCCGCATCCACGACCTCATCGAGGACTTCGCTCCGACCAACGCCGACGCGCTGCTGGTCACCCACCCGCGCCCGCACGTTTTGCTTGATTGCACGGACAACTTCCAGACCCGCTACCTGATCAACGACGCGTGCGTAAAGCACGGCGTGCCGCTGGTCTACGGCGGTGCGGTCGGCTCGCAGGGTGTGCAGCTATCGATCAGGCCGGGCGTCACCCCCTGCCTTCGCTGCCTCTTTCCTGATGCGCCGGCACCCGGCGCCTCGCCCACCTGCGACACCGCGGGCATCTTCGCGCCCGTCAGCGCCATCATCGGCGCGACCCAGGCGGCCGACGCGATCAAGCTCATGGTCGCTCCGCAAACCCTGGGTGGCACGATGCTCCAGTTTGACCTGTGGAGCAACCAGCGCACGCGCATTGATCTCAAGGGCGCCCGTGACCCGGGGTGTCCGTGCTGCGGAAAAAGGTCCTTCGATTTTCTTTCGATGGGTATCGAAGCGACTATCCTCTGCGGACGCAACGCCGTGCAACTCCCCGCTCCTTCAGCATCTTCAGTCGACCTCGCCGCCGTCGCTGCCCGCCTCGCAAGCGCCGGAACGTTCAGCATGCAGACCGACACCACGCTCACCGGCACACTCAGCGACGGCACGCCGCTCACGCTTTTCAAGGATGGGCGTGCGATCGTGGGCAACACAACCGACGCGGCGGTGGCAAGATCGGTCTATGCGCGGTACGTCGGCCTTTGACCCTGCTCGCCTCTTTCCCACACACGTAAGGAACAGCCCGGTATGTCAAACTCCATCGGCTCAATCGTCGCCGGCCCAGCCGCCATCACGCGTTCGTTCGGTGAGCTGATGCTCAAGGATGTGCCCGCGGAAAAAGCGGCGCGGTTTGCGACCCCCGGCGGCAAGGTGGTTGTCAGCAACCACCCCGTCTTTGTCTTCGGGCACCTTTCGCTTTACAACCGGCGCGCGCTGGCGATGTGCAACCAGCCCGAAGGCGTTGCGGCCGTGCCGGCGGAGTGGGACGGCCTGTTCAAGTCGGGGGTTGAGTGCAAGGACGACGCCGACGGCAAGCTCTACCCGTCGCTGTCGGTCGTCACCAAGGCCTTCTTCGACGGGTTTGACGCGGCTGTCGCAGCGGTCAAGGCGGCCGACGACGACCTGCTCCGTCAGGCCAACCCGCTGGAGGGTCGCATCCGCGAGATGTTCCCGGTACGCGGCCAGTTCCTGACGTTCGTGCTCAACGCCCACCCGATGAGCCACTTCGGGCAGGTGAGCGCGTGGCGTCGGATGATCGGGCTTCCGAGCGCGCGGTGACCGTGGAACTCAAACGCTACGCCGTGACGCGTCGGCGAATGAAAACAAAGAAAAGCCCGCCGGAGGGCGGGCCTTGTTCATGACCTGAGTTCGTCGCGCGGGCTTAGCGCTTCGGTGCCTTCTTGCGTACGGTGTGCTTGCCGTTGCTCTTGGCATCGGCAGCGTCGGATGTCGCGTCGCCACCGGTTGCGAAGTGCTGCTGCTGGACGGGCACGCAGTGTCGCAGCACGTCGATGAGCACCTGCGGGGGCGAGCCCTGGGCGTTCACCTCGGCGATCAGTTCCTTCGGGTAGAAGTTGAGGACCGGCGCCGTTTCCTTCTTGTAGACCTGCCAGCGCTTGCGGATCACGTCGTCTCGCGCGTCGTCCATGCGGTTTTCTTTGATGGCGCGCTTGCGGAGGCGGTCGATCATCTTCTCCTCGTCCGGGCAGACCAAGTGGATGATCTTGAGGACCTTGATGTGCTTTTCAAGGATCTTCGCCTGCGCGACGTTCCGGGGGATGCCGTCGAGGACCAGGATGTCCACGTTGGGCTTGTAGATGCTCATGATCGTGCGGGCGTACATGTGCTGCGACCACATCGCTACCGTCGGCTCGTCTGGCACCAGCAGCCCTTTGCTGGAGTACTCGATGAACGTCCGCCCGAGCGGGCTGTTGGTGTCGACGTTGCGGAACACGTCGCCGCACGAGAGGTGGTAAAACCCCGGCACGTGCCCGAGGATCTTGCCCTGCGTACCCTTACCGGAGCCGGGCGGGCCAAAGAGCAGGATCGTTCGGTAGCGTGAGTGCATCATGGCTTCTCCGTGTCCTCGCGTGATCGAGCGTTGACTGTCCTTGCTTGCGCCCTGTTGGAGTGTCCGGCCGCGGCGCGGACGGTAGGCTCTCCCACGCGCTCGGATGCACAAGTCGGCCGCCTGAGACCGCTCCCACCGCCGCCGCGCCCCGATCTGCATCACCCGGTTGGGCCTGTAACGGATGTGATGCCTGTGAGGGATTCGGGCGATGGGGTTTTTTCGCGGGTCATCGGCCCGAGGCGATTCGTTCCGCCCGCGCCCGATCGCGCTCGCTCAGCCCGCGCACCGACCGGTCAAGGCGCTGCAGCGCATCGACGGCAAGGAGTGTCCTGGCCGTCTCCGCCGCTGTCGCTTTGTCGCCGAGCCTCTCCTGCACGTCCATCAGCCGGGAGAGGTGGAGCGGGTTGTACGGGTCACGGCTGTGCGCCTGCGAGAGGTACTTCCCGGCGAGCTTGAGCCACAGCGCGCGGTCCGGCTCGGGTTGGCTATCGGCCGCGGCAACGCAGACCGTTGCCGCCCAGCCCGCCTGCTGAGAATCCAAGCCTTCGACCGGCTCGTTGATGAAACGAGTGAGCAGGCTCTCCGCCGCGCCCGGCGGGAGCGAGCCCCCTCCGGTGCCGCTGGTCCAGGCGAGGTCCGAGGTCCGCCCGAGCGCGATCACGAGCGCGCGAGCGGCCCAAGCCTTGGACGCCTGGCGGCCCGCGGCGTCGCCGCGGGAGGCGTACCCGCGTGACTCCTCCAGCGCAATCTGGCTCGCGTTGCGCACCAGCGGCCAGGCCCACGGCAGCTTGTCGATGATCCGCTCCGCGGTGAGCGGTTCCTCGACCGAGAGGCGGCGGGCCAGCCGCGCCTGCTCGCCCGGGTCGGACGCGGCTCCGGCGATCTGCCGCCGAAGCTCACGCACCGGCGTGGCGAGCGTGTACGCGTCCGCCAGCGAATTCTCCCATTGCCGGGCAACGCCCGCGGTGCGCAGTGCCACAAAGCCGATCCAGAGCACGACCGCCGCGCACGCGTATTGAGGCCACCGCCCGGCTGCGTGTGAGGTTGGTTCATCTTGGTCCGAAGCAACGCGACCGCCAAGCGGCCCCGCCGCCACGGCGATCAACGCAAACAGCAGCCCGCACGATTGCGGCCACACGCCGGTGATCTCGATCTGCGTGTGCGTCAGCAGCACGCACGCGCCCGCGGCCAGAGCGATCCGCCAGCCGATGCAGCGCTGCGCGACGGCCAGCACCGCGCACGAGAGCACGCACCACACCACCAACCCGCCGATCCGCACACCCAGTGCCTCCTCGGGGAGCATCGCCGCGTACTGCGTAGGGATCGACAGCACCGCCGACAGCGCCGCGATCAGGCAGACCGCACGCATGAGCTTCCGCGTCCAGTCGGCGTGACCATCACCGGCTTCCGAAGCGGACTCCTCTGCCAGCGCGCCCGAGCCGAGCCGCGTGCTCGTCCACACCAGCACCGCACCCCACGCCAGCCCGCCGATCCCCAGGCAGGCCGCCCAGTCCCACAGCAGGCTGTGGGGGCTCGTTACATCCTCGGGGCTCAGCGGGTTCTTCGCCATCGAGTAGGCGGCCTGGAACCCGTCGGGCCCGACCCCGTGCAGCCAGTTGGCACCGAAGATGCGAGCGGCGCCTTGCATGTAGAACCAACGGAAGAGCAGCGACAACTCGCCGATGCGCTCGCCGACCACCCCGCGGGTCACCACGGCCAGCAGCGGCGCAACGATCACCGCCGGGCCGACCAGCCTCAGCCACACCGCGCGGCCCGCGTCATGGCGGCGCGCCCACTCAAGTGTGACCGCGACGGCCAGACCAACCAGCGCTGCCGCAAAGCCCCCCTTGGCACCGGCCATGGCCAGCGCAGCGGCCGAAAGCACAAACCCCGCGCCCGACAGGATGAACGGCCAGCGCCCCGGCTCCCCTTCCTCCTCTTTGCGAGCGCTGCGCCACGTGAGCCACGCGCCCGCCGCCAGCACCCCAAACGCTGCAACGCCCGCCGCCGCGAAGCTCGCGTAGACGTTCGCGAAGCCGAACCAGCCGGTAGCCTCGGCCTGCATCAGCCGCCGCTCGTATGCCTTCGCCATCGACGAGTCGGGCGACCACCCGTTCCGCGCCAGGATTGCTTCACGGTCACGTCTGAAAGTCTCGACCGTTGCCGGATGCTCGAGCACAACCTGATACACGCCCTTGGCGACCAGCAACCCCACCGCGCCGATGACCAGCGCAAGGACCAACAGGCGCACGCGTTTGTCGCCCGACACGCGCCACAGTGCAAACGCCCCCGCCACGCCGCTGATCCACGCCCCGCCGCTGATCGCCTCCTTCGCGTTGAACGTGTGCTCACTCAGGTGCCAGGCGCACGCCGCCGCGCCCGCGGCCACCAGCACGACTCCGGCGAGCGTCGCGAACCGGCCCAGCCGCGGCGCGAGGGCCAGCAGCACGGCCGCGCCGATCAGGCTCAACACATCGCCATAGAGGCTCAGCGACGGCGTCAGGCCGATGACCGACGCCTCCTGCGTGAACGGGTCGCCGTCCCAGTAAGGCAGCACATCCAGCGGCGTCTGCAGGCGCACCAGCATCGGCACCAGCACCAGGGCAACGCCGACGATCAGCCCCCACGCCCGCGCATCCCACGGTGCCGCGCCATCATCGCAGTGTGCGGCTTCGGTGCTCATCGTCCTGCCCGTGCGGCGGCGCCGGCGCGGTACTCCCAGATTCCAAGCAGCACCAGGGCCGCGATCGTCTGCGCGAAGACCACGCTCGCCTGCCACGGTTCAAGGCTCGGCAGCACGATGCCACCCATCGCGGTGATCGCCGTCAGCCCGCAGATCACCACCACGGTGTCGCGCCGCGTGAGCCCGCCAAAGTGCAGCCGGTGTGAAAGGTGCTGCAGGTCGCCCACGAACGGGCTCTTGCCCTGGCGCAGGCGCAGGTACGTCACGCTCGTCATGTCGTAAAGGGGCACCGCCAGCACCACCAGCGGCGTCAGCACGGCGTGCCACCGCAAGGTCGATGTCGCCGCGGCGACGGCCGCGTCGTCGATGTGCGCGTAGGTGATCCGCACGGCCATCGTGGCAAGCACAAACCCGATCACCAGCGAGCCGCCGTCACCCAGGAAGATCGAGGCGGGTTTGCGCCATGGAAAGTTATAGACCAGGAACCCCAGGCACCCGCCTACCAGCAGCGCCAGGATCCCCGCGACGAACCACTGCCGGTGGACCAGCGCCGACGCCATGAAGCACGCGCCGGCGATCGCCGCAACGCCGCCGCAGAGCCCGTCCATGTTGTCGATGAAGTTGAGCGCGTTGGTGACAGCGATGATCCAGACCACCGTGATCAGCACGCTCAGCCACGCCCCGCCGGCGTGCGCATCGAGCATGGTCAGCACGCGCGAGCCGCCCGAGGGTGTTTCGGTGAAGAGCACGAACGCCGTCGCGACGGCGGCCATGACGACAAGCTTCGGCCACGCGCCCAGCGGCCGCCGGTCGTCGATGAGCCCCATCACGTGCAGCACGCCGAGGCAGATCAGCAGCCACCCGTACGTCCCCGCCTGCTCGTTCACCCGTTCAAGGTGCGGAGCAAGCTCGGGCACCAGCGCGACCATGCGCTGCTCAAGCCCCAGGCGCATGGCGAGGAGGAAGCCGATCAGCGGCAGCGTGACGGCGCCGAACACGGCTACTCCGCCGGTGTTGGGCACCCGCCGCGCAGCCTCTTTCACCTGGCCCGCTACCCCGCCGCCGTCGTGGGCGTTGAGGCGATTGCCCATCGCGCGTGCGTACACCGTCAGCGGCACAGCCAGCAGGAAAGCGAGCGCCAGGAGCAGCAGGATCGCGCCGGTCACGCCGGGAGGTTAGCCGAATGCGCCGCCGGTTGCCGCGCACCCGACAGCCTCACCGGGCAGGGCCGGACGAAGAAGACGGTGCCACCGTGAAGAACTCAAGGTCGGGGTTCCGGGAGGCGAAGTGCTTGAGCGCCCACTCGTCGGCGAAGAGCACCACCGGCTGCTCGTCGCGGTCGGTGGCGTGGGCGGCGTCCATCGGCAGTTCCGGCAGCCAGCCCTCCGGGGCGTCCTTCTTGCGCCACCACCGGGCGGTGGTCCAGCGCGAGGGCTCAAGGCGTGTTTCTGCGCCGTACTCCGATTTCATGCGGTACTGGAAGACCTCAAACTGCAGCACGCCGACGGCCGTCAGCAGCGGGCGCTTGGTCTGCTCCGTGCCCACGTTGAGCACCTGCACCACGCCCTCCTGCAGCAGCTGCTCCAGCCCGAGCTTGTACTTCTTGGAGTTACCCGGCTGCGGGTTGTGCACGTACTGGAAGACCTCCGGCGGAAACTTGGGAATCTCGTCGTAGACGATCGTGCGGTCGTCGCTCAGCGTGTCGCCGATGCGCAGGCCGTCGTGCCCGACGATGCCCACCACGTCGCCGGCGCGCCCCTCTTCAACCGTCTCGCGGTCCTGGCCGAAGAGCTTCTGCGCGTTCGACAGCCTGATCTTTTTGCCGCTCTGCACGTGGGTGGTGGTCATCTCGCGTGTGAACGCGCCTGACACAATGCGGATGAAGGCGATGCGGTCGCGGTGGCGCGGGTCCATGTTCGCCTGGATCTTGAAGACGAACCCGCTGAACGTCTCGTCGCCCGGCTCGATCATCCGCTCGGCGCCGGTCTCGGTTGCCCGCGCCAGTCGCGGGCCCGGCGGCGGCGAGTGCGCCAGAAACCCGTCGAGCATCAGCTGCACGCCGAAGTTGTTCATCGCGCTGCCGAAGTAGACCGGCGTCACCTTGCCCTCGAGCACGCGCTGCTCGTCGAACGTCTCGCCGGCGCCCGCGAGCATCTCGATCTCGTCGCGGCTCTGGCGGTAGACGTGTTCGTCCATCCGCTCGCGCAGCGCGGGGTCGTCGATCCCCTTCACCTCAACCGGCGCGACGTACGCCCCGCCCGACGTCCGCTCGAACAGGTGCGCCTGGTGCGTCAGCCGGTCGTACACGCCCTTGAAGCTCGGCCCGTTCCCCAGCGGCCAGTTGACCGGGAACGCGCCGATCCCCAGCACCTTCTCGAGCTCGTCGAGCAGGTCGATCGGGTCGCGCGTCGGACGGTCGCACTTGTTCATGAACGTGAAGATCGGCACGCCGCGTTTGCGGCAGATCTCAAACAGCTTCCGCGTCTGCGGCTCGATGCCCTTCGCCGCGTCGATCACCATCACCGCCGCGTCAACCGCCGTCAGCACGCGGTAGGTGTCCTCGGAGAAGTCTTTGTGCCCCGGCGTGTCGAGCAGGTTCACCCGGTAGCCGTCATAGTCAAACTGCAGCACCGTCGAGCTGATCGAGATGCCGCGCTGCTTCTCCAGTTCCATCCAGTCGCTGGTGGTCGCCCGCTGGTCCTTTCGGGCCGTAACAGACCCGGCCAGCCCGAGCGCGCCGCCGTAGAGCAGCAGCTTCTCGGTGAGCGTGGTCTTGCCCGCGTCTGGGTGAGAGATGATCGCGAACGTGCGGCGGGGAAGGGTGGTGGTATCGGTGGCCATGAGAGAAACCCAGAGGGTGGTTCGATCGGGAGAAGAGGTGGGGTGAGCCTTCGGATCGGGTGCCACTACCCTCGGCTCTGCGAGGGTAGTGGGTTCGGCGCAGCACGCAACCGAGCATCCCTCGGAGCAGCCGCGCACGAGCGGCGTCAATGTCAGTAGAAGCTAGTCACGCCGACCCCCCGCACCTGCTGCGGCCGGCTCGCCCTTCCCGCCTTGCCGCTTGTCCTCGTAGCGGAGCTGCCCGCACGCCGCGGCGATGTCGCGCCCGCGCGACGCGCGGATGTGGCTGTTCACCCCGCGCCCGCGCAGCACCTCCTGAAAACGGTGCACGTCGTCGGTCAGCGGCCTGCCAAAGGGCATCCCCGGCACCTCGTTGTAGCGGATGATGTTCACGTTGGCCCGCATCGTCGCCGCCAGGCGGGCGAGCTCCTGCGCGTGCTCGGGCCGGTCGTTCACGCCGCGAAGCAGCGTGTACTCCAGCGTGATCTCGCGCCCGGTCTTGTCGAACCACTTCTGGCACGAGGCGAGCAGCTGCTCGATCGTGCTGTACTCCGCCCACGGGATAAGCGAGCGCCTGATCTCGTCGGTCGTCGCGTGCAGCGAGAGGGCGAGCGTGATCGGCACCTCGCACTCGGCGGCGAGGCGTTCGATCGCCTTGGGGAGCCCGACGGTCGAGATCGTCACCTTGCGGGCGCTGATGGCGTGCCCCCACAGCGCGGTGATCACCTTCACCGCGTGCATCACCGGACCGAAGTTCGCCAGCGGCTCACCCATCCCCATGAACACCACGTTGGTGATCCGCGGGAACTCGTGCACCAGCGGCGTGTTACCGAAGCCACCCTTTGTCGGCCCGCGCTCGGGCACGCGGGTGTCGGTCATCGGGTGCGACCGCAGCATCTCGCGCAGCCACCACACCTGCTCAACGATCCGCCCGCCCGTCAGGTTGCTCTCGAGCCCGCCCACGCCCGACGCGCAGAACTTGCACCCAACAGGGCAACCGACCTGTGACGAGATGCACGCCGTCCGCCGGTCCTCCGACGGGATCATCACGCACTCGGTCGTTTTCCGCTCGTCCTTCGCCCCAGCGACAGTCAGTGAAACAGTCTTCCCATCCCCTTCCCCCTCTAGCGATTCGCGACCAGCGACTCGCGACTGCCCCTCCTCCCAAGCGATCAGCAGCTTCGTCGTGCCGTCCGTCGCATCTTGGCGCTGTACCACCGTGCCCGTGAGAAATCGCAACCCCTCCGCCAGCGTCTTGCGGTCGAGCACCGACAGATTCGTCATGGCGGCCGGGTCGACGATCCCCTTGGCGTACACCCACTCAAAGACCTGCTTGGCCCGGAACGCCGGCATCCGCCGCTCGGCGCACCACGCCGCAAAGCTCTCCGGCGTGAAGTCGAAGAAGTGGGGGAGCATCGGATTGGCGGGAGTCTCAGACAATCACAGCATCCTAGGGAACATGCCTTCGCAGGCCGGTCGATGGAGACTTGCTTTCCACGAATGACTCGTGGTGAGTGGCTAGTGCCTCTCCCCGTTCACTGTCAGCGGCACCGCCCCGTACGCCGACTGTGTGATCTGGTAGTTGCCCACCCGGATGCGCCGCCCTTCCGGGTCGATCCCCTTCTCGCGCATCAGCCGCTTGAGCGCCACCGGCAGGCCGAACTCCACATCCTCGCTCACGATGTCGCGCTGCTCAATCCCCTGGCTCGAAGCATCGTCTGAAGGAAACCGCGAAAGCAGCGTGCGGCACAGCTCCGCGACAAGGTCTTCGGGCGCGCTCGCACCCGCCGTCACAAGCACCGTCGCCTTGCGACCGTCGCCGGGGGTGCCCGCGAACCACTCGTCGCGCACCTCGCTCGCGTCGTCGAGCAGGAACGCCTTCGTCCCAACGTTCTGTGCGATCTCCGTCAATCGCACGCTGTTGCTGCTGTTGCGGCTGCCGACGACCAGCACAGCGTCGCACTCGGGGGCGATCTGCCGCACCGCCGCCTGCCGGTTGGTCGTCGCGTAGCAGATGTCGCTCCCCGGCGGCTCCTTGATCAGCGGGAACGCCCGCTTGAGCGCATCGATGATCTCCCCCGCGTCGTCGGTGCTCAGCGTTGTCTGCGTCAGGTAGACCAGCTTCGACGGGTCCTTGATCGTCAGGCGCGGGATGTCCGCCGCGCTCTCGACCACCTGCGTCGCCTCCGGCGCCTCGCCCATTGTGCCGATCACTTCCTGGTGGTTGCGGTGCCCAACCAGCAGAATCTGGTACCCCTGGCGGGCGTACCGCACGGCCTCGCTGTGCACCTTGGTCACCAGCGGGCACGTGGCGTCGACACTGATCAGCCCGCGCGCATCAGCGAGCCGGCGCATCGCCGGTGACACGCCGTGGGCAGAGAAGACCACCAGCGACCCGTTGGGCACATCCTCAAGGCTCTCAACAAACACCGCGCCGCGGTCGACAAAGCGGTCGACCACGTGCCGGTTGTGCACGATCTCGTGGTAGACGTACACCGGCACCTCGGGGCACGTGTCGAGAAGGATCCCCACAACGTCTACCGCCATGTGCACGCCGGCACAAAACCCCCTCGGATTTGCAAGGATCAGCTTCACCCGCCAGTGTAGGAATGCACCGCCACATCCTGCGCACGCATACCCTCGGCCATGCCCGTCACCAAGCCCGTGCAGCTCGTCATCGGCGTCGTCGCTGTCGCCACCGTCGCCGTCGCCGCCATGCTCTCGCAGCCCGGGCTCAAGGCCCCGCCCGCGGCCGTACCGGCAACGCCCGCGTTGCCCGCCGCAGACCCGACCAGCACCATCCGCTTCGGCGTCAAGCAGGCACCCGCCAAGACGACCGGTGCGATCCGCATCACCACCTTCAACGTCGAGAACCTCTTCGACGACAAGGACGACCCCGCGCTCTCCGGCACGTTTGAGGACAAAGACTCCACCAAGCCCGCCGACCAGCTCAAGGCCGCGGCCGACGCCATCCGCCTCATCGATTCGGACATCCTCTGCCTGCAGGAGGTCGAGTCTGAAGCGGCCGTCAAGTGGTTCCGCGACGGTTGGCTCAAGGGGCTTGGCTACGAGTACATCGCCTCGGTCGATGCCGGCGACCCCCGCGGCATCGAGCAGGCCGTTCTCTCGCGTTTTCCGATCAAGAGCGTCCGCACGTTCACGCACAAGAAGCTCGGCGGCAAGCAGCCCGAGAAGTGGGGGCGCGACGCGAACAAAGAAGCCGGCACCGAGTACGAGTTCAAGCGCTCGCCGCTGGAGGTGACCATCGAGGTCCCCAACACCTCTGTCAGTGACCTGCTCAAGAAGGCGGGCAAGCCCGAGGCCCGATCCGCCAGCTACGAGCTGACCCTCTTTGTCGTCCACCTCAAAAGCGGCCGCGACTATGACCTACAGCGGGCGGCTGAGGCCAAGGGCGTCATCGACCTCGCTGACGCGATCGTCAAGCAGAAGCCGCAGGCCAACATCCTCGTGCTGGGTGACTGCAACGCCACGCTCAACCAGGGAGCGCTGAAGCCGTTTGAGGCGGCCCGCATGCCGAGCATCTGGAGCGACCGCAACCCGCAAGACCGCGCCACGATGACCCACACGACGTCGCGCTGCATCGACCACATTTACTACAACGCCAACATCAAGCCCGAGCTCGTCCTCTCCTCACGCTTTGTGCTTGGCATGCCCGCACGCGACGCGAAGGCCGACTATCGCACCACACCCCCTCCCCCCGGCTACGCCTCCGACCACTATCCCGTGAGCATCGACCTTGTCCCGGTCGAGGGAGCTTTGGGGTCGAATTGACAGGTCATCCACAATACCCCCTAAAGTAGGGTGCTGTGCCCGTACCGTGTACCCTGAGGCATCTTTCTGGGAAGCCGGGCAACCTTTGCCACCCCAACGTGCGTAAAGGATCGGTTCAGGCGTTCACTTCATGTGTATTCGTGCGGTTTGTCTGCTACCCTTACTCCCGTGCCGGCGTCGAGTGTTCTACTGCCGCTGGCGACCGTGATCACTGTCCGCAAACTGGAGATGCCCATGGCCGGGTCAACGACGCGCAACCGCAGCGGATTTACGCTGATCGAACTGCTGGTGGTCATCGCCATCATCGCGCTGCTGGTGAGCATCCTGCTCCCCGCGCTCTCGGGTGCGCGCAACGAAGCGAGGAAGATCGCCGACCTGGTCAAGCTCAAGAACCTCGCCGGCGGCCTGCACGGGTACGCCGCGGACAACAAGGACTGGCTGATCGGCTCGCCGATGACCAGCGGCTTTGACTGCCTCCCTTCGGCGGCACCGACCGACGGCGCCGGGTACGTCAAGAGCTATTCGTCTCGATTCAACGGCAGCGCCACCCAGATCTACGACTGGATGGGCCCGATGGCCGAGTACTTCGGCTACGCCGGCCCCAACGCGATCGGCGACGGCAGCCAGAACGCACGCGGCGAACGTCTGATGTGGCTGCGCGACCTTGAGCAGTTCCGCGATCCGCAGAACAACATCAAGTCCGTGGTCTACTCAAACGGCGGCGCCAGCAACGTGACCGACGGGCGCATGATCTCCTACAACATGTCGACCCAGTTCACCTCCACCACGCACAACAGCCTCATCGGCACCGGGCCGCGCCCGGAGACCGACCGCGGCGGCTTCATCCCTCAGCTCAACCGCATCGGTTCGCACAAGGTTGCGCTCTACGGCGGCCACCGCTACGCCGACCAGCAGCAGGCCCCCGACTTTGATTTTTCGATGACCGCCAGCTTCGGCGGCATGTTCCAGGATGTCGGCGGCTGGTACTACCAGGACGCTTCCAACTGCAGCAAGGGGCTCAACCGCGTCGCCGCGCCAGGCGAGTCGCTCCGCTCAGCTCACGTGGCCAATCCCGCCGTGATCAAGGACGCACGCGTTTACGCATTCCGTCACGGCCCGAAGAAGAGCCCCACCGACCCCAGCAGCAAGGGCGTGGTGGGTAATCTGGCGTTCTTTGACGGTTCTGGCGCGTCGATGAGCGACGAAGACGCGATCGACCCGGACTTCTGGTTCCCCACCGGCACGAAGATCCGCACCAACGGTCGCTTCTGGCTCACCGCCCGCTCAAAGTGGGCAAACCGTTACGACTCCGCGAGCACCGCTACTCCCTACATCGTTCCGTAAGCCAAAGGCTCAATCATCATGGCTTCACACGGCAAGGGATCGCTCCTCTCGGGCATCGAAGAATCGCAGCCCGGGTCGGGGCAGGCCAAGTCAACCAGCGCTCCTGCATCCGCGTCCGATCGCAAGAACAAGATCGTCGCGATCGTCTGCGTCGTCGTCTTGCTGGCGCTCTCGGTCTACATCGTTACCAGCTTCCTGGGTGGCGAGACCGCGGCCAGCGCCTCAGAAGTCCGTGCGGTGATCGATTCTGAAACCGGCGAGCTGATCGAGAAGTTCCGGCTCCCCGACGGGAAGTCGTTCCCCTACGTCAATCCCAAGACGGGGCGCAACACGCTGTACCTTGCCGAACCGTGCTTCTGGGCGAAGGACGGCACCATCAAGGACCATCCGACGTGGGTCCTTCTTAACGAGTTTGCCGGAAAGACCGGACCGACGATCTGCCCCGATTGCGGCAGGCCAGTCCGGTCGCACAACCCCTATCCCGTCATCCGGTAGCGCCGTTTACCGCCCGGCTGCACCTCCGCTCGGCGCAGTCTGTGCGCCTGAGGGCCGGGCATGGGTGCGCTACGCTCTCTGCTCACGGAGGGCCAGCCCATGCCACCACAGGTCGACCGCGTGCTCAAGTTCCTCGCCGACGAAGAGACCGCTTCGCTCCAGCGTCTCGACGAATGGCTGCGCATCCCTTCCATCAGCACCGACCCGCACTACGCAGTTGATTGCAAACGGGCCGCGCAGTGGGCGGCGGACTACCTGAAAGACTGCGGCTTCGGCTCTGAGGTTGTGCCGACCGGCACGGCCGACAAGCCCGGGCACCCGGTGGTGATGGCCCATTGCCCCGGCAGCCCCGACTACCGCGGCCCGCACGTGCTCTTCTACGGGCACTACGACGTGCAGCCGGTCGATCCGATCGACCTCTGGGAGAGCCCCCCCTTTGAGCCGGTGATCCGCGAGGGCAAGCCGGGCGGGCCGGGGCGGCGCATTGTCGCCCGCGGCGCGGTCGACGACAAAGGGCAGGTGATGACGTTTCTGGAAGCCGTCCGGGCCTACCGGCACGTGACCGACCTTGTCGGCGGCGGCGTCAAGTTCACCGTCATGCTCGAGGGGGAGGAGGAGTCAGGCTCCACCAACCTTGAGCCCTTCGTCAAAGACCACATGGCGAAGTTCAAGGACTGCGACGTCTGCCTCATCAGCGATACGGGCATGCTCGGGCGCGGCAAGCCGGCGATCACCTACGGCGTCCGCGGCCTCGCCTACACCGAGATCACGCTGCACGGCCCGAACCAGGACCTCCACAGCGGCCTGTGGGGCGGGCGCATGCTCAACCCTAACACCGCGCTGGTGCAGATCCTCAGCCAACTCTGGGACAGCGACCGCCGCGTGACGATTCCCGGCTTTTACGAAGGGTGCCCCGAGCCCTCCGCCGATGAGCGGGCTGCCTGGAGCAAACTCGGCTTCAACGCCGCGGAGGCGCTCGCCAAGATCGGCCTGCAACCCGCGGCCGACGTCGGTGAGGCGGGCTACACGGCGATGGAGCGCGAGTGGGCGCGGCCGACCGCGGAGATCAACGGCATCTATGGCGGCTACACCGGCGCGGGTGCCAAGACCGTCATCCCGGCCCACGCAACGGCAAAGGTCAGCTTCCGCCTGGTGGCCGACCAGCAGCCCGACAAGACCGTGTCGCTCTTCTTCAACTGGCTCCGCGAGCGCACGCCCCCCGGCTTCCGCTGGGACCTCAAGGACCTCCACGGCGGTTTCCCCGCAACACTGCCGACCGACTCGGTCCACCTGCAGGCGGCCCGCCGCGCCCTCAAGCGTGCGGCCTCGGTCGACCCGGCGATGATCAAGAGCGGCGGCTCGATCCCGGTGGCGGGCATGCTCAAGAGCATGCTGGGCATCAGCACCATCTTCATGGGCTTCGGGCTCGACGATGACCGCGTCCACTCACCCAATGAGAAGTTTGAGATCGACTGTTTCCGCCTTGGCACGCGGAGCCACGCCCTGTTCATTGACGAACTCAGGGCGCTGCAGGATCGCTGAACCGATCGCCCGCGGCAACGCCACCGACCAAGACGTTGCTCAGACGGCGACCGCTAGGCCGATCGTGCACGGACCGACGGCGCAAATCGGGGCCGAAGACCGGGTTTGGGGAGCGCCGGGGGCGACCAATCAGGCTGCGTGCCGCACTGGCAGGGCTTCTTCGACGACCTCGACAAACTGGGGTGTCTTGGTGCGGCGTTCGGCCATCTCTGCCGCCTGGCGGGCGTATTCGGCCCGCAGGTCGGCGACGCGCTTGTAGAGTTCCACGCGCCGGCTGGCGTCGCGAAGGATCGACGCGAGGATGTAGAGGGTGCCAAAGACCGCCGCCGCCGCGATCACCGTGATCAACGCCCAGGATTCGAGGGGGAGTCCGCCCATGGCTCCTTACTTCGGTTGAAACAACCTCCGCCTTTGGTCCGTACACTGTGCCGCCTATGCCGCTTCCGTGCTTGCCTTTTATCAACCGGCTCCTGAAGGCGTTATCGGCCCTCTCGCTGACGCTGTTGCTCTGCGCGAGCGTTCAGGCACAGGATGGGGCGAGCGTTGACCTGAAGGTTCTGCAGTGGGGGGTCGGCGGCAAGGCGCGTCCCGGCGGGTGGATCGGCGTGCAGGTCCAGGTGACGGACCTCGGTCAGACCACGCGCGAGGTGCTGCTGGAACTGGCCATGCCAGACCCAGACGGCGACACCACGCTGTTTCAGGGCACGCTCGCGGTCGGCGGAGAGAAGAAACCAACCTGGATCTACGCCCGCCTCCCGTTCAGCGCGGTGACGATGCAGGAGTTTGTGATCACCGCCCACACGGTGGCCGAGCCATCTTCTGCCCAACGCGCGGCGGGCGTCACCAACGCAGGGGAACTGCTCGGACGAGCCAAGTTCAACGTCCCCGCGCCGATCGATGCGCGGGTCGGCTTCTTTGGCATCGTGGGGCGCAACCTCGCCGGCATGGCGAACTTCGCGACCGACGCGGGTTACAACAGCGGCTACGCCCCGATGGCGCACGAGCGTGTTGAGTTTGTCGGCATGACCGTCGCCACCATCCCCGACCGATGGATGGGCCTGAGCCAGATGGACTGCATCATCTGGACCGGCACAGGCCCGGACCTTGAGCCGACCGACCTCCCCGACGACCGCGCCCGCGCGATCCGCGAGTGGGTGATGCGCGGCGGTCATCTGGTCGTTGTGCTGCCGGCCGTTGGGCAGACGTGGACCAACCCTGCCCAGCCCCTCGCCGACATCTTCCCCAAGGTCAGCGTGCAGCGACTGGAGAATGTTGACCTCAACCCCTATCGCCCGCTGCTGACAGACAACGACACCGCCCTGCCGACCTCGGCGGTTGTGCAGGTGCTCGAGCCGCTCCCGGGCGCCAAGCCGGGCGAGGCCACGCGCATCCTCGCCGGGCCCGACGGCAAATCGATCGTCACCAGCCGCACGGTCGGCTGCGGGGCTGTCACGGTGATCGGCCTCGACGTCGCGAGCCAGACGCTCAACGCCCTCAACGCCGTCAAGCCCGACGTTTTCTGGAACCGTGTGCTGGGCCGCAGGGGCCGCCTGATCAGCGATGCCGAGGTCGCCAAGAGCCGCGAGCCCGGCTACAAGGGCCCAAAGAACTTCACCAACCGCCAGCAGCGTGCCCTCGATCAGGACATCCCCGGCCTGATCAACAAGACGGGCCAGGCGTTCGCGGGCGTGATGCTGGCGTTCGTGCTCTTCGCGCTCTACTGGGTTGTCGCCGGACCCCTTGGTTTCTGGTTCGCAAAGAGGAAGGAAGCCGCCCGTCATGCGTGGGTCGGCTTCGTCGCCGTCGGGATCGCCTTTACCGCCGTCGCCTGGGGCGGTGCAACACTGCTCAAGCCGGGCAAGCTTGATGCCCAGCACGTGACGATCGTTGACCATGTCTACGGGCAGGACACCGAGCGTGCCAAGGTCTGGATGAGCGTCTTGCTGCCGCGCTTCGGGATGATGGAAGTCGGTATCGGCAGCCCTGCCGCTGCGAGTGATCCCAAGAACCCAATATTCAACACCCTCGCGCCGTGGGACGCCGCGCCGAGCGAACTCGCATCCGCGACATCGTCATCCTTCGCCGATTCACAGGCCTACGGCGAGAACGGGCGCGCGCCAAACAAGGTGCTGACCCCCGCGCGGTCCACCACCAAAAACTACGTCGGCGAGTGGCTCGGCGGGCCGGCGTGGAAGATGCCCCTCCCGTTCACCGACGACGGCGCCAGTGCCGCGCCCCTCACGCTCACGCCCGATGAAACGCCGCGCGGCTGGCGAGTGGGGGGCTCGCTCAAGCACGAGTTGCCGACGAGCCTCAAGGACGTCTACGTGCTGGTGATCCGTGGCCAGCGCCCCGTGCGAGCGCAGGAGAGCTACGTCGGGCAGTTGCAGACCGAGGGCAACTACTACCAGCGTGCCGAATGGAAGCCGGGTGAGGTTCTCGCGATCGATCCGCCCGGACAGCTCTGGTTCCCACTTTCTTCGCCGGGGCGCACCAGCAGCCTGCTCACAGACCTCGTCGGCCAGGTGAGCGATAACTTCGACCCGATGTCGTTTAACCCCAGCGGCAGCCGGTCGACCACCGGCGGCGCGCAGCCGGTCTACTCGCCCACGTCGATTTCTCAGCGATTGACGGCCCTCTCGCTCTACGGCGTGCTCGAGCCCCCCGATGCGCGCAGCGACAATCGCCAGGTGCTCGCCCAGCGGGCGGATGCGCACCGATTTGACCTTTCGCGATGGTTCACGCGCCCGTGCGTGATCGTGATCGGCCAGATGGAGAACGCCCCATCTCCCGTGCCGCTGACGCTCAACGGCGACCCCATGGGGACCACGGGACGAACCGTGGTGAGGTGGGTCTACCCGCTGCCAGACAACCCGCCGAGGATTACCGGGAATTGAACAGAGCGAACATGGACTGAAGTGTGCGTGCCAGTGGGTGCAGCCCAGGCAGGACCGGAGTGTGCAAGCGTGCCGATGATCGAGACGATCAACCTGACCAAGAAGTACGGTGACTTCACCGCGCTTGACAACCTGAACCTGGCGATCAACCAGGGGGACTGCTTCGGCTTCATCGGCCCAAACGGCGCCGGCAAGACCACGACGATCAAGATCCTCGCAACGCTGCTGAAGCCCAGCAGCGGCCAGGCGATGATCGACGGGCTCACCGTCGGATACCAGAACCGGCAGATCCGCCCGATCATCGGGTACGTGCCCGACTTCATGGGCGCCTACACCGACATGGTCGTGGTTGAGTACCTCGAGTTCTTCGCCGCCTGTTACAGCATCCACGGCAAGAAGCGCAAGCAAGTGGTGCAGGATGTGCTCGACCTGACGGACCTTAACTACAAGGCCACCGCCGAGGTCAACAGCCTCTCGCGCGGCATGCAGCAGCGCCTCAGCGTCGCCCGCGTTCTGCTGCACGACCCCAAGGTGCTGCTGATGGACGAGCCCGCCAGCGGCCTGGACCCGCGCGCCCGCGTCGAGATGCGCGAGCTGCTCAAGGAGCTCAAGCGCATGGGCAAGACCATCGTCATCTCCAGCCACATCCTCCCAGAACTCGCGGAGATGTGCAACACCGTCGGGATCATCGAGCGCGGCCAGCTGCTCTTCTCCGGCGGCGTGGCCGAGGCCGTGCGCCGCGCGAAGATGGGCCAGGTGGTGCAGGTCGCCGTGACGGGCAGGCACCAGCAGGCCGCGGAACTGCTGAGCAAGCTGCCGGGAGTGACAAAGGTGCAGATCAACGAGGGCCAGGGTCCGCAGATGGGCGGCGTGACGCTCCCGCTGATCCAGGTGAACTTCGACGGCATGGCCCCCGGCTCAAGCGGGACCGGCCCGGCGGCCAACGGCACAGCCCGCCAGGACCTCTCCGACATCCCCAACATCCTCATCAACAACGGCTTCCGGCTGGCCCAGTTCACCGAAGAGGCCGTCAACCTTGAGACCGCCTTCATGCGATTGACCAAGGGGCTGGTGCAATAACGCCGGCGCGAGCGAGTGGTCGTCGAACAAGAAACGGGCCCCGGCACGCCTAGGCGCCGGAGCCCGAAAGGGATGATCGTGTCAGCCGCATCCGCCGTTCCCTCAGCAGCCGGCGAAGAACCAGTCGATGAAGACGATAAAGTCGTTGTTGTCAAACTGGCCGTCTGCGCCGGGCACGCCGCCGGTGGTGCCGATGTCGGCCGACGCGTTCCCGGCGAAGAAGCGGTCGATGTAAACGATGAAGTCGTTGTTGTTGAGCAGGCCGTCAAACCCGGCCGACGCGCCGGTGCCGCCGACATCGGCCGGCCCGCACGCGACCACCGGTGGCGTCGAGAGGTTCATCACCACCGAGACGGTGCCGGCGTCGCGGTTGGTGACGACGGCGTCGAGCGAGACGTTGCCGTCGAGCATGCCCAGCGAGAGGTGGCCCGCGCCGGCGCCGACCTGCGTCAGCGGCTGCACCACTGCGAAGCCGCCAGCGCCGTTGTTGCCGAGCAACGCCAGCGTTGACGAGTCCTGATTCACCACGGCGATGTCGTTGTCGCCGTCCATGTCCAGGTCGGCGATCGCGAGCGCCCCACCGTTCTGGCCGAGCGTTGAGATGTTGGTCGGGCCGGTGAACGTGCCGTTGCCGCTGTTGAGGAAGATCGAGACGAAGCTGAGCCCGAGGTTCGCATCTCCGGTGGTCACCGCAAAGTCGATGTCGCCGTCCCCGTCAAGGTCGCCGGTAGCGACGCCGTCCGGCTTGACCACCCCGCCGACGCTGTAGCTTGTCGCGGGCCCGAAGCCGCCGCTCCCGTCGTTGAGGCGCACCGAGACCGTGGCGTCGTCGTGGTTTGTCACGACCATGTCGACGAACCCGTCGGCGTTGAAGCGTCCGAAGGCGACAGCCCGTGGCTCGTTGCCCGTGGGGAGGGTGACCGCGCTGAGCACGCCGGCCGAGTAGTCGATGAGCATCATGGTGTTGTCGTTGCGGTTCACCAGGGCAAAGTCTGGGACGCCGTCGCCGTTACGGTCGGTGACGACCAGCCCCTGGGGCCGGTCGCCAACCGCCAGCGAAGCGCCCGCGGTGAAGGCACCAAGCCCGTTGTTGAGGTAGACCCGTACCGTTTGCGAGTTCTTGAGCACAACCAGTAGATCGGCGTCGCCATCGCCGTCGATGTCGGCGCTGACAACGCTGTCAGCGCCCGTCCCCGCGCCGGTCAGGATGTTCACCGGCGCACCGTTGAACTGCCCGGCCACGTTGAAGAAGATCGAGATCTTGTCCGGGTTGTCGGTCGTCACAGCGATGTCGGTATCGCCGTCGCCGTCAAAGTCCGCGAGCGTGCTGACGCTCGGCCGCGCAGGCGCTGCGTAGTTTGTCGCCGGCCCGAAGTCGGGCGCGGCGAGCGCGCCGCCGGTGGCGAGCGCAACCAGTGCGAATGTGCCGGTGGGGCGGAATGAAGCGGAGTGTGACATGGTGCTCTCCTTGAGCCTAGTGAGAGAATGGTCGGCGAAAAGCCACAGCGACCAGCCGCCGCAAGCACATGCGGCAACGGGCTCGACCGACTGTCACGAATTCTCAGGCTGAGCGCGCCGGGGTTGCGCGGCCCGGGCCGCTCAATCCTCGAACTTCACGCTGGCGCCGAGCGTCTTCGCCGCGTCGGCGATCGGTTTGTCGAACGCGATGCGGCTGTCAGACTCCAGCTTCCGCGCCAGGCCGGCCATCAGCAGCTTGTCCTTGATCCCCCCGCCCGACGGCATGGTCATGTGCCCCTTCACGCGGCACGACTTGGCGTCAACGGCTGTCACGTCGAAGGTCGTCTGCGGCCCCATCGGCTTCCCGGCCACCATCGTGCGGATCACCAGCCGATCCGGCCGTCCAGACTTGTCTACATCGATCGTGATCTTCTCGAGCTGCGCGTCGATGTCGGCGCCCATCTTTGCCAGCGGCGAGAGGACGGAGCGGATGTTCTCGATGCTCTCTGGGCTCAGCGTCGCCCCGGCGGCGGAGACCTTCTTTCCGAGCATGTCAAAGAACGCCGGGCCGGGTGCCCCGATAAGAGCGGTGCGGCTGGGACCATCCTTTTTCTTGAACAGATCGAACACGCCCATGCATCTATCTCCAGGTAGCGCTCGGTTCCCATTCGGGAAGTTCCGCCCGCGGACACCCCGGCCGCTGAGCCGGGCGGGTAGAAAGGTACGCCGGTGACGGTCCGTCACCGCACCCACCTTCTTCATCGCGCGGGTAGAACCGGTCTAGTGTTCGGTGATTCGTGAACGGAGGCCTCGAAATGGCGATTCTGCAACACTCGTGGAAGGTCGGATTTCTGGTTGTCGCGGCGGCTGGGGCCGTCTGTGGAGGGGTGCTGATGGCCGATGAGCAGCCGAGGGCGGGCGGGGGCACGGGCGCGGGGACCTCCGGGCCGCTCAGCGTGCCCAAGACTGAAAAGCGCCCGGTCGAAGAGACGATCTTCGGGCGAAAGCTCATCGACAACTACCGCTGGCTCGAGGGGGACAACAGCGACCCCAACGCCATGGGCAAGCGCACCGCAGAGGTTGACGCCTGGACCGAGGCCCAGAACAACTACACGCGGAGTGTGCTGGACAACCTCCCCGGGCGCAAGGCGCTGGAAGAGAAGCTGCGCCCGCTGATGGAGGTTGGCACCGTCTCCGCCCCCGCGATGCGAGGCGAGTGGTACTTCTACACCAAGCGCGAGGGGAGCGCCAACCAGCCGACGATCTACGCGCGCCACAAGTCGCACGACAAGGCGAAGGTGCTCTTCGACCCCGCTCAGTTCGACCCGACCGGCCTCACGGCCATCGGCGGCATGGCTCCCTCACAAGACGGCAAGTACCTCGCCGTCGGGCTCTACAAGGCGGGCGATGAGAACACCACCGTTTATGTCATCGATACCAATACCGGCATGTGGCTGCCCGACCAGATCGAGGGCAAGGCCAACGTCATCGAGTGGCTCCCCGGCAACAAGGGGTTCTTCTACGAGCGCCTCGGCGACGTCAACAACCCCTACTCGGCCCAGATCCGCGTGCACATCCTCGGCTACAACCCCAAGGGTGATCCGCTCCTCTTCCGCCAGTTCACCGTGGCCGAGAACAAAGAACTCGCCACGACCTGGGGTCCCGGCGCGTACTTCAGCAAGGACGCGCGCTGGATGGTCCTCAACTACTGGACAGGCGGTTCGTCGCAGGACATCTGGTGCGTCGATTTGAAGGAGAACACCTGGGGCACGCCGGTCAACAACGCCCGCAAGGTCATCAAGGTCGGTGCCCCCAACAAATTCAACGGCGAGATCCACGGTGACACGTTCTACATGATCACCGACTACAAGGCCCCGCGCAACCAGATCGTCGCCGTTAACCTCAACCACCCCGAGGAGGAGAACTGGAAGGTCGTCGTCCCCGAGTCCAAGGACGCCACGCTCAAGGGCTTCGGCCTCGCCAAGGGGATGATCGTCGCCAGCTACGAAGAGAAGGCTTCCACGCGCATCCGCACGTTCGCGATGGACGGCACACCCGGCACCGAGGTGCGCCTCCCCGGCATCGGCACCGCGGGCATCAGCACCGAGGACGACCGCACCGAGGCGTTCCTCTCTTTCACCAGCTTCAACTACCCGCCCACGATCTTCAAGATCGATCTGGCCAACGCGGGCGCCGAGCCGACCGTGTGGGAGAAGCCCGAGGTTCCCGTTGATCCCTCGACCGTCGAGGTCAACCAGGTCACCTACAGCAGCAAGGACGGCACGCCCGTCACCATGTTCCTCGTCCACAAGAAGGGCCTGAAGCTCGACGGCAACAACCCGACGATCCTCAACGCCTACGGCGGCTTCGACATCTCGATGACCCCCAACTTCTCCGCCACGCTCTTCCAGTGGCTCGACGCCGGCGGTGTCTACGCGCTCCCCAACCTTCGCGGCGGCGGCGAGTACGGCAAGGCGTGGCACGAAGCGGGCATGCTCGGCAACAAGCAGAACGTCTTCGACGACATGATCGGTGCCGCTGAATGGCTCATCGCCAACAAGTACACCAACCCCAAGCGGCTCGCAGCAACCGGCGGCAGCAACGGCGGTCTGCTCATGGGCGCGATGATGACCCAGCGCCCAGAGCTGTTCAACGCCATCATCTGCGCTGTGCCGCTGCTGGACATGGTGCGGTTCCAGAACTTCCTCATGGCCCGCTACTGGGTCGGCGAATATGGAACGGCCGAGAAGGAGGCAGACTTCGGCTGGATCATCAAGTACTCCCCGTACCAGAACATCAAGCCGAACTACCCCTACCCCGCCATCCTCTTCACCGCGGGCGAGAACGACACCCGCGTCCACGCCCTGCACGCACGCAAGATGGCCGCCGCCATGCAGGCCGCGACGTCAAGCGATCCGAAAGAGAAACCCATTCTCCTGTGGGTCGACCGCGAGGGTGGCCACGGCCAGGGCAAGCCGCTGAATCTCCGCATCCGTGACGCGGCCGACCAGCGCATCTTCCTCATGTGGCAGCTCGGCATGCTCGACAGCAAGTAGACTGCCTCGCAGGAGACCTGTGCGGAAGCACGGGGACTGCAGCAGCAGATCGCCTGCCCCTCGCCGTAACGAAAACGTAGAGTCCGCAAACCCACCAAGCCCCGGGCCCGCCCGGGGCTTGTTTCATAGCAGCGCAAGCTCTGGCCACAGGAGCGCCGTCTGCGGGTACGCAACGCCATCGAGTGTGATCGGCCCCTCGGCGATGGGCGATGCGCCGCGCCGTTTGTACCACGCCAGTGCCCGTGTGTTCCCCTGCAGCACCCACACGCACATCGAGCGGTGACCCGCCGCCGCCATCTCACTGGCTGCGGCTGAGAGCAGCGCCGCCCCGACACGCGCGCCAAACCATCGCGGGCGAACGTAGATCGCGTACAACTCGGCCGACGCCCACGCCGCGAACCCCTCGGGCAGCGGGTCGCCCGTAGGCGAACTCGTCCTCGTCGGCCCAGCGCGACTGAACCCGGCAACCTCGCCATCGACCTCGGCGAGCAGGTAGCTCTGCCCCTCCGCAGGTCGCTCAAGCCGCGGCCGGGCGTACGACTCGAACCCGCCAATCGAGAGCGTATCGAGGAACGAGTCGGCCATGACACCGCGGTACGCGGCCATCCAGCTCTCGTAGTGTGCGCGTGCCAAGGCCTGGCAGTCGGCCAGCGTCGCCGGGCGGACGGTCGTTGAAGTGGCGGCCATGCCGGCAGCATACCGCCAAGGGCTCCCGTGCGGCCAACGCCCCTGACCGCTCTCACCGGCCAATGATCCAACCGCCGCGCATCGAACCGGAGCCCCCAGTGCGATCGAACAAGCCTGCCGTCAGCTTCATCTTCATCACGCTGCTGCTGGACGTCATCGGCTTTGGCCTGTTGATCCCCGTCGCCCCGAAGCTGGTCATGCACCTGCTCGACACCGCCGACGAGGCCAGGGCTGCGCCGTATTACGGCTTCCTCGCCGCGACCTACGCGGTCATGCAGTTTGTCTTCACGCCCACCCTCGGCGCGCTCTCAGACCACTTTGGGCGCAGGCCCGTGCTGCTGGTGTCGATCTTCGGCTCCGGGCTCGACTACTTCGCCATGGCCCTTTCGCCCAACCTCTGGTTCCTCTTTGTCACCCGCGCACTCAACGGCATCTCCGGCGCCTCGATGACCGTCTGCAGCGCGTACATCGCCGACGTCACCCCTCCCGAGAAGCGTGCCGCGGGCTTCGGCATGCTCGGCGCGGCGTTCGGGATCGGCTTCATCCTCGGGCCGCTGATGGGCGGCTACCTCGGCGGCATCAACACCCACCTCCCCTTCTACGCCGCGGGCGTTCTCTCGCTGGCGAACTGGCTCTACGGCTACTTCGTCCTCCCCGAGTCGCTCCCGCCCGAGCGGCGCTCGCGCGTCAGCCTGGCAAGGGCGAACCCCATCGCCGTCGCGGCGGGAATCGCCAAGTACCCGCAGGTGGTTCGGCTGGCGGCCTCGATGTTCTTCCTCAACGTCGCCATGTTCGGCCTGCAGGCCACGTGGGTGCTCTACACCGCTCACCGCTACCAGTGGACCGAGTTCCAGACCGGTCTCTCGCTGGCGTTCGTCGGACTCGGCGCGGCCGTCGTGCAGGGCGGGCTCGCGCGGAAGATCATCCCCGCCCTGGGCGAGAAGCGTTCGCTGCTGGTCGGTCTCGCGATCGGCGTGCTCGCGTACATCGGCTACGGCACCGCCACCGACGGGTGGATGATCTACGTCATTATCTGCTTCGCGTCGCTCGGCGGCATCGCTTCTCCCGCGGCTCAATCGCTGATCACCAAGTCCGTCAGCCCCACCGAGCAGGGCGCGGTGCAGGGCGCTCTCACCGCGCTGCAGAGCGTCGGCAGCATCAGCGGCTTCCTCGTTGCGCCGTTCGTGTTCGCGGTGTTCAACGGCGAAAACGCCCCCGCCCGCGTGCCGGGGGCCTCGCTGTACCTCAGCGCGGTTCTCTCGCTGATCGGGCTCATCGTCGCCTGGTGGGCGCTGCACGCCCGCCACGATGCGATCCCCGTTTCCGCGGTAAACAAAAACGCCCCGGTCGGTTGACCGGGGCGGTCGAGCAGAGGGTGTCGGCGGGCCGCTTCGTGGGTGACAACCCGCTTTTGCCGGCCGGCGATGGACGCCAGTCAGCGTCGACGACCGCTACGCCCTTCGATCACGGGCAACCCTGGAAGAAGCGGTCGATGAAGACGATGAAGTCGTTGTTGTTGAACTGGCCGTCGCTCCCCGGCACGCCGCCGACGGCACCGATGTCGGCGCGGGCATCGAACGCGAAGAACCAGTCGATGTACACGATGAAGTCGTTGTTGTCGAGCAGCCCATCGGGCTCGGCCACGCCGCCGCGCCGGCCGACATCGGCCATGCAGTCGGGCGTTTCCGGCCCGAGCGGCTGGGGGTTGGCGACGTCGGTCTTCCACTCCGGCGTGTCGTGGATCGCCGGGTCGAAGTTGTTGCGGCTGCGCGACATCCGCAGCATGCCGCTGCCGCCGGGGAGCACGAGACCGTTGAACGGGTTTGAGGTGTCTACGTCCCATCCGCCCGTCACTGTCTTGCGCATCACCTGCACAACCCCGCCACGCTTCAGCAGCAACTGGCCGCCGTCGGTCAGGTCAAAGTCGGTGAGCGTGAGGCCAGCAGGGGGTGTCACCGTCTCCGCCAGCACCAGCCGCGTTGGGATCCCAGCTGCCGGGGTGTACCGCTTGAGCTGACCGCCCGCCAGCGGCCCGAACCAGTAGTCGCCCACGGTGTTGCCGGGGACGATGCGCTGATAGCCCGGTCCGCCCGTACCGGGCCAGCCCGGAGGTGTCGCGAGCGTCCTGGTCATCACCAGCGCGAGCGACTTGTCGTACTCGCGCACCGACCCGTCGGCCATCAGAGCCGTCGGTCCGTTACGCAGGTCGTCGTGGCACAGCGCTGTTGGCGTCGTCGGCAGCGTCGCCGGCGGCAGAGGCTCGTCGAACGAGCTCGCCTCGTTTGGCTTGAAGCAGCGCAGCTGCGTGCCAAGCACCAGGTACACCTCTCCGTTGCGCCCCGGCGCGATCTTGCGACCAGCCGAGCCGGGCAGGTCCAGCGAGTGGGTGATGCCCCCGCCCAGCGGGCTGCCGAGCACAAGCCGGGAAGTATCAGAATTGACCGCCGACACCGCGAATACGTGGTTCGACGTGATCCCGAAGCCGAGGTCTGCCACGTTGGGGAGCGCAAAGCCGCCCTCGTCGATCGAGTCAATCAGGTTGATGACCGTCTTGATCTTCACCGTGCCGTTGGCGAGGTCCGGCTGCAGGCAGAACAACGGTGTGATCGACGTGAACCCGTCGATGCACCGCCGGTACTGGTCGCCGGTGTTGGTCAGCATTTCCCACATCGTCACGTTGCCGTAGCCCTTGAAGTTCGTCGTCAGGCGGTGAAGCCGGTACTCAGAGGTTGCGAACGGGCTCTGCTGATTGATGTTTCCCTCGTCGCTCGCCGGGTCGCGGTAGCGAACCAGCGGGTCCACGTTGTTCGGCTGCACTGGGAAGCGGAAGTCCTTGACCGAGCGTGTTGTAACGCAGTGTCCGCCGCCGGTCCGCTCGTAGCGGCTGTTGGCCGAGATGTACTCCCACCGCCCGTAGCAGAACGCCGACAGGCCGCCGCCGGAGATCGAGAAGTAGAGGTCCGAGGGGGTGATGTTCGGGCCCCACTGGTAGTTGATGTTGAACAGGAACTGCAGCCCGCCGAGCCACTGAGTCATGCCGTCGATGCACCCCTGCCCGCTCGTGCCGCCGCTGCCGGTTGTGCCCATCATCACGCCAAGGTCATGGATGTTGTTGGTGATGTCGCCGTACTCGCTCGCCCAGTACGAGTTGGTCACGTTCGGAAAGACCGGGTGGAACCCGTGGTCGCTGATGTAGGCCAGCATGTTCGCGTGGCTGGTCGGCACGCAATGGTTGTTGCCGCTGTTGGCCAGGCCGGCGCGGCGCTGGTCAAGGTCTGGCACGGTCCAGCGCGTGACTTCAGGGAGCGGGATCTGCGCCAGGGCCATCGGGGTGAGCACGCCTCCGGCCAAGAGCGAGAGCGCAAGCGGAGCGAGTGAGCGGTTCATTGGAATCTCCTTTGAAAGTTGTTCGCGAATCTCACGGCCGCGGCCTGAGTCGCCGGCCCGGACACCTTGAGGACTCGGTCACTGCAACATGCGGACGGCAACCGAGGAACGGCTAAGTCCCATATCCATCCGCCAGTATGCACTATGCCCTGCCCGCGAGGATACAAACATCTCGCGAACAGTGGGAGAATTCGTGATTGGGGGCCGATTTGCGGTCGGGGAGCCTTACGGCTGGCTCTGAATCACCGCCGGAGGTGCCGGCGGAACCGCCGCCGGTGCCTGTGCCAGGAGTTGTTCGCGGGTCGGGCGCAGGCGCTCGAGGCTTGTCGCATCGACCACGTAGTACCACCCCGCGAAGCGCTTCGCCAGCTGAGACTGCCGGTCCACCCCCGCCTTCACGCGAGCCGCGAAACCGTCGGCTTGTGCTTTGAACGCCGCGGCGAGGTTTGTCAATCGAGCGTTCGCATCGTCGCTGAGCTTCTGCCCTTCGGCGAGCGCGGCCGCCTGCTTCTCAAGCTCTACCAACTCGTTCGGCTTCTGCGGAGCCTCCCCCACGAGCGACTGGTCAAACGAGACGGTCACCATCATGTAGCGACCATCGGCCGACTTGTCCGGCGTGGTGTCGGCCGGAGACGCCGCCCCCGCCGCCTGATCTTTCGTCGCCTCGTCGGTTGCCAGCTCGCCGATCCACATCGTGTAGACCACACCGTCGGCACACCCGACGGTCATGCTCCCTTCGTTGGCCACCAGCGCGCCCTGCGAGGTGATGAAGAAGCCGTGCCGCTGCAGGCTCGCCTGGTCCGACGGTGAGATCTTCCCTTCGCTCTTCTCGCCCGCCATCAGGCTCACGAGGTTCGCAGGCTTGGGCCGCACACCAACGATCTTCAGCGACCCGAGTGCTGCCAGCAGGTCGTCGGCCCGCGCCTGGTTGACGCTCGCCCCCGGCGGCA
Organism: uncultured Phycisphaeraceae bacterium; assembly: GCA_964403525.1. Taxonomy (GTDB): domain Bacteria; phylum Planctomycetota; class Phycisphaerae; order Phycisphaerales; family UBA1924; genus JAJTGZ01. The sequence goes on along the minus strand of CAYOGE010000004.1, from coordinate 2,964 downwards.
CCGGGCCCTGGCTGCTGGTGAGCGTCCACACGCGCGCCGGTGCCGGCTGGTCCGGGTTTGCCGCCCTTGCCGCGTCCGGCCGCGTCAGCGCCAGCGTCTTGAGGTCAACGATCGTTCCCTTCTGCTCGTCAACGTTATACCGGTCGATCGCCACCTTCTTCACGCTGTCGGCGGTGATCTGCAGCAGGTCGGTCTGCACCCAGTCGGCCAGGCGCGTCGAGTACGCCTGGTTGAGCGTCGTGGTGTAGACGCGGTTCTTTCCCGCCTCTCGCACGTACCGCTTCGAGGGCGGAGCGCCCGGCCCGGCCGCTGGGTCGGCCACCGGCGCACCGATGATCAGGTCCGCGACCGTCTTGCCGGAGGTATCGCGCATCGTCACGCGCGTGCCGCGCCCGGTCGTCGCCGAGCTGTTCATGTCGTCGGGCGCGATCACCCCCAGCCGTGCGTGCTCGGTGGCCTGATCGGTCACGATGCGCTCCTTGAGCGCCCCGATAAAGCTCGAAGCGGCCGCCGCCATGTTCTGCGTCGCGTCGACCGGGTAGTTGAACGCCGACGGCACAACCCACCTGTTGCCCTGCACCTCGACCTTGAACGCCCGCGGCCGCGCCGCCTGCTCGTCCCAGCCGATCACCTCAAGGCTCGCCACCTTCTGCGGGTCGGTCAGCTCAGGGGCCAGCGCCGAGCCCTGGTCGCCCGAGGCGCCCGCGAAGGGCTTGTCCGAAGGGCGAGAGGCGATCACCAGCGCCACCATCACGCCGGCGGCCGCGGCGAGCACGAGGGTCTTGATCCAGGGGTTTGGCTTGCTCATGGGTAGTCTTTGCCGAGTGTCTGTTGCTTGAGAGGTCTGTCCGTCAGTCGGCGCGCGGTGCGCTCCCCGCCCTGCGGCGCCGAACCATCACAAAGAGGCCCGTCAGCAGCGCCGGCACCGGCGGCAGCGAGACCGCCGCGATCCGCACGCCGCTCTCGATACGGTCGATGTTCTTCTTGGCCGCCAGGCGTGCATCTTCCACCGCCCGGGCCCGCGCCTGCTCGATTACCACTGTCTGTGCCGTCAGACGCGTCTGCTCCGCGTTCTGAACGCCGCTCATCATGATCTCTTTCGACTGCTGGTCAAGGTCGGTGCGCTGGCTCACCTCCTGCACCCGGGCGTCGACGCGCGCCTGCGCCTCGGCGAGCTTCGCCTGCGCCTCCGCCCGCGCCGCCTCCTCGGCCTTCTGCATCTGCTCGGCCTCGTCCTGCCGGCGCGAGTCGATCCGCTCCAGCGTGCGGTAGGCCCTGCGTTTCTTCCGCAGCTCCAGCAGCGACTGATCGCCCACCAGCGCATCGACCGCGTTGAGCACGAACGGCACGTTGTCAAACTCAAGGTCCATCGCGCCCTGCTCGCGCATCGCGAAGAACATGTCGCTCACCATGTCAAGGTCCGCAACCAGCACCACGTTGAGCTTCTTCTCGCCGCCGGTGATGAGCGCCGCCATCGACTGGCTGCTCCCCACGCGCGTCGGCCTGCGGTTGGGGTTCAGCTGCGGCGAGCCGAAGAAGCTGCGCGTCAGGATCGTGCTGTAAGGCACCGTCCCGCTGGTGGGCCCCGAGCGGATCAGCGACTTGAACTCGGGGCGCGCGGGCTCCGGGGCCGCCGGCTGACCGGTGGCCGCCGGCGCTGGCGCTTTCGCTTCCAGACGCTCGACCCGCCCGCCGAACAGCAGCACCACCTCCTGCAGGCCGCTGGTGATCGCGCTGTCCTGCGCGAAGGGGTCGAAGCCGATGTTCTTCCGCGGCGTCGCCCAGATGAACTCGCCGGCCGTCTGCGCCAGCGACGGGCGCGGGTTGAAGCTGTCCCACACCACCGCATCGCCGCCGATCCGCGCACCCAGCAGGTCCCACAGCGGCTGGAGGTTCGCCTTGGGCGTCGAGTCGGGCGGCTCGAACTGGCTCCGCTGCGCTTTGGGCTCGCTGGTAGCGATCCCCGGGTTGATCATCGGCAGCGGGTCCTCGAAGATCAGCGTCGGCTTCCCCGCGCTGATCCACGCCGTCAGCCGGGCAAGCTGCTCATCGTTGAGCGTGCTCGGCTGGGCCACCAGCAGCACATCAACGCTCGACGGATAGTCCGCCCCCGGGCTCACCCGCTCGACGGTGTACTGCTTGCGCAGCTCGCCGATGATCGGCCAGTCGGGCCTGGGTGACATCGTCTGAAAGTCAAACGAGCCGAACAGCCCCGCGCTGGTCTCAAGGATGCCCACCGTCTTGCGCACGCCCGTCCCGACGCTGCGGATCGCCCGCGCCAGCTCGTACTCAACCGGCAGCCCGCGCGAGAGGAACGGCACCGTCGCCACCTCGCCACCGTCAGACTCAACCGCCACCGCGAGGAAGACCTCCTGCACGCCGCCCACCGACCCATCCTCGCTGGGGATCGCCCGCGCCTTGATGCCCAGCGACCGCTCTGCATCGCGGGCCTCCTCCGTGTTCGGCTCGGTCGGGCGGATGCGCACCGTGATCTTGCCCCCCGACACCGCCGCCAGCTCGCGCATCATCCCCTCCAGCGTGTCGCGCTGCTGCACCAGGCTCGGGGGTGTCCTGGGTGAGACAAACGCCGTGATCGTCAGGTGGTTCCCCGCGGGGATCTGACCCACCAGCGCCCGCGTCGCGGGTGAGAGCGTCCAGAGCCGCTCGGCCGTCGCGTCGGCCCGAACGCCCGACTTGTCCATCAGCAGCACCGCGCCCCCCGCGATCACCACCACGCTCGCCAGACGGATCACCCCGTGCAGCGCTGCGCCACCCTGCGGCAGCCCCACGCTCCGCCGCCGGCGCAGCACACCCGCCGTCAGCACCACACCCACCGCCGCCACCGCGACGAAGTAGAGCACATCGGCCGGGTCGATCACCCCGCGGCCGAACGACTCCATCCGCGCGGGGATGCTCAGGCTCTTCAGCAGCGCACCAACTCCCGCCCCCCCCGCCCCCCCCGCC